>VGZI01000035.1 GCA_016872605.1 Planctomycetota bacterium
GCGGCGAATCACATCTTCTTCCCCAGCGCCGTCGCGATTTTGCGGCACTCAGCCATCATCTCGCGGAAGGCGGCGGGGGTGAGCGACTGGTAGCCGTCGCTCATCGCTTTCTCGGGATTCGGATGCACTTCGATGATCAAGCCGTCGGCGCCGGCGGCGATGGACGCGACGGCCATCGGCGTCACGAGACTCGCCTTGCCCGTCCCGTGGCTCGGATCGACGACAACCGGCAGGTGCGTTGTTTGATGCAGGTACGGCACCGTGGCGAGCGGCAACGTGAAGCGCGTGTGGTCCTCGAAAGTGCGGATGCCTCGTTCGCACAGCATCACGTTGGCATTGCCGGTTTTGAGGATGTACTCGGCGGCCAGAAGGAATTCGTCCATGGTGGCGCTCGGCCCGCGCTTGAGCAGGACCGGCTTGCCCGATTCGCCGACGGCTTCGAGAAGTGGGTAGTTCTGCATGTTGCGAGCGCCGACCTGCATGATGTCGGTGTACTGGGCCAAGAGCGACACGTGCTCGGGGGCCATCACTTCGGTAACGATGGCGAGGCCAGTGGCATCGCGAGCCTCGGCCAAAAGCTGGAGCCCCTTTTCCTTCAGCCCCTGGAAGCTGTACGGGCTGGTGCGCGGCTTGAACGCGCCGCCGCGCAGCGCCGTCGCGCCGGCTTCGCGCACGGCTCGAGCGACTTCGAGGATCTGCTCACGCGATTCGACCGAGCACGGCCCCGCGATGACGCCGATCTTGCCCGCGCCGACCTTCAGTTTGAGGACTTCGACGCAGGTCGGTTCCTTTTTGACCTCCGTGCTGGCCATCTTGTAGGGGGCCAGAATCGGCATGACTTTTTCCACGCCATCTCCCGTTTCGAGCGCTTGTTTAGCCCCGTCGCGTTTTTCGCCCAGGGCGGCCACGACGGTGCGGTCGGTTCCTTGGATGATGTGGCTTTTCAGGCCAAGGTCCTCGATCAACTCGACGACGTGGTCGATCTGTTTTTGCGTGGCGCCCGGTTTCATGACGACGATCATTGTGTTAACTCCTCCGGTCGCGTACGCTCCCGGCTCGTCAGGTGAAGAACCGTTGCCGCGAACGTCGGACAACGGACCAAAAAAAGAAAAACCCCCTGAAACCAGCAGGTTTCAGGGGGTTGCCAGATTCACGCTCAATCACGCATGAGCCATCCGCACTCCTGAAACCCGCTCGTCGGGGGAGTAATACCAGAACGAAAAAAAGTAGCCAAACGCGCAGGCCACGCCGACGGAAGCTACTTTTGTGGGGGTAATCGGATGCATACAGAAAACATATGTGCAATCGGCAACATGACAAGACGTGGCAGTGAAAAGCTATGTGCACCATGCACGCGGGGATTGAAAGAAGGTAACGCCGTGATCGAGAGGCAAGTTAGCCACGTCCGACTAATCCGGATCGCCGATGAGGACGAAGCTGGCCCAGAAGAATGGATGAGCGGCGCCGATGGACTTTCGGCGTTCCGCCAGGACATTCCGCCTTGCGGAATCCAGAGCGCGTAGCTTTCCTTCATTGCGATTGATGCCGGCGTAGAAATGCTGCATCAGTTCGCGCGTTTCGGCGTCGGGGACCTCGAACAGGCTCGTCACGAGTGTGCGCGCTCCCGCCTGGATGAACGCTCGGCGTAGTCCATAGACTCCCTCGCCGGACTTGATGTCTCCGAGCCCTGTCTGGCAGGCGCTCAAGACAACGAGGTCCGTGCCACGGAGGTTTAACAGGGCAATCTCCTCGGCTGTGCCCCAACCGTCTTCGACTCGGTCGGCGGCGTCTTTGTTCCCGACCGTGTTGGCGCCGGCCAGCACGATGCCAGACCTCAACAGAGGATTGTCGGCTTGTTTGAGCCTAGCTCGAGCGGCGCCGGAGCCGACGCCGTCGTTGGCATCGGGCGCTGCCGGTTCGCGGTCGAGATAGAATCCATGCGTTGCGAGATGAAGTATGCGCCGCGAGGGCATCGCCTTGAGGACTTCTTCCAGGGCTTCGGGGCCGACGTAGGTCCTGACCGGATGATACCGGCTCGCCTTCAGCGCAAGGACGATATCCTTGGCTTCCGCTGCGGCGCCGGGCAACGCCTTCCAGCCTGCGCTTCGCAATTGGGGCGACGCCGCTTTGCCCGAAGCAATGGCCGACGCCTTCATGGGAAGCAGTTTGTCGACTCGTGCCGAGCGTTCGGCGGCGCTGAGCTTAAAATCGGGCCCTGCGATGACGACGGTGCCGGGAGCGGGTTTCACCGGAGTACGCAGTAGGTCCCGCCCCGTGGACAGATAGGCGATTTCAAATCGCTCGATGACATATTTCCCGTCGCCGTCCACAAGCGATTCGAAAGGAAGCCGATGAAGTGCGCTATCCGGGGCGATGAGTAGGCGTGCCTTTTTGCCGATGGCTGTGTCCAGCGGCGCAATCAAACGACGATACATCGCCGTGCCCTGGGTCTTGAAGCGTTTCTCCCCCGCCCTCTCCAAGTCGCGAGCCTCGGCGACCGTCTCGCATTTGCGGAGCTTCTCCTGAAAATCGGTGAATTCCGTGCGCACGGCCTCGACGCCAGCCTCCATCTTGTCGGCTCGTCCCAGGTCGATCATGCGAATCGGCCCGTCGGCCGTCACGACGAAGGCGAAGTAGTGCGGATCGAGCCATTCTCCTTTCGAGAACTCCCGCAACGGAGCGCGGCAGAATTCGATCAAGCAATCTCCGGGGCCAAGCTTGCGCCTAATGGCGTCGGCGGTGATGCTCGTCCGCTCGGCAAGCAACTCGGGTGCTTTGCGTGCGAGTGTGCGGTTCACATCCTGCTCAAGCTGTGAAATGGCGCTTCGCATTTCGTCAAGCACCTTCTCGACCCGCTTTGAACTTAGGCCTTCCGGTGGGTTCACGGTAAACTTGGCGAGTAGTTTCCGCTGGGCTCGGTATCGGCTCAGCTTTTCCTCCAGGTCCGCGTCGCCCGAGGAGATCTGCTCGATCTGGCGCAGCCGGCATAATGTGTCGAAGCCGGCCCCTTTGAAGCGCAATGTCCAGGTGAACGTCGCCTCGGCCGATGCGTCGTGGTCGGATTGCGCGACGAGATTGAGCAGGATTGGCAACAGGCCGGTTTTGGTTTCCAGATAAGAACTCATGCTCGCTTCGCTGCCCCTCGCCAGGATGCGATTCAATTCCGCAAGTTGCAGCGTCAGCGATTGTTCATGAGCTACCAGGGCGTCGCGATTGCGTTTCAGGGCGTGCAGCAACTCCGCGTGATCTTGGAGGCTTGCCGAGAGCTTGGCTTTGTCGACGAAGGGGTCGGTCTTGAAAATCCGCACTGCCTCAGGGGTCTCGGCCTCGGCCGTTTCGAGTTTCCCCTGCCGCCGATAAACCGTTGCCAGGTTGGCTCGCGTGCCTGCAACGCGCGCGTGGTTCTTGCTGAAGGCGGCCTCCTGCATTTTCAGCACGCGGACAAGGGTCTGCTCGGCGGTGTCGAGGCGTTTCGTATCGCGATAAAGGAGCGCGAGGTTGTTCAGCGCTGTGGCGACGTCGCGGTGATGTTCGCCCATCGCTTTTTCCAGGATCGCCACCGCACGTCGAAGCATGGCCTCGGCTTCTTCAGAGCGACCAGAATCGCGCAGAACTCCGGCTAGATTCGTCAATGTCGAAGCGTTGTGCGGATGCTCCTTGCCCAACGCTCGCTCCTGAACCTCCAGGGCGCGCCGCCAGAGTCGCTCGGCTTCCCGCTCCTGCCCCGTGTTGAGCATGACCATGCCAAGATTATTGAGCGTGGTCGCGATGTGAGGATGGCTGGGGCCGAACGCCTTCTCATAGATGGCCAAGGCACCGCGCAAGCGGGATTCAGCTTCGGCCTCACGCTCCGTGCCAAGGAAAAGAAGGCCGAGATTGCTTAGGACCGTAGCAATCTTGGGATCATCCTTGCTCAAGTGTTTCTCGCGCAGGGCCAGAGCACGCCGCAGATGTTTGTCCGCCTCGGCAATTCTGCCCAGCTCGCCGCACACCAGCCCCAGCATGTTGAGACTGTCCGCCACCGCAACATGATCCTCGCCGAGCGTTTTGCGACGAATCTCGAGGCTGCGCCGAACATAGACCTCGGCATTCCGACGATCCCCCATTTCATGGCACACCGCGGAAAGCCCGTCCAAGGGGACGGCGAGGTCGATGTGCTCCTTGCCTTGCCGAAGCTCGCGAATCTCCAGCGTCTGCTTGAGGTTTGCCTCGGCGTTTTCGAAACGCGCCATTTTGAAATAGAGCATGCCGAGATTGCTGTGAGCGAGGGCGAGCGTAAGGTCGTTCTTGGGCAGCTTGGCTTGATAGATCGCCGAGCCGCGCGTCTCGAGCGCCTCCGCTTCCTGGTATTGGCCGAGCCCGCTCAACGTGATACCGAGACTGTTCAGAGCGCGCGCCAAGCGAACGTCGTCTTTAGAAAGTACCGCCTCGTAACGTTTCAAGCTGCGGCGAAAGTAGATCTCCGCCGCGCGCAGCTTGCCAGCGCTATAGTTGGCGTTTCCAGCGTGCGCGTCGATTTGTGCGGGAGTTTCCGATTTGTCGTCGAAGGCTCTCTGAGCCAGGTCAGCGGCTTTCTCGAAGTACGGGATCGATTCGACAAGCTTGCCCGCCTTACGCAGCGCCATTCCTTGATCGTAGAGTGCCTTGACTTGTTTTTCGATCGCGGCATCCTGCGCAAGCCCGTCATTCGACCGAATGATCGCGAAACCAATGGCGACGGCGACTAGCCCGCTGACTACGACGTGGCATTGCATACGAGCATCCCGTTGAGGGTTTCAGGAACGACACCCAAACTTGTATGCCGCCTTGCCATG
Organism: Planctomycetota bacterium; assembly: GCA_016872605.1. Taxonomy (GTDB): domain Bacteria; phylum Planctomycetota; class Planctomycetia; order Gemmatales; family Gemmataceae; genus SIAQ01. Next base: position 4,815 of record VGZI01000035.1, read on the forward strand.
AAAACAAGAGGAGCCGCGGCGAGATACGCGCCGCGGCTCCTTACAAAATGTGGCTGCATCCGACGGCAGCCCGTCGGCTGCTATCTGAGCAGCCACCTCTGGTTACCACTACTCACTGACCACCTCCTTTCACGAGCGCCACCCTGGAGGCCGCCGGCTACCAGTGTCAGCCGCCTGCAGGCTTTAGCCCCGTCACGCCACGATAGCATGACCCGATATTTGGATATTAACAGGACGCAGACGGGCGATCAAGGGATTTCGAAAAAAAAACCGGGCGTTACACCGGCTTTTGCTGCCATTTCTCTTCGTCGAACTCGTCTTTGAGTTTCTCGATGGCGGCTTGATTGCGTTTGCGGCTGGTGTTGACGCCGCCGTAGTTTTTCTTGAGGCTGCCGGCCTTGGAGGTTCGCTCATGGCTGACGACGCGGATGAACTCGCCGACGTGCTTCTCGATTTTTTCCGCGTGCTCCTTGCAGAGTCGGGTTTCGGGCGTCGCCTCCAGGCGCTGGGGCTCGATCGGTTTCATGCAGATTTCGCAGGGCCGGGATTTTTTGGACATTCGACAGTTCCTCCAAGAAATGGTTGTCTCTATATTATGATACGCGTTCCTTTGACCGATGTGACAGCTTCGATTCAAGCATTTTGCACTGGCCTTTGAGCCGCTCGGCGGGCAGAATGAAAGTGACGCCGCGTGTACCCAATCTTCGGTTTCCTACCGATTCTGTGGAGGCCCTCATGAATCGTCTGTGTGTTGCCGCCTTGTTTCTTCTTGGCATCACCGCCGACCTAGGCTTGGCGGTGGAGATTAAGAACCCCCGCCCTTGCTATGGCCCGTTCGGCGCCACTCGCGTCGGCAAAGCCGAATGCCTGCCGGGCGACAAGCTGTGGATCACCTACGACATCGAAGGGCTGGTCGCCGATCCCAAGACAAAGAAGGTCAACTACGAGACTACCCTTGAGCTTCTCGATGCCAAGGGCAAGGTCTTCTTCAAGGATCCGGTCACCACCGACGCCATCCCCGCGCTCGGCGGCGGCGCCATGCCCGGCGATCTCCACGTCAACATCGGTAAACAACCACCCGGCGAATACACCATTCGCCTCACCATCCACGACAAGATCGGCAAGGACGCCAAGGCATTCGACTATCCGATCACGGTGCTCCCGGAAGGCTTCGGCATGATCGACGTCAGCGCCCAGACCGTCGGCGTCCTTCGCTTGCCCTACGTAATGAACTTCAAAATGGTCGGCTTGACCCTGAACAAAGATGGCATCCCCAACGGCGAAGTCACGCTGCGCATTCTGGATGACAAGATGAAGCCGGTCACCGAGAAGCCGCTGACGATGGCATTGCCGCGCGATCTGCCCGACGGAATCAATTTGAAGACGTTGAACCTGGTTCCGGTGGCGTTTCCGATCGAGTTGAATCGCACAGGTCGATTCACGATTGAAGTGACGGCGACCGACAAAAACGCCAAGAAGACGATCGAGCTGCGCTTTCCGCTTACGGTGATCGACGTAGGCGCTTACGGCAAGTAACGTTTGTTTGTTTAGCCGCGGGATTCTGGCCCGCGCGGTCCAAAAGTCCGCGGCTAAACCTCCAATTTGAGAGAGCTCCCCCTAATGAATGCGTTGCAAGAAAAGATCACTCAGTTTCGCAAGATGGCCAATGACGATCCCGACAACGAACTCGGGCATTATCGGCTTGGTCAACTGCTGATGGAAGATGGGCAACACGAGGAAGCCGTCAAGTCGTTTCGGCGCACTCTGGAGTTGAGTCCACAGTTCTCCAAGGTGTACCAGCTTCTGGGCGCGTCGCTGATCAAACTGGGGAAGCGCGACGACGCCGTCAGGGCGTTGCGAGACGGGTTCGCCGTGGCCGACCAGCGCGGCGACAACATCCCGCGCGACGAGATGGCCAAGTTGCTCGTCGGCCTGGGCGAAACGCCGCCGCAAACGCAGACGATTTCTTCGCGACCGATGGCGGGGGGACCAGGAACCTTTCGATGCTTGCGCCCCGGTTGCATGGAAGGCGGATTCGCGCAACAACTGCCCGTGCCGCCGATGAACGACGAGGTCGGCAGACAAATCCACACCCAGGTCTGCGCCGCCTGCTGGGATTATTGGCTGAAAAACCTCAGCGTGAAGGTCATCAACGAGATGCGCCTTGACCTGAGCACCGACAAAGATTGCGCCACCTACGATCAGATCATGCGCGAAACGCTGGGGCTGCCATGAGCGCCGTTCCCGCTCCGATCGACCTGTCCGCCGTGGCAGGGCCGCTACCCGCTGGCGTTTCGTGTGCCGTCGACGATGCCGACGCCCACGATCAATTCGTCGTCGCCTTCGGCAAGTGCGGGGCCTTAGGAGTTTTCGCGTCCGACGAACCGCTTCGCCTTCGCCGCAATGACAAAGTCGCCGTGCAAACGTCGCGAGGCCTCGAGGTCGGCACGGTCCTTTGCCGCGCATCGATTCGCCAGGCCCGCTTGCTCGGCGTCTCGTCCTCCGGCATCCTGGTCCGCGTTCTCGGCGATGCGGACCGCGCTCACATCGCAGAGCTGTCGGTTCGCGCTCAGGCCATCTTCACCTGCAGCCGCGATCGAGCGAATAATCTGGGTTTGGCGATAGAACTTCTCGACGTCGATGTGCTCCTGGACGGCCAACACGCCATCGTGCAATTCGTCGGGGACCCGGCGAATACCGAGCAACTCGCGCATGAGCTCGAAGCCCGGTTCACCGTAAGCATCCGCTTCGAGAATCTCGCTGGTCCACGAACCGACGAACATGATGGCCATGGCGGGTGTGGAAAGCCAGACTGCGGACGCACCGACGGCGGCGGCGGATGCAGCACGTGCGAGACCGGCGGCTGCTCGAGCTGCGGCGTCTCGCAGCCCGATCTTCGCGACTACTTCAGCCACCTCCGTGCGAAAATGGAAGAAAGCAACCGTATCCCGCTAAAGTGAGATGAGAGCGTACCAGCAGCGACCACCCCGGAGCACTCTCATTCGGACGCTCCGTGGATCTCGCCACGCTCCATCCCCGTGTTCCGGGGATGTATCTGAAAGGTCCCCGCGGCAGCCTCGTTCTCGGCTTCTTCCTTCTGGCACGGCAAATCGCCGAGACTTTCGCAGCCGCTTGGCAGCAGTGCCTCCTCGATGACGAGGACCGGGAACCCATCCTTGATCAAGAATCGCAGGGCGCATCGCTCGCACTCCAGGCAATCGCCGACAAGCCGCAGCTTCGCGTCGCCGGGCTTGAGCGGACAACGCAAGATTTCGAGCAATTCCGGGCTGATCATTCCGAATCCTCGGTGCGTTTCGCGCACACTGCATTTCGGGTTCGAACCGCTAGTCCTTTTCGTCCTCGCCTTCGATCAATTCATGCTTGGGATGAATCTTTTCATATAGCACCGCGCGGGTTTTCATGATCAGCATGGCGTATTGCAGAATGAACAGAATCAAGAAGAAGTACCAGAGCGTATAAAAGAGGCGCAAAACAATGACCATAACCCCCGATGCGCCGCACATGCTGAGCATGTGAAATGCGAAGAAAACGAAAAACGTGCCCAGGCTCAATTGCATCAGTCCCTTGCCGCCTTCCGCAATTTCTTCTTCCTTGATGCACAATCCCACCGACCAGATGAAGATCGCTCCGAGCGTCGGCTGCAAGTAGAACGCGAATTGCAGGAACAAGCTGATGAAAGACTCCCAAAACGGCGCGGCACTCCACATCAGATGAATCGGAACATATCGCTCGATGTTGTATTCGGTCAGTACGATCTCGGGGACCAGATAAGGGACCATGATGTAACCCGTGATCCCGAGAACGGGCAGAATCTTGAACGTGAACACCGCCAGGAAATTGAGCCCGGCCAGGACCAGGCTGGTGACGAGTTGCCCGAACGTTCCGAAGCGGCGCGGCACGGGCAGACAGATGATCGTTCCTGCTATCCAAAACCCGGCATGGAAGATATACAGGATCGCCGCCAAGGTCAGGCATGCCTTGGCGTAGCCGAGGATGTCGCGCCCGGCGATCATGCCGAGGTACATGCTGAGCTCGTCGATGTCCCACCACCGGCCGCGCTCGGGGAGGCCATCATTGCCGCGAAACTCCATCGTGGCCGCCACGAGCTGGGCGTACTCGGGAAACTCGATTCGGCCCAGAGCGACATAAGAGCCTTGCAGGAGGTGGCAGGCGCCCCAAATGATCGTGCCGATGAAAAGGAACAGCAATCCCAAACGCACGCGGGCCCAGAGTTCGGCGTCGGGGATGGCCTTGACCTTGCGCGCGACGGTTGGGAGCGCTTTTTTTTCTTTCTTCTTTTTCTTTGCCGCTTCTTCTTCTTCGGCGGCCTGTTTCTTGCGAAGTTCTTCGAGTTCCGGATCGAGAAAGACTTCGTAGGCGCCACCGGCGTCGTCATCTGATCCGGGAGCAGGCGCCGGCGAAGCGGCCTGCGGCGCCGCCTCCGGGGCAGGCTCGATGGCCGTCGACTTTTCTTTTTTCTGAGCTTCGTCCTCGTCGCTGCCTTTCACGACGTTGATCGTCTGACACTTCGGGCATCGTGCCTTCTTCCCGGCTTTCTCCGCAGAAAACTTCATCGCATGCTTGCATTTCGCGCAGCGAACGATTATCGCGTCCATTGAAGTCCAGGATTGAGGAATCAGGGATCAGCCGTACGGGGCCAGATGCCAGCGCCCCGAATCTCGAATCAGTATTGTATGCGGTTCGGATTTGGCCGCAAGCACGGCTCACCGATGCGAAACCGACGAGCGAACTTCGTCCACGCGTCGGCATTGGGACGGATCCCAACGCTCGCTTGCGGCTTGGCTCACTTTATTTTCCGAACAAACCCATCGGTATTGCATACGTCGCATCCTTGGGCGCTGGGACGCGTAGCGCTTCCGCCAGGATGCTCGCCATCGCCTGCGGCGCCACGCGCTGTTCGCGAACCCCCGGCACGATTCGCGGGCCCATCACCAACAGCGGCACGTGCGTGTCGTACTCGTACGGCGCTCCATGGGTCGCTCGATACGTCGGGTTTTTCTTCGGCGTCTCGACAATGTTCGGCGGCGAAAAGATATGGTACGGCTTCAGCACCAGCATCACGTCCCCGGAACAGTCGGGGTGAAACGACAATCCCATCTGTTTCTCCAGCGGCGACCGTTCCTTCGTATCCTCGCGCATCATTTCGGTGCGCGTGAACGCCTTGGCCACACCTGGCTGTTCCGCGTACCATCGCGCGAGGGCCGATTCCACGTCTTCATGCTTCAGCTTCAGCTCCTTGATCGTTTCGCGGTTGAGATAGATCCATGCCGTGGAGCGGCGAAGCTCTTCAAGCCATGGCGCCTTTTCGCCCTCTTTGAGGAATCTTTTGTTCAGAAAATCCTCAGCCTTGCTCGATAGCAATGCCGGATCGACGCGCCCCGTCGTTTTGCCTGCTTTCTCGGCGAACTCCGGCAGCGGACAGACGCCGTGATCGGCGCTCATCGCGAGATAGTAGTTTCCTTTGCCGACTTTGTCGTCCAAAAACCCAAGGAGATCCTTCATCAGCGCGTCGGAGCGCAGCGTCACATCGAGGACCTCCTGGGAATCCGGCCCCCACGTGTGACCCACGTAGTCGTTCGACGTGAAGCTGATGAACAGCAGATCGGTCGAGTCGCTCTGCCCGAGCTTCTCGGCGTTGATTGTCGCCTTGGCGAATTCCAGCAACAGGTCATTGCCCATCGGCGAGTTAGTGACGGCGTCGTAATAGTTCTGCGCATTCTCCTTCGGATCCTCGGTCTCCGCAACTTTGAACGGGTGTGGAAATTTTCGCCCTTGGAGGTAGCCGGTGCCTTCGGAAATGAAGTCGTCCGGTCCGCTGTGCTTGACGTAATCCAGATTCGGTCGAAAGCGATCCCAGTTCTTGGCGAGCCATTGATCGGCGAAGCGCTTTTTGTTGAACGCGGTCACCCATGAATGCGGATCGTCGCGATAGAAACGTGAGGTTCCGAAGCGGCCATCGGCGGGATTGAACCAGTAGCAAATCTGTGCCCGGAGGGCGGCCATCAGAATCGCGGCTCGCTCCTTGATCGACAGCGATGCGACTCGGCCTCGGCCTTGCAACACGCGCAACAAGACATCGCCGACGGATTCCACCTTGCGCCGATACGGTCCCGGTCCCTTGACACGCTCGTCCGGGGGCGGCGTCGTCGAGGCGATCGGTTCGCGATGGATGCGATCGTACCAGTCATTGGCGATCACGCCGTGCCGGCTCGGTGTCGTGCCCGTCACGAGCGACGTGTGCCCCGCTGCCGTCAGCGTGTACGCATAGGGATAATGGCAGTTGGTGAACCATGCCCCTTCGCTCTGCAATCGTTTGAAGCCGCCGTCGCCGAAGAGCGGCTCCCATTTCTTGATGTAGTCGCCGCGCATCTGGTCGAAGACAACCATGACGACTAGCTTGGGTCGTGTAATTGTGTCTTGCGCCGGCTCAGCGATGTCGACCGGCAGAAGCAGCGCCCACAGGGCGGCGATCGCGACTGTTGAAATGCCGATAATCCATCGCCAGGGATGTCGCATGGTGATCTCCTCGGTGGCTTACGTTGAGCGCTCGCGTAGCGCCCGGCGAGCGCCAAACGTGAACCAATCAAAACTGCAACGCCTTAAACCTCTTCACGCAATTCGTAATCGCAATCTCCGTCGGTAAGCGTTCGACGCTCGACGCCCCATAGAAGCCGACGATCCCTTCGGTGTGATCGAGAATGTACTGTGCGTCCTCCGGCTCCGAGATCGGGCCGCCGTGGCATAGTACCAGTATCTTCTTATTCACTTTTTTGGCTGCGTCGTGCATCGATTGCACGCGCCGGGCCGCGTCGTCGAGAGTCAAGGCCGTTTTTGCGCCGATCGAACCCTTGGTCGTCAAGCCCATGTGCGGGATCAGGATGTCGGCGCCGGCCTTTGCCATCGCCTTGGCTTCATCGTCGTTGAAAGCGTACGGCGTCGTCAACAGGCCGAGTTCGCGGGCCTCGCGGATCATGTCGACTTCGAGGCCATAGCCCATGTCGGTTTCTTCGAGGTTCTGGCGAAACTGCCCGTCGAACAGGCCGACGGTCGGAAAGTTCTGTACCCCAGAGAAGCCGGCGTGAATGACGTCGCGCAGGAAGAGTTTCATGATGCGAAACGGGTCGGTGCCGCACACGCCGGCGAGAACGGGAGTCTTGCGAGCGACGGGCAACACCTCGCGGGCCATGTCCATGACGATCTGGTTGGCGTCGCCATAAGGCATCATGCCGGAGAGCGAGCCGCGGCCGGCCATGCGAAACCGTCCGGAGTTGTAGATGACCAATAGGTCGATGCCGCCCGCCTCGGCGCATTTGGCGGAGATGCCGGTCCCCGCGCCGCCGCCAATGATCGGCTTGCCCGCTTTGATTTGGGCGTTCAGTCGTTTGAGGATGTCGTCGCGTGCAAACAGGCTCATGCGGGTTCGATTCTCACAAAAAAACAATGGATACAAAATAATGCGTTCATGATTTTGTACGCATGATTTTGTGAATGGCTCATGGCAAATTGTGTGGGTCGAGATTCCTGATCGAGGGAGACTGAGATGTCGAGCGTTGCAACCAAGCTGATGACGGCCGAAGATTTTTACGACTTCGTCAATGAGCCTCGAAATCGCCATCGGCATTTCGAGCTCGAAGCGGGGGAGGTGGCAAAAGCGTCGCGACCTGGAGAAAAGCACGGACTGACGTGCACAAACGGCATCTACCGCCTGTCGTCTTACATTAGGCAGCGAGAGAAGGGTTACGTACTTTCAAACGATGGGGGTCTGGTTCTTGAACACGATCCCGACACCGTACGCGGCCCCGACATTTGATGTTCCTTGAATCGCGACCATTCAAAGACCTCGAAACGAAGTGGCCGAAACGTCTGCGGAAGTTGATCGTCGAGGTGCTGTCGCCGAACGATCGCATGGGCAAAATGCTCTAGCGCATCGCCAAATTTCTGCGCAAAGGAGTGGCAATGGCCTGGCTGCTCGATCCGGAAGAGGAGACACTCACCATCTTTATGCCGAACAAAGAGCCGATGGTTCTGGAACGAGATGAAGAAATCGCGGATCTGAAATTGCTGCCCGACTTTCGCTGCAAGGTGGCCGATTTCTTCGTCATGCCGGGCGACTGAGATGTATCCGTCGCTGGCGCGTCCGGCTAACAGAATCAACCATCACTTCTTTTTCTCCGGCAGCGTCTGGATGTAGTGCCATACCGCGTCGAATTGCTTGCGGGCGTCGCCGTCGAACGGCTCGCGGATTTGCGTCAGTTTTCCGTCAACGGCGAACACCGGCATGCGCATGGTCACGTCAACGCGATCCGGTGCGAGCATCCAGCGCTGGTAGTAATTGTAGCGCAGGCGGACGGCGGCGTCGGTCAGGTTGATGCCGGGCGCCTCGAACGGCTGAATAGCGGGCGTCTTGCCGATGCCGTGACAGTTGTTGCAGTTGAAACCACCTTGTTGCGGAATGAGCTTTTCGCCGATCGCCGCCAGTTTCGCATCGTGCGGCGGGCGGACGTCCTCGTTGATCGCGTACCCGTGCTCGTGCGACAGGCCGACGGCAAGCATCTCAGCGCGAGCGGGGAACGCCGGCATGCGGGCCTTGATCCACGGGCGGGCGCTATGATCGGTCTTGCCGGAGAATAGCGTTTTCGTCCAGTCGGGCTTCAGCTTCTCGCCGACCCAGGTCAAGCTCGGCAGATTCTCCGGCACCTTGCCTTCGTCTTCGAGAACCGTATGCCAGCGCGTCATTTCGCCGTCGCGGCGATGGCACGAGTCGCAGCGCAGCGCCTTCACTTGGCGCATCGAAAACTCCGCAGGCGATTCGCGTTTGAACGATGTCCCGTCCGTTTTCAAGAACGCAGTCAACACGCCGCGCTCAGCCGCTGTGAGATGGAAGTCCGGAGCATTGCCTCGCGCTTTTTCGGTGATGCATCCTTTGTCGAGCTTGTCGATCCACGCCAGATCGCGTTTCTTCTTCGGCGGCGACGCGTCGATCTGATGACAATTCGCACAGCCAACGCTTGCGAATAACCTCTCGCCGCGCAGCGCATCCCCCATCGGTTTCGCGGGAATAGTCCCCTTCGAGCGATCGCGCAAATGGGCTTCCAGATGGCTCGCTTCGGCGTCGGACAGCGTGAAGTCCGGCATGCGCGTCCAGGCATGGCGCTTGTGCGGTTCCTTGAGATAATGCGCAATCGCATTCGCCTGATACTTCGCCGATGTGAAAAAATGCGACAAGCGAGCTAGTTCATCGGGTTTCTTCGGCTCGTCCGGCCGATGGCACGTGCTGCAGCCGAGCTTCCAAGCGATCGCCCCCCCAGCTTTCGCATCAGCGCTAGCGGCGAGCGGCTTGAGCGCCTCGCCCCGTTTGAACGACATGACGTACGCGGCGATGTCGGCCGCATGCTTCTCGGCATCCGGGCCAGACAGCACGCTCGGCATCGTCGCTTCGGGGCGCAACTCCTGCGGATTGAGAATCCACGCAACGAGCCAATCGGAGCGAAACCGATTGCCGGCGTCGTCGAGCTGCGGCGCGGCGCTGTGCATCTCGGGCATCCGGCAATCGGTCGTCGCAATCCGACCCGGCAACCCGTGACAGGCAGCGCAGTGGCGATCGGCATAAAGTTGTCGGCCCTCGCGCAACGCTGTGTGCGAGACGAGATCGGAGTCGTCCTTGCGAGAAAACAGCACCTCCGGTGGCACCGGCTCGAAGCCGAATTTTTCGCCGGCCCATTCGAGTCGAACCGTCGCATCGCCGCCGGCGGGGCCGGAATAGACGACCTCGATGCGGTTGTAGTTCTTCGCCAGCTCGACCTCGATCTCCTTGCCGGCATCCTTTAGGACTTCCTTTTCGTTGACGCGCAAGCTCATCGTCCCCGTTCCGATCATGCGCAAGCGGTAGTCCCCCTTGAGCGGATTCTTGAGATATCCCGTGAGCTTGGCATGAACCGGCCCGGCATCGACAAACGGCGTCGGCGCTGCCCCCTTCGGCACGTGCAGCGCAGCCAGGCGAATTCGCCGCGCATCGAGCGCTACGGCGTCGCCCGGCCTGGCGTAGAATCGCAGCGTCAGGCCAGGCTGCAGGGCCGCGACGTCCGCGGGCGGCAGCTTGCCCGGTTTGAAGGGCTGATTGGAATGAAGGTTGGAAACCACCAGCGCCACAATGAATGCCAATGAGAACAAACCGGCAGATTTGAACATGAACGATGTTCCTACTACATAAGTTTCAAGCGATTGCGGTTTTCCTGACGGACTTGTTCGGGCCAGCAAAGGGCGGCACTGGCTTGTCGTGCTGTCGCGTCGGCATCCGGATAACGAGACTCGACTGCAACGTCGTCAGGCATGGGCTGCATTTCGCGTAGCGTTCGCGCGGCGCCATGCGAGCGCTACACGACAAGCAGGTTACTTCCTTTGTATGACGCGATACTCGCCGACGTGGACTTCGCCGCGCAGGTTGCCGACGACGTTGATCGTGTGATGGATGACGTTCTTGGCCTGAGTGCCATCCGCGGCCTTGAGGTTGTACTGGATCTTCATCTGCATGACCGGCTTGAGGTCGTTGATTTTGAGCGTCACCGTTTTGCCGTCGGGCGAGAGCGAGGCCGATTCGACCTCCATCGGATCGTGGCCCTGCTTTTTCGGATCGCTGACTTTGAATTGGGCCGAGCCGTAGTTTTCGGTCCACCGATAGTTCCAGCGTTCGACGTTGAAATTGTCGGTGTCGGTCGCGGAGGTCTTGTCGAGCGGATCGCTGAAGGTGAGGGCGATCTCGCCGGAGCGCACCTTGAGATCGACGGGAAGGTTGGCCTTCTTGCCGGTATAGCGAACGCGGAAGAAGCCGGCGTCTTTCTGGGCGACGGTCTGCCAGCCGCGCAGGCCGGTGAGGAACAGAGCATTCTGCTTTTCGTTGAAGCGAAGGCGACAGATGCCGGTGTCGAATGTCGGCAGGACCGGAACGACGCCGCCTTGCATTTGGCCGGCGACTTCTTCTTTCATGACGAGATAAAGCCGGCACTTGCCGTAGGACGAATGAAGGAGTTGCCCGGAGAGCGGTCCGAAGTTTTTGCCGGTGATCCATCCTTGGCCGCCGTTGGAGTTGTCGGTGTCGTTGTGCGGCAGCCAGCAGAGCGGATTGTCGCGGACCTTGGGGAACTCCGCTTTCGGTTTCCCGGAAAAGTCGGGGACGCCATAGAATCCGCCGGGCTTGATCCAGTTGATCGGGCAGGTCGGGGTCCAGGTTCCCTCGTTGTCGCCGCAAGTGACTTCGCCGTTGGGTCCGACGCCCATGCCATTGGGGGCGCGGAACCCGCGAGCGACGACATCGAGCTTCGAGCCATCCGACGAGACCTTGAAGATGCAGCCGTGGTGCGGCGTGACTTTGTCCCAGCCGCGGCCGCCGGGACGCACCGGACCCCCCTTGATGAAGTAAAAGTTGCCGTCGGGATCGGTGTGCAGATCGAAGGTGAACTCGTGGAAGTTGGTGGTGATCATCGCGTCGTTGTTGAAACATTCGTAGACGTCCGCCTCGCCGTCGCCGTTGAGATCGTGCAGGCGCGTGATCTGATCCCGGCCGAGGACGTAGACCTTGTCGTCGACGATCTTCAGGCCCAGTGCGTGGAAGAGCCCGGCGGCGTAACGTTTCCAGGTGAGCTTCTCGAGCTTGTCGTCGATGCCGGAGACGACCCAGACATCGCCCGACCAGGTCGAAATGGCGGCGCGGCCATCGGAGAAGAAATCGAAGCCGCCGAAGCGCATCCACGACTTGTACGGGTTCTTGAATGGCGGCGTGATCGAATCAACCGTGTAGGCTCCCTTGTCGTCGCCGCGCTTGCCTTGCGTCGTCACGGTTTCGGTGAAGCGTGCCTTGCCGCCTTGCCGGGTGAGCGGCGTGAGGTCGATGGGGCCTTCCAGTTTGTTGAGGATGCCTGGGATATCGCCCAAATGTACTTCGCTGCCACCCCAGATGCCGATTTTTATCTGCGACGAATTCGCCGAAGGCGGCACCGAAAACACGAGTCGGGGTGCGATGGCGTCTTTCGACGAATTGGTGAACGACGTGCCCTCGGGACCTCCCAGGACGATAGCCGCCACCGCGTCTTTGCTATTTGTGTGGGCACGGATCCGGTCCCCACGGATTCTGTTCGCACCATTTATGTTGATGTGCGCCACCATCTTGTGGGCGACCGCACCGGGCAGATCGGCCACGACCAATGTCAACGGAACCTTGGACGGCGATACCTTGAGTGTTCGCACGAACACACGTTGATTGTCGTGTACCTCGATACTGGGCATGTCGAGTATCTGAGAATCGCCCGCCGTGTAGGAGAAAATCACCCCCTTGTCGGTGCGATAAATACCCTTATATCGCCCGCTTTCGCGGGGCATCGGGCCGTGCGGATAGGCACGCGGATCGATTAGCTTGTCCTCGGCGACTGCGACCCCAGCCGTCATCTTGGTGGCGGCGAGGACTTTTCCCGCCGGCCCCGGATTGCCGCCGTGGCTGCCGTTGTAGACGACGCCGTTCCACGTGATGAACCCGCCGCTCCAATAGCCCGAATAGCGCAAGAGCTCCGTGTCGAAGATGATGCCGCACTTGCTCGGGTTGTTGACCAGCGGCGCCGGCTTCTTCCCCTTGGCGGGCGGTTGCGGCTCAGCCTTTTCCCCCTCGATCGGCGCGTCGAACGGCACCGCGATGCCGCGCAACGTGATGTTGCCGTTCGGCATCTGAAACGTATGCGATACGAATGGGCCGTAGTCCATTTCGTCGTAAGGGGCGGCGGCCAAGAACGGCGCAGCAATGAGTACGGCGAGCGCGGCGAGGAGACGTTTCATCGGCTGGAAACCTCGTACGAAAAAGTGAAATCGCAGGCGGGTCGATTATTATTGTCCGGTCTGAGCGGGCAAGTGTCCAGTGATTCGTAGATTAGCTTTGTGGGGGCAAGCTGCCGACGTGTCCCCGAAGTATCTCGCTTCACGGGGACAAGCTGGCTGCTTGCCCCTACTTTGGGTCGCGTTGGCACTCCGGAAATGCACTGCACTACCGGGGAGCTCGGCTACCAACATTCGATCGCCTGCATCCTGGCCGAGCGCGCCCTTCGCAGCGGGCGTCGCCAGGTGTATGATGAACGCAACTGCACCATTCAAGAAGCGTGGGCGGCCGCTTGCGTTTTGCTCTCGCGCGGCGCCATAGGCACGCGAAACGAGGATCGGTGATTGATAATGACATTCACACGCCGCGAAATGATCAAAGCGCTGGGGGGAGGCATCGGCGGGTTGGCGCTGGCCGACTTGCTCGCCACGAAGGCATCCGCCGCGCCGATCGGTTCTCACTTCGCGCCGACCGCCAAGCGCGTCATTCACTTGTTCATGAACGGCGGGCCGTTCGGGCCCGACTTTCTCGATCCGAAGCCCGATCTCAATCGCTTTGCCGGCCAACGCCCCGCCGAGGTTGATCTGCGCACCGAACGGCAAACGCACGGTCTGATGGCCGTTCCGTTCCGCTATCGCCGGCATGGTCAGAGCGGCGTCGAAGTCAGCGAGTTGTTGCCGAACCTCGCCCGGTGCATCGACGACATCTGCGTCATCCGCTCGATGCACACCGACAATCCGAATCACGGGCCGGCGCTTTTTTTGATGAACAGCGGCGCCGTCACGCCGACGCGCCCGAGCCTCGGCGCCTGGCTGTCGTACGGCCTCGGCACCGAAAACGCGGAACTGCCCGCGTTCGTCGTTCTTTGTCCCGGTCGACCCGTGCGCTTCTCGGAACTTTGGACCAGCGCCTTTCTTCCGTCCGAGCATCAGGGAACGTACATCAACCACTCCGATCTCGATCCGCAGCGGATGATTCCATTTCTGCGCGGCTCGGCGCCTTTGGAAACGCAGCGTCGCCAACTTGATCTCATGCGCCGCCTCAACGACGAGCACCGCGCCGAACGCGGGCCCGACCCAGCTCTCGAAGCACGTATTCAATCGATGGAAACCGCGTACCGCATGCAGACGGCTGCCAGCGACGCGTTTGACATCCGCCACGAGCCGACACGCATTCGCAACCAATACGGCACGGGACACTTCGCCAATGCGTGCCTGCTGGCAAGGCGCCTCGCTGAACGCGGCGTGCGCTTCACGCAGATCTACTACGGCAATGGCCAACCGTGGGACACGCACACCGGCCATAACGACAGCGTGCGCCGACTGGCGCAGGACATCGATCAGCCGATCTCGGCGCTCTTGACCGATCTGAAACGGCGCGGACTATTAGATGAGACGCTCGTGATTTGGGGCGGCGAATTCGGCCGCACGTCAACGTCGGAGAGCGGCAACGGGCGTGATCATAACCACTGGGGCTTCACCATGTGGCTTGCAGGCGGCGGCGTCCAAGGCGGCATGACCCACGGCGCCAGCGACGCCTTCGGCTTCCGCGCCTTGCACGACAAAGTCCACATCCACGACCTGCACGCCACCATCCTGCATCTGTTGGGTTTCGATCACGAACGGTTGACGTACCGCCACGCCGGCCGCGATTTCCGGCTGACCGACGTGCACGGTGAAGTGGTGACGCGGATTCTGAAGCGATAGGCGCGTAAAGCCGCCGAGCGAGCTTCGATGATGCCAGGGAAACTCACAGGCATCATCGAAGCTCGCTCGGCGGTTTCACGCGCTGGGCGTTTTGCTGACGGTTACTTCCCCCCCTCCGAGATCGCGTACAGCGTCGAGAAGCCGCGGATGTAGAGCCGGCCTTGCGATACCGCCGGCGACGCAGTGAAGACGTCTCCCATCTTGTTCTGTGCCAGCAATTCGAACTTGGCGCCCGCATTGAGGACGCTGACCACGCCGCTATCGCGTCCCACGGTGTAAATCTTGCCGTCGGCGTAGATCGGTGAGCCGCGGTAGCGTCCATCCGTGAGGCGCTGATTGTAGAACTCTTTGCCGGACTTCAGGTCGACGCAAATCATGGACAACGTTTCGCGTTGAAGATAGACGAGACCGTCCTTGACGAGCGGCGAGGGGACATCGGGAGAGCCTTTGGGCATGCGCCATTGCTCGAATTCGCTGCCGGTTTTGATCTTGCCCTTGGCGCCCTGCTTGAGGGCGACGACGGTGAGACCACGACAGGTCGGAACGATGAGTTCGCTGGCGCTGGCGACGGGCGAAGTGATGATGCGGTGGTTGAACTTGTTTCCGCCGCCCGGATTGAGGTCGCCCAGGCGCCACAGTTCAGCGCCGTCTTTCAGCGAATGACCGGTCGCATAGTCGCAACCGAGAATGACAAGATTAAGTTCGTTGCCGTTCTTCCACACGACGGGCGACGTGTAGGCCTCGCGGCTTTCGGAGACGGCATCGGTCGGACGCGCGGCTTTCCATGCTTCGTTGCCAGTCGCCTTGTCGAGGGCGACGACCCAGTGCCCGCCGTTGGTGAGGATCGCCATGTAAAGGCGATCCTCATGCAAAAGGGGAGTGATGTGCATGCCGTGCTGGATGGAGAATTTGCCGTACCGCGATTGAACGTTGAAGCCCCAGACTTTGTTGCCGTCGAAATCGAAGCACGCGATATCGCCGGAGCCGAAGTAGGTGTAGACGTACTTGCCGTCGGTGCTGGCCGTGGCGGAGGCGTCATTGCCTTCGTCTTTGCGGACGGCGCCGCGGACGGCCTTGGCGACTCCTTTTTTCCAAAGAAGCTTGCCGTCGGTGGTGATGCAGACGAGCAGAAGGTCCTTTCCCTCGGCCGCGGTGAGAAAGATGCGATTTTTCCAGATGATCGGCGTTGAGCTGCCGCCGCCGGGCAGTTCGAGCACCCAGGCGACGTTTTTCATGGCGCCTTTGGTCACGCTCCACGTGGTGGGTAGACCCGTCTCCGTCGAGATGCCATCGTTGGTCGGCCCGCGCCATTGCGGCCAATCTTCAGCGGCGGTGACGTTCACGAGCGCGAGAACGACGGCGAAAGACAATAAGCTGCGCAGACAAGATGAGTGCTTCACGGTGGGTTCCTTTCGGTACAGGCGGGGGGGCGTATCATTGATGTACGTGGCGTTGCGGTCATCGTAAAGCGGGATTGCATTGCGAGATCGACGCCGGCTTTTGTTGGAGCTTGGCGCGGTGGCATTCTTGCGGCGGGCTTGTTACAATAATGGCGCCCTCAGTACTTTTCTCCCGCCACGGATCGAATCATGATGCCTATCCGCACCAGCACGCTAGCCCTTCTGACCTTCGGCATCGTCGCGCTCACGGCTCGGGCCGACGTGCAGTTCAATCGCGACATTCGGCCCATCCTGACCGAGAACTGCTTCAAATGTCACGGCCCTGCGCTCAAGAAGGGGGGCGTGCGGCTCGATGTGCGCGAAGACGCGGTCAAGACAGCCAAAAGCGGCGCCATGCCGATCGTTCCGGGCAAGCCCAATGAGAGCGAGTTGATCAAGCGTATTTTCAGCAAGGATGCCGACGACGTAATGCCGCCGAAGAACTCGCACAAGACGCTGAAACCCGCCGAGAAAGAGCTGTTGAAGAAGTGGATAGCCGAGGGGGCGCCCTATCAAAAACACTGGTCGTTCGAAACGGTCGCAAAGGTTGCGCCGCCGCTGAAGACCAACAACCCCATCGACGCATTCATTCTAGCTCGGCTCAAGCATGAACGGCTTGCAATCTCGAACGAAGCCGATCGTCCGACGCTGATCCGCAGGGTGTCGTTCGCCTTGACCGGTTTGCCGCCAACGGTTGCGGAACTTGATCAGTATCTCAACGACAAAACACCCGACGCCTACGAGAAAATGGTCGATCGCTATCTCGCCTCGAAGCATTACGGCGAGGAGATGGCTCGGCATTGGCTCGATTTGGCGCGCTACGCCGATACGCACGGGCTGCACTTGGACAATGAACGCCAAATGTGGCTATACCGCGACTGGGTGGTGCGCGCGTTCAACGACAATATGCCGTTCGACCGCTTCGCCATCGAGCAGATCGCGGGCGATCAGTTGCCCAAGGCGACCAGCGAACAATTGATCGCGACCGGCTTTACCCGCTGCAACGTGTCGACCAGCGAAGGCGGCTCGATCGACAGCGAGTGGATTTTCCGCAACGCCCTCGACCGCGCGACCACGACGATGGAGGTTTTTCTGGGTCTCACCGCTGGCTGCGCGGTTTGCCATGATCATAAGTTCGACCCGTTGTCGGCAAAGGATTATTACTCGTTCTACGCCTTCTTTTACTCGATTGACGGCCCCGCGATGGACGGTAACGCCCTCTTGACTGCGCCGACGATCAAGTCGGCAACAAAAGCTCAGGCCGATCGGCTCGCCGAGTTAGTGTTGCAAATGGCCAAGGTTCAGGCGGACCTGGCGCAGAAGATTCAGTCGTTGAAGTACGTCGATCCCGCCGACGCGGCCGAGCCGTCCAAATCCGCCAGCGATGCGAAAAAGTCGTTCAAAGCCTGGCGGATGCAGGTCGCGAAAGATGCCAAGGGGCTGCCCAAGGAACTCATTCCGCTCGTCAAAGCCGCCAAACTGGACGCGACCGGCGAATCGAAGCTTCGCGACTATTACCTGCAGTATGTTTGCGTTGACACGAAAGCAATTCTCGATCCGTTGCGCATTCAGGTGGCCGCGCTGACCAAAGACCGCGATGGGCTCAACAATGGCATCCCCGGCACATTCATCTTCAAGGATCTCGCCACGCCTCGGCCCAGCTTCGTGATGATGCGAGGCCAATACAACAAGCCGGGCGAGAAAGTCGAACCGAATACGCCGAGCTTCCTGCCGCCGCTTGCGAAGTCCAATCCGCAGGGCCGGGCGACGCGGCTCGATTTGGCGAACTGGATCGCGTCGCCGCAGAATCCGATGACCGCACGCGTCGCCGTCAACCGCTTTTGGCAGCAGTTCTTCGGCACCGGCATCGTCAAGACGAGCGGCGACTTCGGCGCCCAAGGCGAATTGCCCAGCCATCCGGAACTGCTCGATTGGCTGGCAGGCCATTTCACCTCTGCTGCCTCGACTTCGGGAGGCCATGCCTGGAATGTCAAGGCCCTCGTTCGCCTCATGCTCACATCCCAGGCCTTCCGTCAATCGTCACACGTCACACCCGAGCTCTTCAAGCGTGACCCGGAGAATCGGCTCTACGCGCGCGGCCCGCGTTTTCGGCTCGACGCCGAGCAGATTCGTGACAACGCCCTGTTCGCGAGCGGCTTGATGGTCTCGGACATAGGCGGCCGAGGCGTCCGTCCCTACCAGCCCCCGCGCATCTGGGAACCGGTCGCGTTTTCGGGCTCGAACACCGGGACCTACGTGCAGGACAAAGGCGCTGGGCTCTATCGCCGCAGCATCTACACGTTCATCAAGCGAACGGCACCGCATCCGTTCATGTCGAACTTCGATGCCCCGAACCGTGAGTCGTCGTGCAGCCGCCGCGAACGTTCCAACACGCCGCTGCAAGCGCTGCAACTGATGAATGACGTGCAGCATTTCGAGGCGGCACGCAAGTTGGCCGAACGGATGATCGTCGAGGGCGGCAAATCTCCCGCCGAACGCGTCACCTTCGGCTATCGCATCGTCTTGGCCCGAACTCCGGACGCCGTCGAGGCCGACATCGTCGGCAAGGCGCTTGTGCAGTATCTCGACCGCTATCAAAAAGACCCACCCTCCGCGGCCAAGGTCGTGCGCGTCGGCGAATCCCCCATTCGCGCCGGTCTCGCCGAGCCCGAGCTGGCCGCCTACACCCTAATCGCCAACCTACTCCTGAATCTCGACGAAACCGTGATGCGCAATTGACGAAAATCCAAGTTGCCGTGGCCGGTGTCGATAATCCGACACCGGCGCACGCGCATGGGAAACCACGCTGCCGTGACTGGTGTCGGTACTCTGTCACCCGACACTCCCTTTTGCCGTTAATCCCAACACTGGGTTTTGCCGCTGGCGCCAGGCGCACCTTCGCGATGATCGGTCGCTTGCAATTTCATGATTCTGTCGCGTGTGAGTTCTGCCGCGACCTTTCGACGTAATTGCACCCCATGGGCGTTTGTGAAAACCCATTCGCGATCCACGGGATCGAGCAACACAGGCATGTTATTGTACCTTGTGTTCCGTTTTTTGATTCTGTAGCATTTCGGCCCCTGTCAATGAGCCGGATTACCGCCCTAGTCGCACCACGGCATACACCAGAAAATGCGGCAGCACGAAGCGCAGCCGGCCGCCCAAGATCGTGTGCTTCACCTCGATCGGCTCCACGTTTTCCGGCGTCAGCACGACCACGCGACCGACTTTGACATCCTTGGGCAAGGCGAAATCGACGCTGACATCCTCGACCGCGATCGGCTTTTCGTCCTTGATGCCGCCGCCGGGGCTTCGCTTGACCTTCGGCTCTTCGCGATTGTAATTGACGAAATGGAGCGTGATATCGCCATTCTGCACGCGATTGGCGGACACACGCACCGTTTTCGGGGCATTGAATCGGCTGAGCCGGTCGGGCAACACGGTATCGCTTTCGATCACCATCCGGTCGTCGCGGCGCTTGCGATGATCGTCGGGGATCACGTCGAACAGCACGTGCTGGTCGAGCATCTTTTTGCCGAGCTTCTTGAACGCATCGACGGCCGACACGTCGCCCTGGTGCACCTTAGTGCGCGGAAAATGGACGACCGCCTCGGCATAGGGCTCGGCGCCGCGATAGAGGGCGTCGTGTTTTTCGAGGAATCGGTAGTAGCGTACGATCTCGGCGCGGGCGGCGGGATCCTTGAATCGCGTGTAGAATCCCATCGGGGCGCCGCCGTTCGCGGCCAACTCGGCGATGGCAACGCGGATGCGCGTCGATTCGTACTTGCCGAGCGTGAACGGTTTGTTGTCGAAGGCGCCGCGGATGTAGCGAGCTTGCAGAGTTCCTTCGCCGAGCATTCCTTCGGCGAGATCGGTGAACGCTGCCGCTCCACCGGTGGAGTACCAGAGATAGTCTTCGTCCTTGCCCCAGAGGTTATCGGGGAGCATGCAGCGCTCGTCGCCGTTGATTTGGTTGAAATCTCCAAGGTGATTCCATTGGCCCAGGAGCAAATCCCGCTTGAGCGAGCGGCCGTATTGGACGAACACTTCATCGAAGGCTTGCTTGCACGAAATCTGCGACCAGCGCAACATCTCGCGGCGCAGCGGCGTCGATTCCTTCGGATTGTGCCAGCCGACGATCTCGCTAAATTTGTGCGTCTTGAGATCGGCTATCTCAAAGCGTTCATTCAACTCTGCCGCGTTGAAGCGATCGGCAAGGTTCTTGCGAAAACTCTTTTGGCAATGCTCGCAAAGACAGTTGTGCCGGTAGAAATAGTTGATCATGTAGCCATCGACGCCGCGCTGGATGCCGCGCTTGGTCCACGCTTTGAGAACGGCCCGCCAGTGCGGGTTGTTGAGGCAGGCGGTGAACTCGCGCATCTGGCCGATGCTGTACTGCTTCGACGCCATCGGCGATCCGTCGGCGTTGCGAGCCAGGAGTTCAAGCGGATCGGCGACGGGGCGCGGCCCGAGTTCCTTCTCGTCCCAGAGGTCTCGATACCATCTGAAGAAGCCGCGCGGTCCGTCCTTGTTGTCGGGTTCGCCTACCAGAAACGTGACGTTGAAATGCCCGACGACCTTCGCCCCGCGTTTGTGAATGTCGGCATTGCGTTTCTCGAACCATGAGCCACACTCTTTGAGCCCCTGCACCGGAAAGTGAGCCGGGTAGCCCTTGTACTGCGGAGTATGCACGAGGCTGTAGAAATGCCCGCCGTAGAACCCGACCTGGCATACTTCGGGCCGAGCGTCCTCAACGAACTTGAGATAGTCATCGTCGGCATACTCGGCCCAGTGCGCGATCATGCGGGTGAAGCGGAAGGGTTTGTCCTGGGCCGCAGCCGGTCCCACCAGCGACAACGGCAAAAGCACGCAGCAGAGAGAAATGAGGAGTCTCACGGTATGTCCTCCGATCAGGTGATGCGCCCTTTTTATGACTTTTCGCTTGGACTCGGCTTCTCGCCGGTGCGTGCCTACTGTAAAATACTGCGGTTGCGCATACCATTTTGGGATCGTGCCCCAGGGCGTGGGGCATCTGTTAGTCACAAAGGGGGGAGACTATCATGCTGAACCTATGGGGCAACAACACACGCAAGGATTGCAGCGGCTTGAATCGCCGTGATTTTCTGACCGTCGGCGCCTTGGCGATGACCGGCTTGACTCTGCCCGGTCTGCTCAAGCTGCGGCAGGCGGCGGCCAACACCGGGCAATCGACGCGCGATACGTCGGTGGTTTGGCTTTGGCTCGGCGGCGGGCCGACGCATGTCGAAACCTTCGATCCGAAGATGACCGCGCCGGCGGAATTTCGCAGCATGGTCGGCCACGTTCAGACCAGTGTCCCCGGGCTGCACATCGGCGGCCTCTATCCCCAAATGGGACGGTCCGCCCACAAGATGGCCTTCATCCGCTCCTTCGCGCATGGAAACTCGGGCCACGGCGGCGGAACGCACTATGTCATGACCGGTGTTGATCACCCTCCCGCGGACGCCGGCCAGGCCCAGATCCGTCCGTCGATTGGTTCGATCGCGTCCCGTGTTCGCGGCGCCAACAGCCCCGCGACCGGTCTGCCGACGTATGTTCGCCTTTCCGGTCTCTACGGCGACGGCCCACACTGGCTTGGCTCCGCGTACGCTCCCTTCGACACCAGCGGCGAGGCACGCAACAACATCAACATCAATCTGCCCCTCGAGCGCATGCACGATCGCCGGGCGTTGTTGCAACGATTCGACAACGTCAATCGCGACATCGACCGCACTGGCGTGATGGCCGGCCTTGACGCCTTCGATCGCCAGGCTGTTAGCTTGCTCACGGGGCGAGCCCGCGAAGCCTTCGACATCGAACGCGAAGACCCGCGCACGCGCGACCGCTACACCATCGGCACCGCGGGGCTCGGCGCCAATCTGCTCTTGGCGCGTCGCTTGTGCCAGGCCGGCGCCGGCTTCGTCACGCTCAATTACTCCAACTCAAGCCAGGGCTGGGACATGCACAACGACATGCTGCCTCAGCTACGCCAGGCCTGCCCGCCGATGGATCGGGCCATCAGCGTCTTCCTTGAAGATCTCGAGCAGTGCGGCATGGCGGACAAGGTATTGTTGGTCATCACCGGCGAGTTCGGCCGAACGCCGCGCATCAACGGTTCGGCAGGCCGCGATCACTGGGGTCCGCTCTGCACGCTGGCGCTCGCCGGTGGCGGCCTGCGCATGGGCCAGGCGGTCGGCGAATCGTCCGAACGCGCCGAATTGCCACGCACCGCGCCGATCTACCCGAAGGACCTGATGGCTACCATCTTCCACGTCCTTGGCATCCCGCAGCAGCTGCAATATAACGACCAGACGGGCCGACCGACCTACCTGCTGCCCGAAGGCGCTCGACCGATCGCGGAGTTGGTGTAAAGTCACACTGCCCGGCGAAGGAAGTACTTCAGAACCCCAGCAAGCGCCACGCGTTTCCTGGGGTTTTTCGTCGCCGCGAAGTCGAGGCTCACTATGCAACGAGTCCTGTTGGCATTCTTCTCGTTTCTGAGCTTCAGCGGCACAGCCTTCGCCGTGCCGACAGGAGAGCATGTCGTCATCGGCTACTACTTTTTGTCGCCGGAGCAGATCAATCAGTACAGCGAGACCGATGCGAAGGTCATTCCATTTCCGGTGTCGCGTATCACGCAGTCCAAGGCGAAGCAACTGACGCACATTAACTTTGCGTTTCTCGACATCAACGCCAGCGGCGAGGCGTGCTGGGATGCGAAAGTCGATCCGAAGAAGGCGAAAGAAGTAATCGACAAGCTGCGGGCGCTCAAGAATCACAATCCGAAGCTGCGCATCCTCTATTCCGTCGGCGGTTGGCACTATTCTAACGATGCCGGCCCGTCGGTGCAAAACTATCGCAAGGCGGTCGCAACGCCGCAGGCCAGGCAAAAACTGGCCGGCTCGCTGGTCGCGCTCATGAAGGATTGGGGCTTCGACGGCATCGACATCGACTGGGAATATCCGCGCGCCGAGGATGCTGTCCCCTTTGCCGAGCTACTCAATGATACGCGGCAGTTGCTCAATAAGGAAAACCTCGCACGCAAGGAAAATCCCTATCAGCTCACGATTGCCGGCGCCGGCGGAGCGTTCTTCCTGTCGCGCTACTATCATCAGCTTCCCAAGATCGCGGAGTCGCTCGATTATCTCAACCTGATGACCTACGACCTGGCCGGCCCGTGGGAGCGTACGACGAATCATCACGCCCCCCTCTTCGGCGATCCGGCGGGACCGAAGTTCTACAACGCATTGCGCGAGGCGAAGGATGATACAACCTGGGAGGAGAAGGTGCAGCGCCATCCGTCGCCGTTCGCGCTGACGACCGACGCCGCCGTGCAGCAGCACCTGATCGCGGGAGTGCCGGCGGCGAAACTGGTGCTGGGCGTGCCGTTCTATGGCCGGGCCTTCAAGGACGTGCGCGGCGACCGAGGGCAATACAGCGGGCACGCCACGCCGGGCGGCGATCCCTATGTCGGCGACCCGTCCTGGCTCGTCGGCTGCCGCCGCGCTCACGCCGAAAAGGAGCCTCGCCTCGCCACCTATGCCGAGATCAAGGCGATGCTCCAAGGCGATTTCGGCTATGTGCGTTACTTCAACGACAAGACCAAAACACCATGGCTCCACAACTCCAAGCACAATCTCTTCATCACTTACGACGACGAGGAAGCGATTCGCTACAAGACGAAATACGTCAAGGAACAAAAGCTCGGCGGCGCCATGTTCTGGCATCTCGGCCAGGACGACGCCGACGGCACGCTCCTGTCGGCATTGCATCGCGGTTTGAATGATACGAAATATGACGATACCAAGATTTCGCTAGCCGGCGGCCTGCGCTACGAAGGCAAGGGGCCGCTGCAGTTGCCGTTTCTGGAAGCGCCGGCATGGGACAAGACCAAGGTCTATCAAAAAGACGGCGTCGCCGGGTTCTACGGCTTCGTCTGGCGTGCTCGCTATTACCAGAGCGCTGGCACGCAACCGAGCGCGCAGGCCGGCTGGGACCGCGTTGGGCAGTGGAAAACCAATCAGAGCCCGAAGCGTTAGCGAGGGAAGGTCCTTCGCTTGCGCTTCAGGCCTTGATCATTTCCTCGGCACAAAAATGTGCGACGACAAGCCGTGCAGAAATTCGGCTGCCTCGCCGATCGTCTCGCTCAGCGTCGGATGCGGGTGAATGCACATCGCCAGGTCCTTCGCGGTGGCGCCCATCTCGATGGCGACGACTGCTTCCGCGATCAGTTCGCCGGCGCCGGCACCGACCACGCCGACGCCCAGCACCTGATCGGTCGCCGGATCGACGAGCACCTTGGTCAATCCGTCGTTGCGCCCCACGGTGGTCGCTCGGCCGGAGAAACCCCAGCGGAAGACGCCGACCTTGACGGGGCGATTCTGCTTCTTGGCGTCCGTCTCGGTCAAACCGCACCAGGCGATTTCCGGATCGGTGAAGACAACAGCCGGCATCGCCCGCGGATCCCACTCGGCATGCGCCTCGTCCGTCAGCACTTCGACCACCAGCTTGCCCTCGTGCGCCGCCTTGTGTGCCAGCATCGGTTCGCCGGCGGCATCGCCGATCGCGAAGATGTGCGGCACGTTAGTGCGTCGCTGTTTGTCGGTTTTGATGAAGCCGCGTTCTACTTCGACGCCTGCCTTGTCGAGTCCACAGGTCGCTGTGTTAGGCCGGCGTCCGACGGCGACGAGGACTTTTTCGAAGACAGCGAATTCACCCCTCACCCCCGACTCCTCTCCCGGGGGGAGAGGGGAGGAAGGTTCGAGACGCGCCTTGATGCCGTCTTTGACCTCCTCGACCTCGGTGACTTTTGTTTCGAGATGAATCTTGTCGAATTGTGCTCGCAGCCGGGCGAAGAGCGGCCGGACGAGATCCGCATCGACACCGGGCAGGAGACTCGCCGTCATTTCGACGACGGTCACGCTGCTGCCAAGGGCGGCATAGACGCTGCCCAGCTCCAGCCCGATGTACCCGCCGCCGACCACGAGCAAGGTTTTCGGTACGCTTTCCAGGCGCAATGCCGACGTCGAATCGAGAATACGCGGGCTGCCGATGTCGAACGTCGGCAACTTCGCCGGGATCGAGCCGACGGCGATGATGCATCGCTTGAACGTGATTGTCACCCCTCTCCCTCCGGGAGAGGGGCCGGGGGTGAGGGGGGCAACTTCGATCGTGTGCGGATCCTTGAAATCGCCGCGGCCGACGATGTGATTCACTTTGCGATCCTTGCAGCCCTTGAGTAAGCTCGTGGACATCATGTCAACGATCTTGTCCCCTTTGGCGCGGAGCTTGGCGAGATCGATCTCGGGCTTACCATACGCGATGCCGAACTCGGCTGCCTCGTGGCCGAGGTGAATGAGATCGGCGACGTGCAGCAACGTCTTGGACGGGATGCAGCCGACGTGCATGCAGGTCCCGCCCGGTTTGGCGTTGGCGTCGAGGAGTGTCGTCTGCACGCCGCGCTCGGCCGCCAGAAACGCCGCCGCGTATCCACCCGGCCCGCCGCCGAGGACGACCAGGTCGGTGTTTATGGTTTCAGGCATAAGCGAGCCTCATTCCGGTGCGCGATCAAACTGTGGGATTTGCCGCCAGCGAGCGAAGCGTTTCGACTACGTCCGTGGAATGGCCTGGAATAAATGTCCGTATCAAATAACTGATCGCAATAACCACGTATCTCGGCGAAGCAAGATGCATCGTAACCAGATTGATGAACAGGAAAAGGAAGGTCAGTTTTCGGATGCACGACGGGCAAGCCACAACGGTTTTCTTCCACGCCATGATAAACAGAATGAGAAAAAGTATGATGGGAAAGTGAATAACTTTGATCGACGGCGAATCGTGTCCACACCGAGGACAAGGGAACGGACCCTGTGGATCCTTCCCGGTATGAATCGAAATGTCAAGATCGTCAGGCATCGACAAGGTCTCCCCTAGGTTGGAAGTAATTTATCATTGAGGTTCACGTTCGGCACGGCATGACCCGAACCCATAGCCAAAATCCCACGTCCTGGTAGGAAGAGTTTAGCCGCTTGCGCCGTAGTAGCGCTCGCGTGGCGCCGCGCGAGCGCTGCGCCGCAAGCGGCGAGAGAGGAATCCGCACGATGCCGAAGAAGTTCTTCATCACTACCGCCATCGATTATCCCAATAGCCGGCCGCATATCGGCACTGCGTTCGAGAAGATCGGCGCCGACGTGCAGGCCCGCTATCGCCGGATGGAAGGCTACGACGTTCGCTTCCTGATGGGCAACGACGAGAACACCGTGAAGGTTTCGCGCCGCGCCGCCGAACTGGGCCGTGATACGAAAGAGTACTGCGACGACATGGCCCGGCAGTTCAAGGAAGTCTGGCGTGCCCTCGACATCAGCTTCGACGACTTCATCCAAACCAGCGAGCCGCGCCATCACGCGGGGTGCCAGAAGTTCATTCAGAAGGTGTTCGACCGCGGTTACATCTACAAGGGGCACTACGAAGGCTGGTACTGCGACGGCTGCGAAGGCTTCAAAACGAAAACCGAAGTCGACGAGGCCGGTGGCGTCTGCCCGGTGCACAAGTCGGCCGTCGTACTGCGCCAAGAGCCATGCTATTTCTTCGCGCTGTCGAAGTTTCGCGATCAATTACTGGACTTCTATGCCAAGAATCCAGCATTCATCCAGCCGGACTCGCGCCGCAATGAAGTCGTCACCCTGGTGCAGACGGAGTTGAAGGACGTCAACATCACCCGCGCTGGCGAGACATGGGGCATCAAGGTCCCGTTCGATCCGGAGTTCACGATCTACGTGTGGTTTGACGCGCTGCTCAATTACATCACGGCGATCGGGTATGGCGCTCCCCGTTTAGCGCCCACTGCATCCGAAGGCGCGACGCGAACGCTAAACGAAGAGGATTTCGCCAATTGGTGGCCCGCCGACATGCACGTGATCGGCAAAGACATTACGCGTTTCCACTGCGCTCTCTGGCCCGCGATGTGCTTCGCCGCCGGCATCGAACCGTCACGCTGCGTGTTCGGGCATGGTTTCGTCTACATCAAGAAAGACGACGCCAGCGCGGCCGAGAAAATCAGCAAATCGCTGGGCAACGTCGTCGAGCCGATGGAGATCATTACGAAGTTCTCCTCCGACGCGTTTCGTTACTACTTCATGCGTGAATGCCCGTTCCCCGGCGATGGCGAGTTCAGCTGGAGCCGCTTCGCCGCGGTGTACAACAGCGACCTGGGCAAGAACCTCGGCAACCTGCTGAGCCGGGTGACGACGTTGATCGTCAGGAACTTCGATGGCGTCCTGCCCGGAACCGCGGGGCAGACTCCGGCGCCGATCGTGCCCGACCTTGGCGACGTCGTTAAGCAAGTGCAGGCGCACATGGAAGCATGTCAGTACAACCAGGCACTCGAAAAAATTTGGCGCCAGATCCTCGATCCGGCCAATCAGTACGCCGAGAAGAACGAGCCGTGGAAGCTGGTCAAGAGCGACAAGGAGGCCGCCAAGCCAGTGCTGTTCAACTTGAGCGAGATTCTGCGCGTCGCGTCGATCTTGCTGAAGCCAGTGCTGGTGCGATCGGCGGAGACGATCTATCGCACGTTCAACTTCACGCAGCCGTGGGAGTCGCTGCGCTTCACCGACGCAATCACACGCCCGGCGCAAACCGACGACGTGCGCGTCGTCGCGGAGTTGGACAAGGGAAAAGTGAAGCCGTTGTTTCCGGTGATTCAATAGCCCGTTTACGTTTAGCGCTCGCTAGGCATGGCGCGAGCGCTTAACGTAACGCGCGGATCATGCGACGTCCTGAACCACGGTGGTGGCTTTGCGTTTTTGAGTTGTTTTGAAGGGCAGCCAGGGCCAGATGCCGTCGCCGCCGCCCATGATGCGGTAGGAGATCAACAGGATCGTCGTGCCGCCGAGGGCGACGAAGAAGCCGAGCAGGCTTATTGGCGTGACATGAGCGCCCTGGACGAAGAAGGCCAGAAGGGCGGCGCCGACGAGGCTGCCCAGGATGCCGATGATGACGGTCGCCAGCGCCCCGCCGCCGTCCTTGCCCGGCATTAAGGCCTTGGCAATCAGCCCGACCAACGTGCCGAAGCCGATCCATTCCAGTCCGTAATGTCCCCATTGGGCGGCGATTCCATGTCCATGGCTATTCCTCCGAATTCAGCGTGACGTTTTCCTTCCCATCGGTTCGGCCGACGGGCCACAATCACCCGAAGCGGACACCGATTGTGCCGATCTTTTCGCACAATCGGCACGATCGATACCGCTTTCCCAAATACTCCGGTTTCACGGCTAAATTCTCTTGGCAGGCGAACCGAAATCGAGGACAATTCCCATTAGCCGATTTCGGTCCTCCGATACCGCGTTTCATTTCCTCTTTGGCGCGGCAGCGGGTCGTTGTCGGTCCCTTGAGGCGACACCATGGCCAAGTCGAAGACCAAAAAAACCAAAGAACGGCCGGTCGATGACGACGAACCGCAAGTGAAGTCCCGCGACGGGTCGGCCGAGGACGACGGCTTCGTCATGGACGATGAGGCTGAGGCCACCGAGATCGACGCCGACGAACCGCAAGTCAAGCAGGACGATGACGACGATGCGGTCGCCGACTCCGATGATGATGCGCGCAGAGGCGATGACGACGATGAGGCCAAGGCCGATGACGACGATGAGGCCGAGGCAGAAGCGGACGACGACGAGGATGAGGACGACGATGACGACGACAGCATCGACGAGCCGCCGCCCGACCCGCCGGCGGGAATCTCGAAGTTGACGCTGGTCTTGATCCTCTTGAACTGGATTGCCGCGCCGACGTTCCTGTGGTTCGCATACATGGATCATTTCGTGCGAATCAAGCATGGCTATCGCACGATGCTCAACTATGCGCAGATCTATGGGCTGCCGCTCAAGTCGGAAGACAAGAATCCATCGTTTGCCACCGAGACGCGCTCGCTGATCGTTTTGACGCCGGAGCAGCTCAAGGAACAGTTCCGCGCTCGCGCCACCGGGAAGTCGGTGAAGGAAGAATTTGCTTCCTATGAAGAAACCATCGAACGGCGCATCCCCTACCGGCTCAAGCCGAGCGATCTGAAGGCTGGTGAAGGCGAGAAGCCGTTCTACGCAGTCCTGTTCGACGATAGCGCTTCGAAGAAAAAAATCCTGGAGGACATTTTCCAGGGGCAACCGGATCCGGTCGCCACTCTCGAAGAAGAGATTGAACGTTTGCTCGCCAAGGCGGAGGGGGACGACACCCGGCTCGAAGCCGACATCAAGGCCCAGGCCAAATCGGCGCGCGATGCACTGGCGAAAGAAACCGACGCCAAGAAGCGCGACTTCGTGAAGAACGCCGGCTTCACCTTCTCCTACGACAGCCTGCGCACCAAGAACCTCGAAGCCCAACTTGCCGATCCCGATGTGAAGAAGCTCGATGTGCTGTTCAAGAAAGCCGTCATTCGCCGAACGCTGTTCACGATCACCGCCAACTCCCGGCTCATCCGCAGGCCGGCCAGCGAACTCGCCAAGAAACCTGATCCCGACAAGAAGCCGACGATCGAAGAGGATGATCTCGAGGAGCGTCTGGAGAAAGCTAAAACCGACAGTGAACTCGATGCGCTGCTCGACGACGCCCTCCAACGGCGAATGTACTACGACTTCCTCGCGCCGCTGAGCGTGTTCCGGCCGGGTGAATCGAGGGATGTCAACCTCTACGACGTCGAGAATGTGGCCGACACCAAGAAGTTTCCGCTCAAGGCCGTTCGCGAGATCGTGCGCAAGCGATTGGCCGGCGCCATCGCGGCGAACTACGATCCCGACGTTCACTTCGGCAAGCAGTGGACCGAGGAACAGCCATCGCCCGATGCGATGAAGCGCGACAGCCTGGAGAAACGGCGCACCATCGGTTTCATCCTGTTCGCACTCGGTCAAATCAATGTGCCGACGCTCGGGACGAAGCTCTATCCTGCCGGGGTCGAGCGAGCTCAAATCATCAGCGGGCTTTTCGAGTTCACCAACGCCAACATCTACTACGTGCGAGCGCAGCGGATAATGCAGGAGCGCATGATCCAGGCGATTGTCGCTCATCGCGATGGCCAGGTGATCGAGAAGGAAGGGCAACCGACGGTGCGCACTCCCAATTTCGCGACGGAGTACGGCGCCGAGGTCGAACGGCTCGTCAAGCTCTATCACCAGGTGCAAGAAGCGGAGAAGCAGTTGGTCGAATTGAAGCGGATTAACGCCCACGACGACGCGGTCTACAAGCTTCGTCTGGGCCAGCACAAGAACACGGCAGACCGGTTAGTCGCAACTCGCAAAGCGACGGAGGACCTCGTCAAGAAACTGCGCGTGAAGCAGGATGAACTCTACGAAAAATACATCGAGTTGTCCAACGCCGGCGAGCGCAACTTCCGCCTTTACCAGGAAATCGAGCAGATCGAACGCCGCTTCATCGCCGAGCAAGAGCGGCTGAACTCGATTCCGAAGAAAGGAAAGAAGAAATAACCATGTTCAACTTTCTTTCCAAATTTCTGGTGTTGATTCATACGGTCCTGTCGCTGTTGGCGATGTCGTGGGCCATCATGCTGTTCTTTCAGAATCGCGATTTCGGCAAGCGTGAACCGCACCTGGAGGTCACGGAGCGCGACAAGGAAGGCAAAGTCAAGTCGGCGATCGTCCATGCGTCGGACTATGACAAGAGCGCGGCGGCCGTCAAGTTGGCTTCGGAAACACGCGATCGCGTGTACGCCCAAGTGGCGCCGGCGATTGATGCGGTCCGCGCCGTCGAGCCATACCTGTCAAGCAATCAACTCGTCTTCGTCTCGGAATTGATTCGGCTCGACCGATCCGACGAGCCGATCGAAGTGCGCCGCCTGGAACAAGGCGGCGCGGTGCTGGAGCACGACCTGGGAAAGCCGAAAGCTGAGGCCGAAGTCGTACCAGGCGTGAGCAAATCGTACCGAGTGTATTGGGCCGACTATAAGAAGTTGCATGCGGAGATCAAGGATTACGAAGCCAAGAACCGCAAACTCTCCGCCGACACCAAGAAATTGACGGCTCAACTCACGGGCACCGACGAAGACGGCAAATACGTCCATCCAGGGCTATATCAGCTCATCGACCTGGAGTTCAACGCTCAGGGCGAGATTCGCAAGGCGATTGACGCAATCAAGCAGCCGCACTCGCAGATCCTGGAGCAAGCGCGCGTTCTGCAATTTCGCCACGACAACCTGCGGACGACGTTGGAGAAGCTGGAGCCCAATCATCCGCTGCTCAAGAAAGACGTTCCGATGAAATAGAGTTTCCGAGCCTGAACCGTCGGCGAAGGTGCGTTTGTCCTTCGCTTACGCTTCATCGGATCGTGTTACCAAGGATTCGGTTCATGTCGCTTATCCCCCACCGTTTTCTATTTCGCATCGCCTATCCGTGCCTGTATCGCAAGGCGATGCCACTGAAGAGCGAACGGCTGCTCGATCTGCCGTCGGAGTATCGCATCGACAATTTCGCCGGCATCGATGATTTGAAGAACTTTGCCGAGGTGTGCCTGGCATGGAACGAATTGGGCATCGGCCTGCAGGTCGAGGTGCGCGGCAAGGAGCAGCTGCCGACGGGAAACGTCGATCGGGCGCGCGGGTCGGACGGCGTCACGTTATGGCTGGACACGCGCGACGCTCGGGCCGCCCATCGCGCCAGCCGATATTGCCATCAGTTTCATTTTCTGCCTCGCGCAGGGGGGCCGGGCAACGATGAGCCGGCGTTTGGGCAGGCCAAGATCAATCGCGCCCTCGACGACGCCCCGCTCGCGCCGACCTCGAACGTGCTGCTGAAGGTCCATCACCGAAAGGCCGGCTATCTGCTCGAAGCGTTTCTCCCCGCGGCGGCACTGAACGGCTTCGATCCGGACGAGCATCGCCGGCTTGGATTCTTCGTGGCGGTGCGCGACGACGAGCTGGGGGAGCAGCTGCTTAGCATGAGCGCGGAGTTTCCCTTCTGGGAGGATCCGAGCTTGTGGAGCGTGTTGGATTTGATCTCAGAGCCACGCACGAAGTAGGCGGAAGGCTACTTGGCCGCATCTTCGTCGGCGGCGGATTCTTTGTTGGCCTGGCGCAATGGGCCGCGGAAAGTGATGCGTCCCTTGTTCAGGTCGTATGGCGAGATGGCGACCGTGACGATGTCGCCCGGAAGGATGCGTATGAAGTGCTTGCGCATCTTGCCTGCGATGTGGGCGATGATCTCATGCCCATTGTCGAGCTTGACGCGGAATTGCGTATTGGCAAGCGCCTGGGTGACTTTGCCCTGAACAAGAAAGGGTTCTTCTTTGGCCATCGCCGTGGATATCTCCTGAGGACGGAATCGGTCGCCGCATTACTATTACGCTAAGTGATAATCTGGCGTTTGGCCAGTCCATTTTCGTGGATTCGCCAAGGAGGTCGGGCTTTCCAGCCTGACGAGGCTTGTAAGAAGTCAGGCTGGAAAGCGTGCCCAATGCGTGCGGGTACCGTACGTGAATGCGTTGCGGAGCGTTCGTCGGAAAGGTATGATAATCATATGCGCACCTGCGATCCGAAGCGTGGCCTCTTGATTCTCGACGCGGCCGCCCAACTCTTCGCCAAGCATCGCTACCACGAGGTGCGCATGGACGACATCGCGGCCCACGCCGGCGTCGCCAAGGGCACCCTCTACCGCTACTACAAAGACAAAGAAGAACTCTACCTAGCCCTGACGATCCATGGCTTGCAAGGTCTCTACGAAGAAGCACATGGCCAAATCGCCGGCCCGGGCGATCCCGATCAGAAGCTGCGCGACTTCATCGAACGCATCGTCCGCTACTACGAGCAGTATCCCTATTTCCTGGAGTTGATCCAGCGCATCGAATCGTCGGGGTCCTCGACGTCCTTGGCGGCATTGCAGGACGTTCGAGCGCAATGGTTCGAATTGGTCACCGATCTGATCAAGCAACTGGCCGACGCCGATCTGTGTTCAGCCGAGCATCCCGATCTGGCCGCACTGGCGCTCGTCGGCATCATCCGCGGCATTCTGCGCTTCACGCCCCAACCTTGGCCGGATCACCTCGCCGAGTGGATCTACGACCTTTTCATGCACGGCCATGCGCGCGGCGAACAGAATCTCTCGCACGTCGGCAACGGCGCCATAGCTCAGTCTGCTCGGGGCAAATGACGCAGCTTTTTTTCCGCGCAAGTCTCGCGAACCTCCCACGTCTGATCGTGTCTTCCGATTGATGACGCGGCTATCGTATAGCGGCAGTACATCACGTCGCCAACGTGGGAGCGCCGGTTCGATTCCGGCTTGCCGCATTGCTCAGGGGTTAAGGGTCAGCAGTCAGAGGTCAGGAGTCAAGAGTCAAGACGCAGGCATCTACCACCCCATTCCAGAGACTGCACACTCGATGTGTCAACTCTGACCCCTGGCTCCTGTCCCCTGACACTA
>VGZI01000036.1 GCA_016872605.1 Planctomycetota bacterium
GAAAGCGTGCGCGACGGGCGTTCCGTCGCGCCCGCTTCCGTCTCGTTCAAGTTGGCGGGGCGTTAACGGCGTCGTCCGCTGGCGCCTCGCGAAACCGCGCTAAACGTGCGTGCCGGCGCGGACGGGCCACGTTGCCGTGGCCTGGGTCGGTAATCCGACTCAGGCGAACCCGCAGGCGCCGTGTTCCGTCGCAAGAAAAACTTGCTCCCGCTGAGCGCAGTCCATCGAATACAATCACCGAATGAGCGCCGCGCCGCGGATCGTTCGTCGCGGCCTGCCTACAGATCAGGGCCACGGCAACGCTGCCTACCCGGGAGGACGCGATGACAGTGAAACGCGATAGCCGGGAACCTACGCCCGAGGCTCAACTCCGGTCCTACATTGACAGGCTTGATCCGAAGATTCAGAAGCTCATGCGATCGGTACGGGCCGCTTTACGTAAGCGATTCCCGACGGCCAATGAGTTGGTGTACGACTACATAACCTTCGTCGTCATTAGCTATTCGCCGACGGACAAAGGGATCGATGGCATCGTGACGATCAAAGCAGATGCCACAGGGGCATTTCTGTACTTCAGTCAGGGGCCGCAGTTGCCCGACCCGAAGCGGATGTTGCGGGGGTCGGGAAAGCAGGTGCGTTTCATCCAGGTGGAAGCTGCCAGCGAGTTGGCACAACCGGACGTGGCAGCGCTGATCGCCGCAACGCTTGAGCAAGCGCGGATACCG
The DNA here is from genome assembly GCA_016872605.1 of Planctomycetota bacterium. Classification (GTDB taxonomy): domain Bacteria; phylum Planctomycetota; class Planctomycetia; order Gemmatales; family Gemmataceae; genus SIAQ01. The sequence continues at coordinate 726 of VGZI01000036.1, forward strand.
TTTCCCGCCGAGGGAAAGGGCAGTCTCATCATCAAGTCGCCTGCCGCGAAAAAGCGGCCGCGCCGGAAGCCGACGAAGTGACGGAGAGGCCCCGCAGAAGCGCGCCCCCCTCACCCCTTGCTCTCTCCCCGCGCCGATGACGTCGGTGCAAGCTAAACGTCGAACCGGCGCGGGGAGAGGGGAGGCGTACTGACCCCAGCTACGGACGGGCCACGTTGCCGTGGCGTGGGCCGGTGATCCTACCCAGGCAAACCCGCAGGCGCCGTGTTCCGTTGCAGGAAAAACTTGCACCGGCTGAGCGCAATCCATCGAAACCAATTACCGAAGGAGCGACGCGGATCGTTGGCCGTGATATGGGGACCACGGCCATGCGGCCTTTCAGCGAAGCGTAGTCGCGCGTGGAATTGAACTTACGAGACCGCACGGCGACCGCGGCCCCTTTTTTGGGTATCCGAGACTGATTGCTCAGCGACGGCCGCGACGGGCGAGCGAGTCATTCGCCGACGGCCTCGGGTGAGCATTGACGCGCTCATCCTGCCGGCGCTGACGAAAAAATTCAGAACAACTCCCGTATCGCCTGCACACCGAAATCGACGAGCGGGATCGGGCGGTTCTGCGGCCCCGGCAGTTCGCGGTGCGGGTCCAGACCTAGGCCGCGATAGAGCGTGGCGGCGATCTCGCCCGTGGTCACCGGGCGCGACTTCGGCCGGTAGCCGAGTTCGTCGGATTCGCCGACGATGCGGCCGCCTCGTATCGGGCCGCCGCCGATCATGATCGTCCAGACGCCGGGGTGGTGATCGCGACCTCCCGCCGGGTTAATCTTCGGCGTGCGTCCGAACTCGCCCATCGCGGTGACGATTGTGTTGGAGTATAGGCCGCGATCCGTCAGATCTTCGAGCAACGCGGAGTAGGCGCGATCGAAGTTCGGCACCACTTCCTGCGACATCTGCACGATGTTGGTGAACGGGCGCGAACCGTGGATGTCCCAGGTCACTTCATCGAAGACCGTTTCGAACATGTTGACGGTAACGAAGCGAACGCCGCGTTCGATAAGCCGACGCGCCAGTAGACAGCTTTGGCCAAAACGCGTGCGGCCATAGCGATCGCGCACCGTCGCGGGTTCTTGGCTGAGATTGAAGGCTTCGCGGGCGCGCGGGCTGGACATCAGGCGATAGGCCATCTGGAAGTTGCTGTCGAGTTGATGAGCTTGCGGGCTGTTCTCGAACGCTTCCATGCCGGCGTCGACCGCGTCGCGCATACGCTGTCGGCGGTCGGCGCGAACGCTCGTGATGTACGCCGGCGGCAGGAGATCAGGAACCTGAAAATCCGGCACCGACGGATCGGCGTTGAGAATAAACGGGTCGTGCTGGCGACCCAAATAGCCCGCCGTATGCCCGTGCGGTAGGTTGCCTCCGGTTCTACCGATCGGCCGCGGGATGAGCACGTGCGGCGGCATGTCGTGGCGCGAGCCGCGGACGTAGCCGAGGACGCAGCCGGCATGCGGATGTTCGATGCCGCCGGTAAACAGCCGGCCGGTTTGCATCATCTGATAGCCGGTGTCGTGGACGGCGGTGGCCGTGTGATAGACCGAGCGAATGAGCGAATACTTGTCGGCGTGCCGGGCCATGCGCGGGAAGATCTCGCTGATGCGCATGCCGGGCACATTCGTCGCGGTCGGCATGAACGGACCTCGCACTTCGGCCGGGGCGCTGGGCTTCGGGTCCCAGGTGTCGATATGGCTCGGCCCGCCGACAAGAAAGAGCATGATGCAGTTCGTGTCCGCTTGCGGCGTAGCGCCACCAGCGGCGACGTAGTCGGCCAGCGTCAATCCAAGGGCCGAGATAGCGCCGGCGTGAAGGAAGTCGCGGCGCGTCACGCCATCGCAAAACCGGGCCGGTTTTTCAGCATCGAGTCGCAGCATGGGATCGCCTCATCACCAAAAGAACGAGTGGTAACGGAGAGACGGCGGAATACGATTAGATTATCGCACTTGTTTCAAGGGGTCAATTCATTTCAATCGGGGCCGCGTGTGAGCTTGATGTAGGTCAGGCTTTCCAGCCTGACGTTTTCGCCGGTGCTGTCAGGCTGGAAAGCCTGACCTACGCAAAGCGGACGCGCTGCTTCAGATGGAGGGGACGTGATGAGAAGCTCACTTGTTTCCGCGTCTGTGTTTCTTTTACTCCTGACGCCCGCGCTCGGCGCCACCGACAAGAAAATCGATGCCGTCGATCTTGTTCGCAAACACATCGATTCGCTGCCCAACGGCAAAGGAGCGGGCGAAGTGACGCTCCAAAGCGCGGCCGCAGTGAGGAAAGTGCTTTCCGACCATCAGATGGTCATTGTTCGATTCCGCGTCTTCCCGGTTGCGCGAATCATGCCCGAGGGCTTGCGGGCATCCAACATCTTCGCCGTCGACAAGAACGGCAAGTTTGAGCACCTGAAGGACGTCAAGACGATGGAGAAGTTCTTCCGCGCTCACGCGTTCTCTGTGAAGGAAGATGCCGACGCGAAGTCGATCCTGGCAGCCTGGTTGACGTTGACGCCGGAGTTCCATCAGGACGGCATGTTCAAGTTCGATGTTTTGGAGAAGGAGTTCAGCGCGACGGCCAACTCCGCGAGCGGGCGCGCGATTGTGATGCAGGGGGGCAACGGCGAGTTGAAAGCGCATTTACAGTACGACAAAGATGGCCGGCTCGCCAAGGTCGAGGAGAAGGCCGCAATTCGTCCCGGCCCACGCCCGATTTGCCAGGCAACGAAGCTCCTTGACGCCGACCCGATCGTTCGCCGCATGGCCGAGCAGGACTTGCTCATCATGGGCGTCTCGGCCCGAGGATATCTGATGGAGCAGCGTGAACGCGCGACCCCGGTATTGCGCGACGCCATCGATCGATTGTGGCGGCAGATCGAAAAGAACGGGTGGTAAGTCCCCGACGCGAGGCCAGTGGATCACCGGCTCGTGATCCACTGGCTTTACACGAAGCCTTGGTTTTTCCAATGCTCCAGCACACACGCAAATTTCCCTTTGGCGATCATCCCAACTTGACGGCGGCGTTAATTAGGTGTACCTTAATCAGGAATAAGGCACACCTAACAAACGAGCGATCATTCCGCAATGGAGCTAACGACCGAGCCTGCCGACACGACCGCCGCGCCATTGTCGTTGGAAGGGCTGAACGCCACGGTTCCGGTTCCGCCACCTGACGCGAGCTTCTGGGAGAATCTGCGCGCCTTCGCTGGCCCCGCGTTTCTCGTCAGCGTCGGGTACATGGACCCCGGCAACTGGGGAACCGACCTGAAAGCCGGTGCCGTCTACAAGTACGACCTGCTCTGGGTCGTTGCTCTCGCCAGCTTCATGGCGGTCATCATGCAGATCCTGTCGGCGCGGCTCGGCATCGTCACGGGCAAGGACCTCGCCCAGGCCTGCCGCGACTTTTATCCGTCCTGGACGCGCTGGCCTAACTGGATCGCCTGCGAAATCGCCATCGCGGCCTGCGATTTGGCAGAGGTGGTCGGCAGCGCGGTCGCGATCAATCTTCTGTTTCACATTCCGTTCCACTGGGCCGTCGTCATCACCGCTTGTGACGTGCTCTTGCTGTTGACGCTGCAAGGCTGGGGCATGCGCTTCATCGAAGCGATCATTCTCGTCTTGGTCGCAACGATTGCCGTCTGCTTTTTCATCGAGATATTCGTCCTGCCCAGGACCCAGCCGGACTTCCTTGAGATGGGCGCCGCGCTAGCCTCGCCCGGGTTTCGCCAGTCGGGGATGATCGTCGTGGCGATCGGCATCATCGGGGCCACGGTGATGCCGCACAACCTTTACCTTCATTCGGCCCTGGTGCAGTCGAGGCAGTTCCAGGGCGACGAGGAAGCCGTGAAGCGGGCAATCCATTTCAACACGATCGACACGGTCCTCGCGCTTTCGGTGGCGTTTCTCGTCAATGCGGCCATTCTGGTCTTGGCGGCGATGGTTTTCCACGGCCGCGACGGCGTGGTCGTCGATGGCGTGACGGTGGCGTTCAACGATGAAACCGATTGGATCACCGACGGCTATCGCACCTTGGAGCCACTACTGAACACTGCGCTCGCCAGTATCCTGTTCGGCGTCGCTCTCTTGGCAAGCGGCCAGAGCAGCACGATCACCGGCACGCTTGCCGGACAGGTGGTCATGGAAGGTTTCATGCATTGGCAGATTCAACCATGGGTTCGGCGTCTAGCCACTCGGCTCGTCGCTATCACTCCGGCGGTGCTGATCGCCTGGATGAGACCCAACAGCAAGGCGACCGATTTGTTGGTGCTGAGCCAGGTCGTGCTCGCCATGCAGCTGCCCCTGGCGATGTTTCCCCTCCTGCATTTCACCAGCAGCAGCCAATGGATGGGCGAGCACAAGAGCGGCTGGTTTCTTCTCATCGTCGGGTGGACATCGTGCATTCTCATCACCGCGCTCGACCTGTACGGCCTGCCCGAAGCGATGAGCGAAGCATGGATTGTGATCATCGGCGCCGATGATGCATGATGACGCCTCGATTCATACAACAATTTCAGTATGCATTCGAATCCACCGCACAGGAGCATTCCATGAAGGGCGATCCGCAAGTTATCGACGCGCTCAATGCCGCGCTGACCATCGAACTGACTGCCATCAATCAGTACTTCTGCCAGGCCAAGATGTGCATGAACTGGGGCTTCAAGCTGCTCGGCAAGAAGCACTACGAGGAATCGATGGGCGAGATGAAACATGCCGAGAAGATCATCGACCGCATTCTGTTCCTCGACGGCGTGCCCGAGATCGCTCGCTATGGCGTCATTCGCGTCGGCACCAATGTCAAGGAACAATTCGAGAACGACCTCAAGCTCGAGATGAGCGGCGTCAAGACCTACAACGACGCCATCGAGTTGTGCGCCCGGCTCAAGGACAATGGCACACGCGAACTTTTGGAGCCGATCCTCGTCGAGTCCGAGGAACATGTCGATTGGCTGGAGACACAACTCGGCCTGATCGATGCGGTCGGCTTGCAGAATTACCTCACCGAACAGATGGGCGGCCACAACGCGTAGAGGTGTTCTGCCGCAAAAAAACGCAAAAGGGCGGAGCTGTCTTCACACTCTTTTGCTCATTGCGTTTTTTCGCGGCTACTTCTTCGTAAGCCAGTCGACGCGCGCGGGTAGACAGGGCACGGCCTCGCCGGGTCCCGGCGGCGATGGCACGAGCGTTCGTGAGATCAGTTCACACAACTCCGGGATTCCCTCGCCCGTCTGCGCTGACACTCTCCTGGCCGTGCTGGCGATCTGCCAATCCCAGCACGCATGCAGATCGATTTTGTTGATGACGAACGTCCAGCCCTTTGCGTCGTCGGGGAAGATGGGCGTAACCGAACCATCGAGCAACCACAAACGCAGGTCGGCCTGCTCGATTGCCTCCATCGCACGCTGGATGCCTTGGCGCTCGATGCCGGTCGCCTCAGGGCGCAGCCCGGCCGTGTCGATGAGTTCCACGGGCCAACCGTCGATTGCGACGCTCAATGTCACCACGTCGCGCGTCGTGCCGGGAATGGGCGAGACGATGCTGCGCGTGAAACCAGCGAGGGCATTCATCAAGCTGCTCTTGCCGACGTTCGGCGCTCCGGCGATGGCAATCTTCCACGGTTCGATGAGGTGGCGCCCGAGCGGAACCAACTTGACGAGGCGAGAAACCTGATCCGCGTTGAGCGTGGAAGCATCGATCCCCTCCCATGCGCCTTGCCATTGATCGAGCAGGATGGCCGCTGTGCGTGCTGTCGGCGCATGCACTAACATTTCCAGAAGCGGGTCGGTGAATTCCTGCCAGGCAACGATGCGCGCCCCGCGTTCGACATAGAGGTTCTCGATCATGCGAACGACTTGCACGCCGCCGTGACAATGAACTTCGACGCCGTCGACTTTTGCCGCGAGGATCACTTCATCGCAAGTCGTTGTGCCCAGCCGGCCGAACCAGAAGCGTCCCGGCGTCGGCACATCAGGCAATGTCCCTTTGAGTGGTCGAAACAGCTGACGCGTGATGTCCCAAGCGCCCGGCCCGCGGATCGCCAAGGTCGCGATGGCGGCCTTTCCCGGCGGTGTCAGAAGAGAAATGATCGTATCCATCGCGCCATCCAGATTTGCCGCGTACAAGCAAGATCATCACTTCGCCGCGAGCGGCGAATGGCGGTGCGAATGCAACACGCCCTCAAGCGTCATCTCGGGCCAGACGTGGGGCGGATGATGCATCCGGCCCGCAAGCATTTTTGCATCGCCGCCGGTGATGAAGACCTCGAACGCTGCCGGGTAGCGATGCTGGTACTCGCTGATGAGCCGTTCGATCCCGCCGACGACCGCATGCAAAACGCCCGTTTGCATGGCGGCGGCCGTAGATCGTGCGGGCGATGTGACTTCTTCGGTAATCTCAACGATTGGCAACAGCGCCGTATAATCGTGCAGCGCGCTCGCCATGAGACGAAAGCCCGGAAAGATCGCACCGCCTCGGAACACACCAAGCGAATCGACATAATCGACCGTCACCGCCGATCCCGCATCGACTATGATAGCGGCCACGTTCTCATGCCGCCGACGATTGGCGGCAACCGCGTTGAGCAACCGATCGATGCCGACCTTGTCCGGCTGCTCGACATCAATCGTGAGCGGCACCTGCTTGGCCGAGGCCAACACTCGAACGGGGGCGCCGTGCTGCTTTACCCAGGCGACGAGCGTGTCGCGCCGCTCGGGATGCACTCCGCTTACGACCCATTCCTGCTCCGGCTGAATTTTCCACTCGTTCCACTGCCGCTGCCAGGCCTCGGCGTCGTCGGGCGGCAAGGGCGCGACGCTCCACACCTGGGCGGAGCTGCACAACCCCCATTTGATTCGCGTGTTGCCTACATCGACGACGATCGGGCCCATGTGCATGCCCTATTGACCTGAATCGACCTGCCGATTTATTTTTACAATGTTTCCGCACGCGTGTCCGACGCCGCCTATTTGCTTGCCCTTTCCACCGGTCTTCCGGACGGCTGCGCCCCGACCAAAGTATCAAGAAAATCGACTGGAGAACTCCCCACGTGCCGTGTATCCTGATATCGTGCCCTCACGAAACCATCCCCTGTTTTCGAGCAACGGATAGACAAAATGCCCTACATCGGCATCGATTTCGGCACCAGCAATTCGGTGGTAGCGAACTTTCAATATGGACAGGCCGACGTCCTCATCAATAGCGAAGGCCAAAAATGGACCCCCTCCGTCGTTACCATGCGGCGCGACGGCACGCTGTCGTTTGGCCAGGAAGCCAAAGAGAACTTCGACGAAGAAAGGTCGATTCGCTCAATTAAGCGCATCCTCGGGTCGGGCGAGCGCGTGCCGTTCGTCGGCCAAAATCTGCGCACCGAGCAGATCGCGACCATGCTCTTCTCGAAGCTCAAGCTGGATGCCCAAAAAACGCTGAACGAGAACTTCACCAAGGCCGTCGTGACCATCCCCGCGAACTCGAAAGGCCTGGCTCGACACGCGACCAAGCTCTGCGCGGGCGCCGCGGGGCTGCAAGTCCTCACGCTCATCAACGAGCCGACGGCCGCCGCTATTTGCTACGGCCTTAATTCCCAGCAAGACCAAACGGTCCTCGTCTATGACTTCGGTGGCGGCACGCTGGATGTAACGATTCTGCGCATTCACCACGGCATCTTCGAGGAAGTCTCCAGCAAGGGCATTGGCAAGCTCGGCGGCGACGACCTCGACACGGCTCTCGCCAACCTGATTGGACGGCGCTTCCTCGAAAAGCACAACTACGACATCCTCAATTCGCCCTATCGGCATCAGTTCATGCTGGCTATTGAGAAAGCCAAGATCGAGCTATCCAGCGCCCCAGTTGCCGTTGCTCGTAAGGCCGAACTAGTGCCGGATCGGCATATCAGCCTCGAAGAGGAAATCGATCGAGCATCGTTCGAAAAAGAGATCATGTCGCTCGTCGTCAAGTCGGGCCAGGCGATCGACGAGGCCTTGGCGCTCAAGGGCATGCGGCCCAAGGACATCGACAAGATCCTGCTCGTCGGCGGCACCAGCAAGATTCCGCTCATTCGCCGTTATGTGTCCGAGAAGCTCGGCGGCAAAGAGCCGGAATCGTTCGACAAAATCGATCCGATGACCTGCGTGGCTCAAGGCGCCGCCATCGTCGCAGCCATCCTGCAAGGCGCCCCAGGGCTCGACAATCACGCTTACTCGGTCAAACTCGAGCATTCTCTCTGCGCCAACCCGATTAACGAAAAGCGTCAGGTATATCTCGACCCGATCATCAAGCGCGGCGTCGATATCCCGTGCTCGTTCACCAAGACGTATCACCCCGTCGCCGACCCAGCCGAGCGCGTAATCATCAGCGTCTTCGAGGGCGACATCTACGACGAAGTCGGTCATCCCGAGAACGTCAAACTCGCCGAGATCCCATGGGAGTTTCAACCACCGCGGCCTCAGCGTGACGGCGCCATCGAGGTTACGTTCGAATACGGCGACGACGGCATTTTGACCGTGCAAATCCACGACATCTACACCGGACAGAAGAAACGCTTCGCAATTCAGCAAACCGGCGCCGATCAGATGGATGCGGGTCAGATCATGAAGATGAAACGCATCAACGAAGACTTGATGAAGAAGACCGAAGACGTCGAAAGCTCGCCCGAGTATCGCGATGCCGTCGAAATCCTCAAGAAGACCGAGCAAGACGTGATTCCGAAGATCGAGAACCCGGCCGACAAGCGCGAGCTGGAGGAGTTGTGCCGAGTCGTGCGTGAAGCGATGTCATCCGGCGACCGCCAGCGCATGGAACAAGCCAGCTCCGCGCTGAACGATCGTCTGTTGAATTACGCATATCTACTTTAGTTTGCCGCTTGCGGCTTAGCGCTGGCGGACACTGACGGTGATTAAAGCGGACTTTGCAGCTTGCGCTAAGCCGCAAGCGGCGGACGGGAGCTCACATGCCGACGTGTCCACAATGTTCGAAGCCGTTGCGTGAGATTACCCGGCGCTGTCCGAGTTGCCAGGCGGACCTGGATCTGCTCGTCGATTACGTGAGCCATCTTCAAGGCGGCCTGGAGCGGGCCGAGAATCTCGTCAAGGCAGGCGAACTCGGCCAGGCTGTCTGGGCCTATCTTGAAGTGCTTGAAGTCGATCCCGACAATCCGACGGCGCGCAAGCAGATCGGCCAGATTGTGACCGCAGTGAGGCAGTTCGATTCGATCATGCCCGGCCGGCGCTGGGCCAACAACATGCCGCCTCTGGAGCCGGCGGAGCCTCGCCCCTGGTGGCACTGGGCGATCGCCGCGGCGCTGGTAATACTGGCGTTTGGATTGGGCTTCGCCGTCGCCAAGATGCCGATGGATGCCGGCCCGGTCGAAGACGATGGCAAGCCCGCGCTGAAACGCGATAATGGCCACATGGGTGGCGGGCGCTGAAGAACCCGAACGAGCCGGAAGCGTTAGCGACGGTTGGCCAAACCCAAACCGTCGCTAACGCTTCCGGCTCGTTCCGGTTCGATTTTCATGCCGCGAGTGGCAACTGCTGTTCGGCAGCGAGTGCAGCGGGTTGGGATTCTGTTAGCAAATATCCGATGTAGAACACGCACGCCCAGGCATGGGCGCCGACGGCGTGGATGTTGATAAGCCACTTGAAGTCAGCCATTCCGATCGCGATCGTAAAGAAAGCCACGCTAATCGCCAGCATCCACCCACGCGGTTTGGAGACGCCGTCGCGCAGCGTTTCGACGATCGACAAGGCAAACGACGGCGCCATCAGGATGAAGCTGCACGATTCCGTCGTCGGGCCGAGGAACATCATCCAAACCGACGCCAGGGCCAAGGTCGAGATCAGGAGCGGTTTTTCTGCCCAGCCATTTCGTTGGCGCTGCCAAACCAGAATCGCCAAAGCCAAGGCCGAGACCAGCTGAATCGCGACATACAGCGTTCGCTGGATGGGAATGTCGTAGAGCCGGATCAAGAGCCAAAGATCGCGGTAGGACTGATCGAGATCGATCTCGGAGCGATCGTCGGTGCGCAGGACGCCAAGCCATTTGGCGTATTGATCGACGACGTAGTCCGGCGATTGCGTCAGAAACGGCGCGACTACGCTCGCCGCCACGGCCAACGGCACGCGCCAGCCGAGCGTTCGCGGATTCACCACTATGAGCAAGAGACCCAACGCGAGCGGATAAACTTTACACGCAAACCCGATCGCGATCAGCACGCTCGCAAGATTCCAGCGTTCCTCGCGAACCGCGGCGATCGTGCCGACCAGTGTTGCGGCGATCAGAATGTTCGCCTGTCCGTTATTCACGCTTTGCAGCGACAAGGGCAGACTCAAGAGCACTAGCCAGGCGAAATGGTCCGCGGACAATGGCTTGCTGGCAACGCTCCGTGCGAGCCAGAAAAGCGATCCCAACAGAGCGCCCGTACAAATCAGCCGCCAAAGGACGCCGCCGATGTTGTCAGGAAATGCGGCGAACGGCACGCACATGACGGCGAACGTCGGGCTATAGCGATAGCCTCCCTGGGCCCACTCCGGGCGATCGGGAGCATAAAGGTCCTGGCTCGTGCACCAGAAATAACCGCACGCGCTGTAAATCGGATAAACGGTCTTCGCGGTCGGCTTGACGAAACTCCGCACGCAGACGAAGAGCAAGAACGCCGTCCAGACCGCGATCGCGATCTGTTCCCAGCGTGTTCGCGCCTGCCACCATGCTTGAATGGCGTCGATGCTCAATGGGGTGTCCCCGGTAGCCCGAAGCGCCAGCACAGGCAAATCATCCCTCGCTGGCACGCCGGGCTACGACTTCTCACCTTTACCCGGCTGGCCCGCTGCATTCAATCTCAACCGATCGATCGGCGCTGAGCGCAAACCTCCCATTTTTGCGCCCTTGCGCCTTTGGGCGATTTCGTCAGATCGGTCTGGACTTCATCGCCGTATCCGGGTATCTCTTGGATTCGCAAAAACTCGGCGCAGAATGGAGTCTCGCATGGATGGGGCGTTGCCTCTGGTCAGCATCGTTTGTCCGGCGTTCCAGGAGGAGGACGTTCTGCCCATATTCCATGAGCGTTTGCAAGCCGCGCTTAAGGCCCTCGAACATCGCTTCCGCTTCGAGATTATCTACGTTGACGATGGTTCGGCGGATCGCACTCTCGAGGTGCTGAAGCAGATCGCCCACCTCGACCCAACGGTCAGCTATCTTTCGCTGAGCCGAAACTTCGGCCATCAGGCGGCGTTGACTGCGGGACTGGAGCATGCACGCGGCGACGCCGTCATCTCGATGGACGCTGACTTGCAGCATCCGCCAGCCGTGTTAGCCGAGTTGCTCAACCACTGGCAGGACGGGTACGACGTTGTCATCACCATCCGAGCCGACGACGATCGCCTGCCCTGGCTCAAGCGGTTCACATCGTCAGCGTTTTATTGGCTCATGCAGCAGATCAGTGAAACCGAGATCCGCATGTCCGCGTCGGACTTCCGCCTCATGTCGCGCAAAGCTTTGCAAGCGCTCTTGCAACTAAAGGAGCAGCATCGCTTCGTGCGCGGCATGGTGCAATGGCTCGGCTACCGCGTCAAGGAAGTTCCCTTTCAACCCGATGAACGCTACGCAGGCGTCAGCAAGTACACCTTTCAACGCATGCTTCGCCTCGCCGGCGATGGGCTGTTCTCCTTCTCGCGAGCCCCGTTGCGAGTGCCGTTGTACCTAAGCGGCGTATTCTTGGCTCTTGCGGCCGTCCACATGGTGTTGGCCGGCGTCGCGTGGCTCCAGTCATCGGGCACCACCACCTGGCATTACCTCATGCTCGTGGTGCATCTTGGTATCGGCGCCGTTCTCGGCTCGCTCGGCATCCTTGGCGAATACGTCGGCCGCGTTCACGATCAGGTCAAGGAACGGCCGATTTATCTCTTGAAGGAATGCGAGATGCGACCGCTCGCCGCGACCGTCCCTGCCGAACGACGCGAGGCGGCATAAGAAACGGAGCCCCATGCGCTGGCTTGCCCTGACGCCGTTGTCCCGCACGGAGAAGGCCCTGGTCTTCGGGTTCTTTTTCGTCATCCTGCCGCTCCTCGGCGCGATCGTGGAAAAGCGTTCTGCTTTCATGGTGCGGCGCATGGGCGATCTCGATTGCTTCCTTCGCGCCGGCTGGGCCGTCCGGCATGGCGCCGATCTGTACGCGGTCACCTCGGATAATGATTGGCACTACAACTATCCGCCGTTCTATGCGATTCTGATGACGCCGCTCGCCGATCCGCCTCGCGGCGAAGAGACGGCCGGCCACGTGCCGTATGTCTGGTCGGTGTTGATCTGCTACCTGATCAGTGTCTTCGCGCTACTTTGGTCTGCGGACGTTTTAGCCACGGCGATCGAGGAGCACTCCAGTGACAATGCGTTTCGCAGCGAGCCGACGCATTGTCGGCGCTGGTGGTATCTGCGCCTGTGGCCTCTCCTGATTTGTTGCGTGCCGATCGGTCATACGTTGATGCGCGGGCAGGTTAATTTGATTGTGCTCGCGCTCTTATGCCTGGCGCTGGCGGGTTGGGTGCGAGGCCAGAGTTTTTGCGCCGGCTGGTGGCTCGCGATCGCAATCTGCATCAAAGTCATCCCCGCGTATCTGCTCGTGTACCCCGCATGGAAGCGCGACCTCCGAGCCCTCGTTGGCTGCGGCGCCGGCTTGCTGTTCGGACTGGTGCTGCTCCCTCTTGCCGTCTTCGGACCCGAACAAACCGTCACGCATTACCAAACGTATGGCAGAGTCTTCTTGGGACCAATGTTTCAGGTCGGCGACGACGACTCCCGCAAGGAAGAGATCGTCGGCGTCAACGCGACCGATTCGATCGGTGTCAAGAACATGCTGCACAACTGGATGTATCCCGATCGCCAAACTCGGCCACAAGACTTGCACATCGGCGCCAAGATCGCCTACCTTCTGCTCGGCTTTGTGATGACGCTGGTCGTTCTCTGGCCGAGCGCCGACACGCCGTGGCGGCGCCTTCATCAACTCGCGGCCTTGATCGTGCTCATGACCATATTCAGTCCCGTCAGCCATTCACACTATCTGGCGTTCTGCGTGCCGCTGACGATGATGCTCATCGCCTGGATCTGGGAAGGGCACGATACGATCACACTTCCATGGTGGCTGGCGGTCCTTTTCGCAGCCTTCCTGGGCACGCAGGTGGCCGCGCAGCTTCCGGGGCTGGAAGTACTCAAAGACCGCTGCGCCGCGATGTTCGCAACGCTTCCGCTTTGGGCCTTGTCCGTCGCGCAGCTCTGGCGTGATTCGCCGTCCCCTGAAGTATCCGCTGCGCGCGACCTGTGCCAAGCGGCATAGGAAGCGGTTCGGATACCGTCGTTGTGTGGGCTCTAGTCCATACGAAGCGCAGACCGACGTGGACTACAGTCCACACTACTTCTGCCGTACGATCCTCAGGGCTTCGCTGCGCTCGCCCCTGGGCTTGCGACCGTGCCTTGTGATAGAATAGCTGCGGTTTCAGCGGGGGATTTCGCGATGAGCAGCAGCACTACCAAGCCGCTCGAAAAGGAAGAAGTCAAGACGGGGCGCCTGCCTCCCTACAACGTCATTCTCGAGAACGACGACCATCACTCGATGGAGTTCGTCGTCGATGTGCTGCGCAAATCGCTTGGGTACAACGAACAGAAGGCCTGCCAGCTGATGATGCTCGCCCACGAATCCGGACAAGCCATCGTCTGGACCGGCAGCAAGGAAGTCGCGGAACTCAAGCTCGAGCAGATGCTCACCTTCCATGAAACGCGGGCGAACGGTCAAAAGCTCGGCCCACTTGGCGTTCGCATCGAGCCAGCGCCGGGATGACCGCATCGCCGCTTGCGGCTTCGCGTTCGCTGGTTGCTGGCAAATCCGATCGCCACTTCGCCGCGAGCGCAAAGCCGCAAGCGGCTAAATAACAGGAGCACCTCATGCCAATCGAACCTCTCGCGATCGGCGTCTGTAGCTGGTCGTTGCAAGTGAAAAACGTGCCGGAACTGAAGCGCCTGATGGATGGTCTCGGCATCGATGTCGTGCAGATCGCATGCGGCGATCCGCATCACGCATCGTGGGACGAAGGCGACAACATGCCCGGCGCCGCCAAGGCCGCCGGCTTTCGCATGACGGGGACGATGCTCGGCTTCCCGGGCGAGGATTACACCACGCCGAAGACGATCGAGCTATCCGGCGGCTTCGGCAATCCGGCGACGCGGCCCGAACGACTGGAACGCTTCAAGTGGGCGCTCGATCGCACCAAGGCGCTGGGGCTCTCCGACATCATGCTTCACGCCGGCTTTCTGCCTGAACCGAACCATCCCGATCGCAAGCCGTTTCTCGATACACTCGCTAAGGTCAGCCAACTCGCCAGGGAAAAGGGCATTACCGTCGCGTTCGAGACGGGCCAGGAGTCGGCGGAGCTTCTGCGGCGAACGCTCGACGATCTCAAGTGTCCCAACCTCAAGATCAACTTCGATCCCGCCAACATGATCCTATACGACATGGGCGATCCGATCCGCGCCGTCGAAATCCTCGGACCCGACATTCGCAGCGTTCATGTCAAAGATGCGATTCGCACGAAAGTGCCCGGAACGTGGGGCGAGGAAGTGCCTCTCGGCAAGGGACAGGTCAACATCAAGAAATTCGTCGACACCCTCAAGAAAGTCGGCTTCAAGGGCGCCTTGTGCATCGAGCGCGAAGTCGGCGACCAGCAACAACGCATCGCCGACATCGCTCACGGCATACGCGTTCTGAAGGAATGCCTGGCGTGAATCGATCAGAGCCCGAAGCGTAAGCGAAGGATGGCTCAGAGACTTTGCTAACGCTTCAGGCTCTGATTCTGAATCACCGGCGCTGATCGTCTTCGATCTTGGCGATCTTTTCGACGCGGCGAGCGTGTCGGCCGCCTTCGAAGGACGTTTCGAGCCAGCTGCGGACCATCTGCATCATCTGATCTTCGCCGATAAGATCCGCGGAAAGACACAAGACATTGGCATCGTTGTGGCGTCGGCTCATCTCGGCGGTGAGGACATCCTGGCACGGCGCCGCGCGGACTCCACGCACCTTGTTGGCGGCGATGGCCATACCGATGCCGGTGCCGCAGATGAGAATGCCGCGATCCGCTTCGTGCTTGCTGACGCGTATCGCGACTTCATAGGCAAAGTCAGGATAGTCAACGCTCTCTGCCCCTTCGGCGCCGATGTCAAACACATCGTGCCCCGAGGAGCGCAGAAACTCCGAGACGCGTCGCTTGATCTCCACCCCGCGATGATCGCTGCCGATGACGATTTTCATGGCTGGCCGCCGTTACGATTCCAGTATCTCGGGCAGGCGTTCCTTCAGACATTGTATGATCTGTTCGGCACAGGTTCGATAGTCCGAAAGTGCGCCGCCTATGGGGTCGGACACATCCTGGCCGGTCGGTGACAGCAGGCGCGGCGTGGAAATGCACGGCACGCCAGAGATTGCGGACAAGTGGCTCGCGGTCATCGTGAAGATGTGGTCCGCCCACGCTACGGTCTCAACGCTCGCCTGTTCGCTGCGGTGATTCGAAAGGTCGGCGCCGAACTCCGCGGCAACCTGGACTGCTTCGGGGCTTGCGGGACCACCACGGTACGCCGCCAAGCCCGCGGACTCCACCGAAAAGCCACGCGACGGCAGCTCGTCCGGCCTGCAATGGAGTGCGTCAGCCAGCAGCTTTACGCACAGCGCTTTCGCCATCGGGCTACGACACGTGTTGCCCGTGCACAGGAACAGAATGCGGCAACGTGCCAGCTCGTCCACAAAGTCGGCCGGCAATCCCCCCTCGAAGCGCACAAGGTAGCGGCGCCCTGACGCCTCGATGATGCTCGGCCCGCGCGGGTCTGAGTAAGCCCCACCGTCCAAGACTACTTCGACGCCCGCACACGTCGCCAGTTCGTCGCCCGTGGACGCCGTCGGAACAGGCACGCTGATGAGCGGCAGGTCGGCGGGAAGCTCGCTCCAGATCTCCCCCTTCGGCCAGCGGATGGCAAGGCGCCCATTGTGAACCACCGCTTCTTGCGCTCCGACCGGCAGGCGCGACCAAAGCCCCTGACGATATCCGCCGTCTGCAACTATCGTCAATGGGCCAGCATTCAGGCCACGAACGATGCGCACCACGGCCCCTTCCAGGAGCGGCATCCAATCATACAGGGCCGGAAGGCTGTTGATCACAATCGCGGCAAGGCATTTTTCGGACGCAATTTTCGTTATCCTGGAGTAATCACGCATCTGCAGCGCGGCGCCGACGACTTCATACGTCGATTCGGAAGGCAGACCGATGCACTCGCCGCGCAGCAGAGATTGGACGAGCGGATGCGTTGGCAGAGTTGGCCGCGATGGGTAGATTTTGGGCATTCTGGCCTTGGGAAAAGTGTCAACGAGTGTACGGACATTGTTACGGACAGCTTGACTACCGACAAGGTTCAACGGGAATCCCCGGCCTTCCCATCTTGTGATGGCGGTGGTATCTTGTTATTGAACGTTCGCCTTGACCGAATTGCCGACATCTCGTATAGGTCCGATCGCTTGCGCCTCGATGTTTGAATTCAAGGAGATGGCCCATGCGAACGAAGCTCGCTGTTTTTGGTCTCGCCGTTGCCATTGCCGTGGCGGGTTGGTGGACACCGTCAGTGTCGGCACAGGGGCAACCCATCTTCAACGAACGCGAAGTGAAAGCGATGGCGTCATCCCTCGACAAGGCCGGCGTTTGGGGCATGGACTTTCGCTTCAAGGACCCTCGCATCCTCACCATCAAGCTACCTGGACGCGGCGATCGCGTCGTCTGGTATCTCTGGTATCAGCTCATCAATCGCTCCGGCAAACCGCAGGAGGTTGCGCCCTACTTTGAGTTGGTCACGCTCGACAACCCGGGTAAACATCGCGATGAAATCCTGATCACGGCCGAGGAGGCGATCAAGAAGATCGAGGATCGTTCGGGAGCCAATTACCAGGACATCAAGAACACCGTGCTGATCTCGAAATTCGCCATTCCGCCGTCGAAGGAAGAAACGTTGCCTCGGGCCGTGACGGGTGTGGCGATCTGGGACGCGGGGCCGGCCGATCCGAAGCTGCGCAATCCGAAGTCGAAGGACGAGTTTGCGGACACGACGCGGTTCAGCATCTTCATTCGTGGTCTGTCGAACGGTTTCATCGAAGTCGATGCGCCGGCCGTCGGCTTGCCGTCGATTACCCAGTACAAGACGTTGCAGCTCAATTTCAAGCGCGTCGGCGATCGCTTCTCGACCGATTCGCGCGATATTCAGTTTGTTTCGCCGGCCCAGTGGATTTATCGCTCGGCAGGTCCTACAATTCCCAATGAGAAGTTCGGCGGTCGATAAGGACAAGAACAAAAACGCCGCTCGCGTTTCATCCCGCGAGCGGCAAACGTTTCATGAGGTTGCAACATGGCTCATAAGAAGGGTCAAGGCTCTACTCGCAACGGGCGCGACTCCAACGCCAAACGCCTCGGCATCAAAGCCTACGGCGGGCAGCTCGTTCGCGCCGGCAGCATCATCATTCGCCAACGCGGCACCAAGTTTCATCCGGGACGCAACGTCGGCATCGGCAAAGACTTTACCCTCTTCGCTCTCGCTGACGGCATCGTCACCTTCGAAACGAACGGCAAGCGCGTCAGCATCACTCCGGCGCCGATCAGTGCGTGACGCCCTTTTCTGGCTTAGCGCCCGCAGTACACGTTGTGGCGTTTGGCGTTGTGCCGATCGACCACCTCACGAATTTTGCGAATGTGATCAGGCGTCGTGCCGCAACATCCCCCGATCATGCACACCCCCGCTTCAAGCAATGCTTCGACTGCCTCGCCCATCATTGCCGGCGTGAATGGATAGCACCGGCCGCGCCGCGGCGCGGAACCTGCATTCATCTTTACGAAGATCGGCAGATCACACATCGACCGAAACCGGCCGATGATCTCCACCATCTCATCCACGCCGATTTCCTCGCCACAATTGGCGCCGATCGCGACGACGCCGACGCGTGCCGCAACGTGAGCACAGTGTTCCGGCGCCAGATCGCAAAACGTGCGAATTGGCTTACACCGCCGGAAGGTGAAGGAAACAAGAGCGGGCAGCGCCGTTCGCACGACAAAACGCCGAAGCCCGTCGGTCGACGACCAGGTTTCCAGCAGCATCCCGTCGACGCCGACACAAGCACTTCGCATCGCGTCTATCGTCTGAGGTCGGTTATTTCGCAATGGCCCGATATCGCCCAGCACGAATCGTGGCCGCACGGATCGCGCCAGCTCTACGGCTCTCTCCCAAAGGGGTCTCAGAGCGGTCCTGCGATCCGAGCGTGTGACCGCGAAAACATTGGCCTGAAATGTGTTCGTAAGGACCACGTCCGCGCCGACGTCCACGTAGGACTGATGAATCGCACGAATGAGATCGGGCTCGTCAGAATTGAACGGCTCGCACAAAACCGGGGAACGCAGTTTCTTGCGTCGCATGATCTCCGTCCCCATCGCGCCGTCCATGACGAGGACAGGGCCAGATTTCAACGCTTGCACGAGGGAAGTCATGATGCTTGGTGTAGCGGCACGCCACGGCATTAACAACCTGACGCGTAAGCGAGGTTCGATCCTCGCTTACGCGTCGGGTTGGTGGAGCTCGGCCCGTTAGCTCACTGCTCGGCGAAATTGCGGAGCCAGATTGCCTTCTGCTGCAATCGTTCCCGGACGATTTGCATACTCGCTGTTGCCGCGATCGGGCTGTTGGCGAGTCGCTGATATTCACTCGATGCGAACTCCAGCGCTCGCCGTTGGTGCATCGAAACCGACCCAGGCTGCAATCCCAGGCCAAAAGCCTTGTCGTCTTTGAGTTCCCACCAGGTGCCTTTGACCGGCTCGCCCGACGCGGGCACGGCCAAGAGATCGTCAATCGCCTTTTCCTGGCCGATCAAGTCCGGCACGGCATCCCAACGCAATTCACGCGATTTCTCCCACGCCTTGACCTCGTTGAGCCGATAGCCGGGGCGATAGGCACGAATGAGCATGGAATAGTGGCTCTTCTCATGCGGGCTGCCGTCGATGGCGCCGACCGGGTTCAAGACGCCGGTCGTCGTCGCGACTTCAAGCTGGCTTGGAATAATGCCCCGCGCATCGACCGTGATGCGCGACAGCGTGTATTGCGTCGTCGGTGTCAGCGGCTTGCGCTCAACGCGATCCACATCCACTCGATAAACATGTACGCTGCCATCGGGATTCGACACCTGTAATTCCGGTGTTTTGGTGACGGTGGGATAGCCGTAATAAAGGCATCCCGTGAAGAACGGCAACACTGCGATAAACCAAATCGAACGTGTCATGGCGGGTCCCTCCGCATAGGCAACGATACCAAACCGCACGCCTGATACGCCCGGCCGATTCGTGTGTCAAGACGAGTTAATCTGGGAAAAGATCCACGGGGGCACCCCCTGGTTTGCAAACGCCACGGGAGGGCGCGGCTGAGCTATTGAAAACGAACGTGTTCGTTCAGGCGATTCTTGTTGCGCTGGCCTGCTGAAGATAGCGTGCCATTTGAATGGGGAAGCCCCTGTCTTCGTCGTGGAGGTACGGGCGAAAATAGCCCAGCAATTCCGTGCTGGGCAGCGGACACAAACACGTTAGAGTCCCGTAGGGACGACTGAAGCAGCGTCGCACGCGGTTCAGTCGTGCCTACGGGACTCCGAACCGACGTACGCCAGCCATCCCAGCACTGAAGTGCTGGGCTATTTCCAAACGCCCCTCCGGGACTAGGAGAGGCAACAGGTTGGCACGACCGTTCTCTTGCCTGAACAAGCGGCCTGAACGCTCATGAACCTGGGGTTTTTATCAGCCCTGCCTCGCCCTCCCGAAACAGGCCACGCAGACTATGTCGTGCACCCAAAATCCACGAAATTCACCAAGTGCACGAAAAAATGAAAAAGTCCGCATCCCGAGGCGCATGCGCCACGGACTGCGGACAGATGCCGGTTACGGCGAGTTCAAGACCATGCCCGGTCAATTCTTGATCGGCGGCTCCTTCGTTTGCTTGACGGCGGGCGCGTCGCACGGGGCCGTGAAAAACTGCGGAACGACGGTGCGTTTCAGATTATGCTGAATGACCCACGTGAAGTGGCCGCCTGAGCCGCAATACTTCTCCGTCCAACGGATCTGACGAAGATTTCGATAGAGTTCCAGGTCCTTCTTGTCAGTCGAGGTCGGATGGAAGCCTACGCGCCCAGCGGCATGAACACGAAGGCCATCGGCCGTCCCTTTATGATCGACGGCGCGATCGAGAATGCTGTCTTCACTGCTGTAAAAATTGTCGATTCCATGCCGCGCTGCTTTCAAAGCGCCCGTGAGATCGTAGCAATACGACACCGCCGGCGCCAGCACGAAGATACGATCGACACTTTTCGCCGGCAGCATCTCCGCGGCCGCCAGCACAACACGAGCTCCGGCACTATGGCCGATGAAGATGATGTTCGCCTTCGGCGCGTCCTTGCGGATCGCCTTTACCGACTCGGCGATGCGACCCGCTGCCATGATCTGCGCTTCGTGATCGACCAAGTCGGCGAAAAAGGCGTTATGCCGGCACCACGGGATCATCTGAATCCGCAGTCCCAAATGCAAGTCGCTGTTGACATCGAGCAGATTGTCGCTCAGCACCGTCGAGCCGTTCACACCGTTTACCGCGAACACGAGCATCTGCCCGTCGAGGTGCTTGAATGACGGCGCCGGCGGCGTAATGATTTTCGGCGCCGGCGGCTTGAACTTCGGATCCTTCGCCTTCTTATCCTGCCCGGCCGCGGGCAGCGCCAACATGGCCAACAAACTCAGACACACCAGCAAACTACTCGCCCACCTCATGACTCTCTCCTTCCGGAATTGATCAAATCGCAAATCTCACGAATCGGGAGGCAGGGGCCACGGCCCCCAACTTCCGAATCACGGTCCTGTTTCCATCAAGTGTAATTTTTCCCCGGCAAAATACAGAACAAACTTGGAAGAAACTCGCCGATTCTTTTCGTAAGCTGGCGATGCAGGCCGTATCGTCGATAGGGATTAACGAGCCGTAATCGGCAGAGATGGCATGCGCGGACAATCTTGCCATCGCTGTCGTCACGAACTACGCGATCTGGGCGCTGAGGAGTTTTCGCAACGACGTGAACGCGATTTCGGCGACCTGTGCGGGATTGGCACGCCATAGGACTGGATTCATCAATTCGACCGACACAAAGCCGTCATAGCCCAGACGGCGCAGCACGTCGACGATCGGCGCAAGCAGAAAGTCGCCGTCGCCCGGCAAGACGCGATCGCCGTCCTCGGCCAGCTCACGGGCAACGCCGGAGAGGTCGCATAACTGAACGTGGACCAGGCGGTCACGTGTGAGGTGAGCGAGATCCTCCAGCTTGCTCGGTCCAGTGTAGTAATGAAATACGTCAAAGTTGACGCCGACGTTTGGCTCACCGCACGCCTGAACGAGCGACAAAGCGGTGTCAAGACTGGCACAGAACGCGTACTTGGCGCGGAACTCCAAGGCCAGCGTGACGCCGGCCCCGGCGGCCCATTGACCGGCCTGGGCCAGCGACGCTACCGCCGCCGCCAGCATTGCGCGATCGACGCGCTGTGCGAAGTCCGCTGCGACAATCAGCGTCTGGATGCCCAACAATTCGCACAGGTCGAGCCGGCGGCGAAAATGATCGAAATGGGCCTGGCGTGCTTCCGATTGCGAAAGCAGCAAGCCGCCTTGATACGCAGCGGCCGCCAACGTCAGGCCGCGGTCGCTGATGAGCCGGCGCGTTTCGCCGGGGGAGTATTTTTCGAGATGCGTTTCGAGCTTCGTCAGCCAAACCTCCATCGCCGTGCAGCCTACGTCGGCATAGTTGGCGACATCCTCCGCGAAGGAGGACGGCATCGTCGTCGCTTGGCTGATGCAGGGTTTCATCAAGATATACTAGCCCGCAGCGCAAGCAAGGGCCGTCCCTTGCTTGCACCGCCCGGCTGGAAGCGCTACGAGCTAGTAGCGCTCCGGGCAGGCAGGGCTATTTCTCCGTATCGACAATACCCGTGGTCAGGCGCATTTGGTTGGTGAGGTCCTGCACGAGATTGGACCGGCGCAAAAAGAGCAGCGCGAAGCAGGTGTTGAGCGGCGGGCTGTTGCCGTGATAGAAACCACTTGGCCAATCGCCGGCCCCTTGTTGGTGATGCACAAGAATTTGTGAGCCCCAACCGTACCAATCTTTGCCGCCGATCGTCTTGAGATCGTACAGCATGGCGACACGTTCGACCGACCAAAGAAAATACAAGTTCTGCATTTCGCCCGGGTTCTTTCCGGGCTCGACCGGTTGGCCGATGTAACGCGCCAGCGCTTGCAGGCCACGGCGAATGCTGGGATCTTCCAGAGCGGGTTTGACGACCAGTTCGCGCGGATTCTTCGGATTGAAGTTGACGATCTCCGGCGCCGCCCCGTGCCCCATGGCGAGCCCCAGAAGGCCGACGTTAGTCATCGTATGCGTCGTATGTCCGCCAGGGTGGTAGCCCCAGCCGCCGTCGGCATTGTGCGAACTCATGAAACGCTGATACGCCAGCAGCAAGGATTGATCGGCCGGCACATTGTTGCGCCGCGCCGCCCAAAGCGCCAGCATGGCGAATTGTGTGTTCGAGTTGTCGCCGGCGCCGAAGCGTCCCTTCCCCTGCCCTTTCTTGACGCCTTGATTCTTGACGATTGCCAGGTTTTGCAAATTGGCCGGCAGCGACGACGGCGCGATCGGCTTCACGGCCGGCATGGTCTTCTTCGGCGTCGTCTTCGGGTCCGTGCCGACCGGTGGGATCAGCCCAGGTCCCTTGTCCTTCGGCTTGGCATTGGGGTCACCCGGAGAGGCGATCCCCTTGGCCAGGATGAGTTCATCAAATTGTGCAAACGGATCATTGAGCGGAGCGGGGTCACGCTTCGGATTGATGGCGATGCCGGACTGCGTTTTCATACCACCCATCCCGATCGGATTGAGCAGGTTGGGCTGCTTGTGGGACTGCAGGAAAGCGTACAGCTTGTACATATCCGGCGGACTGAGCTCCGGGCACGAGTACGTCCAGCCGCCGCCTTCATTCTGCCCGGCCATCAGGCGGAGCGCCATGCCCTGAATCAACGGTCTATCGCGCGAGTCGCCGAGCCGATCAAGGAACAGAATGGCCAGGGAAATCTGATAGGTATGATTGAGATTGCCGGCGTTGGCGCGAACATATGACGCGGCCCGCTGAACGGCGGGATCCTTGGGGCTGACGTCGCATTCCAGCAGCGTCAAGCCGCCGATCGCTGCATAGCCGACGGGATGGCCGTGATGCCAAGTGCCGTTCGCATGCTGCGTCCTTTTGAGGTATTTGACGCCCTTGTCGATGGCTTCATTGATCTTCCTTTGCTGCTCGGTCAATGCCGCGCTGTTGCCGCTGTTCACGGACGAAATCGGATCGATCTGGATGCCGGCGCCGCCTGGCTGCGTGATAAGCTTGCGCTTGAGAACCTGCTTGATTTCCTCATCGATCTTGTCCCGTGCGTCGTCATCCTCTTCTTCTCCCGAGTCGCCTGATTTATTAGCTTTCGGCGTCGACGACTTTCCATTAGGCGGTACGTTTGCTGCTGGTTTGCTCGATTTGGCGGCGAGTTGATTCGTGGCATCCCCGTCGGACGACGATCCAGAGCGCGCCGCCTGGGATAGCTTCCAGGCGCCAAAGACAATTCCACCTGTCAAGACGAACAACAACACGCACGTCGCAATGCCGAGCAGGATAGTGCCGGCCATGCTCGAACTGTCGTCGTCGGCTGACCGTCGTGCCGCCGCAGGCCGCGCCTTCTCCGGTTCTGCGGCTGCCGGCACGCTGGCCTTGGGCGGCGGCGGCGTCTCGGTAACAGCCTGAGCCACCGGCGGCGCATACGCCTTGGCGATCGGAACGTCATGCTTCGGCCGTTTCTTCTTCGCCGGCTGAGGCTCGCCTATCTCGGCTGTGTCGACGAGTTCGACATCGATCGCCGCGCTCGATTCCTCCACGACATCGGCGATCGGCTCTATCGCCGGAGGCACATCGTCTGGCTCGACTACGGCCACGGGCGGCGGTTCATCGTGCAGCGTTTCCATCACTGGGGCGGGAGGCAACTCGATCGTGTCGGGAACGGAACGCTCTTCCTCGGCGTGCAAGGTCGGCGGCGATTGCCATTCGTCATGCACTGAAGGAGGAGCGACAACCACGTCTTGGCCGACCGACGATTGACTCGCCATCGCCAACTCCGGGGCAGCGAACGATTCGACGTTGCTCGCCGGGAACTGCGTCATACAGATCAAGCAATCGACCGGCGTCCCCTCGGCGACCTCTCGGCCAAAATTCAGCGTCGAGCCGCAATAGGGACAATTGAGTTGAGTGATTGGCACGGCAACGTTCCTTTGCTATGAGGCGAATTGGCACGCCGACCCTTTCCCGCGGACGGCAAACCGTCCGCGATCCCTTGGGTATTAGTTTACCATGATTGCCGGTTGAAATGCCAGCAAATGCTGAAAAAAAAGTGGACGGCCACCGTATGGATCGCCGGCACGAGTTCATTGAGCGACCTGGTCGTCAGACGAGGCGAGAATTCGAAACCTCGTCCGTACCCCATTGACTTAATACGGCTACGCCGTATGCTGGATATGTATTATCGTGAGTTCATTTTTCTTGGGTGGGATCAAGGAAATGAAAAAATGTTGGTGTTCATTGAGACGAGGCTCTTCACTCGCCTCGTAAGGGAGTACCTTTCTGACGACGAATTTGGGGAACTTCAGGCTGCCTTGATTAAGGCGCCTAATGCGGGGACGATTATTCCACATTCCGGCGGTGTTCGAAAACTCCGCTGGCGAGGCAAGGGCCGCGGGAAGCGCGGTGGTTGTCGCATAATCTACCTGCCGCGACCAGAGCAGTGCGAGATTTGGCTGATAACGATCTATCCCAAGAACGTCTCAGACACAATTTCCACAAAGGACCTTAAGAAGATACGTGACGAGATCGAAAGTGGCTAAAAAGCGAAACGTTGGTGCGGAAATTCTGCAAGGGATCCGCGAGCTCAAGCGCGGCACGCACGGCCGCGCCACTACAATTCCTGCCGTCAGCGCGATCCGGGAGAAAACCGGACTTTCACAAGCACAGTTCGCCAAGTTACTTGGCGTCTCGGTGCGAACTTTGCAAGACTGGGAGCAAGGCCGCCGCGTCCCCTCTGGCGCAGCCCGAACATTGCTCATGATCGCCGCAAGAAATCCCAAGGCGCTCCTGGCCGTAGCGTGACCATTTCCTTCGCTAACGCTTCAGGCTCCGACTACGATGCCGCGACACGTTCCGGCTCCTGCACCCGTGCCGGCACCAGACGGCCGCCGGTGGTGGCGATCTGTTGCTGATCGCCTGCTTTGCCGGCTTCGTGGTACTCGGCGTCCTGGTTGACTTGCCAGAGGTCGTAGACGTTTTCGCCGGCGACGATGTTCTTGGCGCAGAGCATCGCCGTCATCATGGCGTGGTCCTGGTTGTTGTACTTGTGCATGCCGTTGCGGCCGACCAGGTGCAGGTTCGGATAGTTCTTGTCAAGTTCTGAGCGAATCGTGTTGACGTGCTTGGCGTAGTCGTCGTCGTAGACCGGGTACGCCTTTGGCTGGCGGACGACGGTGCCATCGACGACGTCTTCGGGGGCAGCCAAGCCGATCTTGGCGAGTTCGCGTTTACCGAGTTCGATCAGTTCGGCGTCGGTCGAGGTCCATAGGCCATCGCCTTCGAAGCAGAAGTACTCCAGGCCGTAGCAAGTCATCGTTGGATCGGGGACCATCTCCGGCGACCAGCTCTTGAAGTTTTGGATGCGGCCAACCTTTACGCTCGGATCGTGGATGTAGATCCAGTTATCCTCGAAGGCGTTGCGGTCCTTGAGAATCAGCACGACCGTGAGGAAATCGCGGTACTTGAGCGAGTCGGCCGCCTTGATGACGGGTTCGGGCATCTTCGGTGTGATGCCGTTGACGAGTTGTCGCATCGGCGCCGACGAAATGACGTGGCGCGATTCAACGCTGTGGCGCTCGCCATTCTGGTCGACGTACGTCGTGGTCCAGAGCCTTTCCTCGGCGTCGAAATGGCATGCGACGACCTTCATGCCCATCTCGATTTCGCCTCCCATTGCTTTGATCTTGGCGGCGGCGGCGTCCCACATCATGCCCGGCCCGCGGCGTGGATAGCGAAACGTGTCGATCAAAGTCTTGATAACGTTCGATTTGTCCTCGCCGGCCTCTGGCGACTTCGACCCGAATAGCGAATTCCAGACGGCCGACCACAGCGACAGCCCCTTGATGCGCTGGGCCGCCCAGTCGGCGCTGATCTCCTTGCAACTCATGCCCCACACTTTTTCCGTGTAGGTCTTGAAGAAGATGTTGAACAATCGGCTCCCGAACTGGTTTGTCACCCATTCCTCGAAGTTCTTCGGGTCTGAGTAGGGCCAGATTTTTGCCCAGAAATACGAGAGCATGCAGTGCGTCGATTCAAAGATGCCGAGCTTGAACAAGGCTTCGGTCGCCTTGAGCGGGTAGGAGAAAAATGCGTCGCGATAGAAGATACGCGAGGAGCGCGGCCGATCGAGCATGTCGTCGGGGAGAAGCTCGGTCCAAAGATCTTCGACTTCCTTTGACTTGGAGAAGAATCGATGACCGCCGATGTCGAAGTGGTAGCCTTTGTACTTGGCGGTGCGAGCGATGCCGCCGACGTAGGTAGGATCCGCCTCCAGGATAGTGACCGGCACGTTCTCCTTGGACAGGAGATAGCCGGCGGTTAGGCCGGCCGGGCCGGCGCCGATGATAACGACGTTGTTGGGATGCGTCATGGGGAGGGTCCTTTCTTGGTTTACGTTTAGCGCTCGCGCGGCGCCACGCGAGCGCTAAACGCAAGCTCGGCAACCGCTCGTACCTTGTAACACTCGTACACAAAAACTCGGCCATTCGTCGCAGAATAGAGGCCGGGAAACTCATGCGGTATCACGACGTAGTCCAATCCTCGCTCGCGGCACAGTCGCACGAGATCGTCCCGCGTCGGGGCCAGGCAATCGAAGTCAATCTTGAACAGATTCGCCATGCCGATCTTCTTGCCTTCATCGGGATGCAGCATTTCGGCCCGTTGCTGGGCCATCTCGAACTTGGCGACTACTTGAGCCCGCCGATCGATCTCGACTGCCGTGTTGCGCTGGAACATCACGCCAGCGGTCTGGATGATGCTGAAGTAGCTCGTGGCTTGCACATCGATCCACAGCAAGTCGGGGCGATTGCCAGTGAAGTAGATCGCGGGCCGGCGACCGTCGGTGGTATGATGGTCGCGAACGAAATCGCTCACGAAGGCGATGTCTTCGCCGAGCCGAGTATGGTGTTGGCGGAATGCCGGCGAGATTTCCGTTGCGAATAGACCGACGGGAATCGCGAGCGCAACTACTGCGGATGTCCAGTTCAGCAGCGCATGCGATTCGCTCCAGTAGCACGCTGTCACGCACAGGCCAACGATCAAGAGCGCCGGGCTGACCAAATCGAACATGATCCATTCGCTCAAGTCAAAGAACTGGGCGATCACGGCCCGCTGCGTGGCGAAGAAGATCCAGCGGTATGCCATCCATGCGATGGCGCCGATCACGAAGCCGCGCGAACCGCCATACCACCACGATTCGTCGTTCATTCGGCTCGCGAAGATCGAGATCGGAACGATGACCGCGAAGATGCCGAGCTCAAGCGGAATGTAGTGCGTGATGCAGAAGAAGCCGACCAGCGCCACGCTGGCGGCTTGCTTGATCATGGATTCCGAATGGTTCCACCGCGCGATCAGAAGTAGTCCGAGCGGAACTTGAATGACACGCAAAATCCAGAGCACCCTGTATGGCTGGCCTTGGAACAGAAGTGCGTAGGGCAATTGGGCCGCGATAACCGTGGTCAACAGCCCGACGGCGCCCGCTAACAGTACGGCCGCCAAAAATCGTTGGCGATCCGGGCTTTCACTGTAGAAGTTGACGCACGCAGCCATCGGAACGGCGAACGAAACGAAGACACTGATCCAATCCTTGACAGACCACGTGTCGGGATAGTTGTAACCAACGGCGACGCGGATGAGCTGATGCCATTCGTCATCCAACGTTCCGAGGTGTTGTGTCGCGACGTTCGGCGAGACGAGCACGACCGCGAAACCACCAAGCGAAGCGATGATCACACAGCAAAAGGCGCGAACCGAAAGCACTGTTCCTGCGAGATAGGCACATGCGATCATGGCGCCGCCGAACGCCATCAGCGGATGAAACGTTGCTCCCGCGAACAGCAAGGCGAACGCGGACGCGAATCCGCGCTGCAGCAGCCGTTCGAGCGCGAAGAGCGTGAACGTCGTTCCGATGATCCGCGGGGTAAAGAACTGCTCATGTACCGTGAAGATGTCGCCGCCGCCGTAGTTGAGCGGCGCCGTCACGAAATAAAACAGAGCGAGCGTCGCGATCAGCGAATCGTCGACGAGCGCGCGGATGAAACGAAACACAGCGTAAATGAACAGCGTGTTGAAGACGAGGTAGAGGGCGAAGAACGCTGGCCGAACGCCGATCAACGTGACGATCGGCCCAATTGTGCGCGAGAACAGGCTGAACTGATCCTGGGAGCCATGGCAGAGGAATACATCGTCCGAATAGGCGCCCGATTCAGCATTGTTCAGGGTCTGCAAGCTGTACAATCGAGCGTCGTGAGCGGTCGAGGAGCACGGTCGAGCGACGGCATTTAGGGCGAGAAGCAAAAGAAACAGCGTCCACGGTCGATCCGCGAGAGCGCGAATCGCATTGGCAGCGCTGACCAGCCAGGCTGGGTAAACAAACTGCATTGTAACCATGCTCGCGCGGAGTGAAACTTTTCCGTGTTTGCATCCCAAGCATAGGTCAAAAATGCGTTGAAAGAAAAAAAATGCTCAAGTTTGTTGCCGAAGCTTTACAGATTGGCCGGAAAATCGGGATATGTCGAAAAAGAAGACGTCTCTGCGGATCGCAGGGGCGTCAGTTTCAGCTTCAATCGGTCGGAAAAGTCATCACGGCGTGATGAACTTGCTGTAGTCATCGAAATTGAGGTTTTTCTCGGTTTTGTTGTTGCGCGCGCGGAAAATGCCGATCGAGGTCCGCCAAACATAAAACGTATTGGCAAATTCACGATCCTCGCGCTGCACCTTGCGATCGGCTACGACGGCGTCAAGGTACTTGACGATCGATTCCTCGGTCTTTAGCCCCTTCTGCAACAGCTTCATGCCTGTGAGATCCGTGTTCAGCTCGACGGCGCCAATAAACTCATGCTTGTTGCTGTTCTTGACCTTCAGCTTCGATTCCAAGTTCTTGGCGAAGTTGGCCGACGATTTGTCGCCCGAGCCGCAGAAGAATGTCGCCGCCATGCCATTGTCCTTGCAAGCGGTTTTCAGCAATCCCTCCACCTTGACGCTGCGTTTTTCCAGAGTGGGCGAGACCGAGAGGAACACGGCGGCGATAATGTCGACGCCTTCCGACTTCGCTGCCATCGTGCCGCGATTGAGCACCTGCGGAAACATCGGGTGCGGCGTGAACTTGTAGCGGTACCACTCAGAGTTGATCCACAATGCCCCAAGCGTCGCTCCGCTCTCGGCGCCGATGACGATCAGGTTCGAGGTGTTGCAATCCTTGGAGGTGTCATTGCGACGTTCGAGATAGGCGCGAACCGCGGCGATGTCGTTCACCAACACCGGAAGATACGCGTTGCCTTGCTTGATGTAATCCTTGACCTCGATTACTTGCTTGTTCTTAGTCTTGACACTGATCTGGTTCTGCGGCTTGGACCAGAACAAATTGGCTTCATCAATAGAGGTGCTGTCGCCGTGCCCGCGGAAATCGAACATCATCACGGAGTATTTGGCTTTCTGCAGCGCCTCCGCGAGATTCTTCCATTCGGGCGACTTCATCCCGTTCTTGTCGTTGATCGGATGGAGAATGATGACCGTCGGAGCGTCTCTGCCTGCGCTTGGATAGAAAAGCCCCTTCAGTTTGACGCCATCGACCGTGGTGATATTAACCGGTTCAGCAACCGCTGCGTCTTGGGCGCGAGCCGAAGTGGACCCCAGAAGCGTCGCGCCGACAAGGACTGCCCAGGATACGTAGCGTATCGACAGAAACGACATGAAATGCCTCCGCGGATGTTGCACCAACGTCTGATTAGGATCATAAAGCGAATCGATTCGGCGGTCAAGTTACGTAAGGTTAATAATCCGCGATTGAATCGCCGGCGACGGAATGCGCTGTTATTCGCCTACGCTACAGACTCTGAAAAAAACTGGTCCGCGACGATCGTGAAACACATCGCCGCGGACCTGATGAGATCGCGAGTTTTCCCGGACTCGCGACATCGTCGAGTCGGCCCAGTGTGCTCCGAGTGTTCTCTTGCTTCCGGCACATCCGGAATTTACTCGTTCCCAGGCAGGCTCAACCTAAAACCGAAGGGAGGCCCATCGCGAGCCTCACTGACACCGATACGAGTCACGCCTCCTTTCGCAGTAACACGGATCCCGGCATGACGCCCGGCATGAGCGCCTGTCGTGGGTTGACAACATATGAGTCGCGTAGACGTTAGAATTCGACTGTCAGCTGAACTGGCGAGTTCAACAATCGTTGGCCGATTTTCGGGATTGCGCTCCGCCTTGATAATCTGCAAGCGTGTTCGCCATCGCAAGCGAAGCGGAATCGCCGTAAGTTCAGAATCCAAAAAAGTAGATTTGATTGGTGATTTCGGTTTCTCCGTCCCGAGAGTATTCAGCTGACGAATGCAGTGTCCAGACTCGCTAATAAAATAACTGCATGGCCATTCGATTCGAGCTGCTGCACACCGATGGAAAAGCTCGCGCCGGGCGACTTCATACTGCACACGGCGTTTCCGAGACACCCGTGTTCATGGCCGTCGGCACGCTGGCGTCGGTCAAGGGGTTGACGCCGCAGCAACTGTTCGATGCGAACGTGCAGATCGTTCTGGGCAACACATATCATTTGACGCTGCGACCCGGGGACGAAATTATTGCCGAATTGGGCGGCCTGCATCGCTTCATGAATTGGCCTCGCCCGATCCTGACGGACAGCGGTGGGTATCAAGTATTCAGCTTGGCCGCCAACCTCAAGATCGACGATCATGCCGCGGTTTTTCGTTCGCACCTTGACGGCTCGCTGCTTGAATTGACGCCGGAGAAGGCGGTGCGCATCCAAGAAAACCTCGGTTCGGACATAGCGATGTGCCTCGACGAATGCCCGGCCGGCGACGCGTCGCCCGAGCAACGCGACATCGCCGTCGCGCGCACGCTCCACTGGGCCGAGCGTTGCCAGGTCGTGCATCGACGCAGCGATCAAGCACTTTTTGCGATCGTGCAGGGCGGAACCGACGTCGCGACGCGGATTCGCTGTGCCGAGGCGTTGACCAAGCTCGATTTCCCCGGCTATGCGCTGGGCGGCTTCAGCGTTGGCGAGACGACCGAGCAAATGGTGGCGACGCTCGAGCCGTCTGCCGACGCCCTGCCGGTCCACAAGCCGCGTTATCTCATGGGCGTCGGCAAACCGCTCGACCTCGTTCTTGCCGTCGCGCGTGGCATCGACATGTTCGACTGCGTTCTGCCGACGCGCAATGGCCGCAATGCATGTGCTTTCACGGATCAAGGCCAGGTCAAGCTGCGAAACGCCTGTCACAAGCGAGATTCGGCCCCACTGGAGTCCGATTGCCCGTGTACCACGTGTCGATGCTACAGCCGAGCGTATTTGCACCATCTGTTCATGGCGGATGAGATGCTCGGTCCGACGCTGTTGTCGCTGCACAACTTGACCTATTACAATCGGCTCATGGCCCAGATGCGGCAGGCAATTGTGGAGGGGCGGTTCGCGTCGTTTTGCCAGGAACGCCTTGCCCGATGGGGGGGTGAATATCTAAGATAGGCTCTTTCGGTCATAAGACGTGCGGGCGGAATTTACATGCTGATGTCGTTCATTTTGTTTGCACAGGAAGAACAAAAGAAGGGGCCGGGCGGCATCCTTGAATTGCTGGGATCGAATCCGCTCATCCCGATCATGATCGTCATGGTGCTGTTCTTCGTGCTCATCGTCTGGCCCGCGCAGCGCCGGCAACGCGAGGAAGCCGAAGCGTTGATGGCAGGTCTGAAGAAGAACGACGAAGTTGAAACGGCGGCCGGCATCATCGGGGTCGTCTCGAGCATCAACGATGCCAAAGACGAAGTGATTCTGAAGCTTGAAGATAACGCCAAGATGCGCGTACGTAAGAGCACGATCGTTCGCATCATCAATAAAGAGGAACCGCCCAAGGAAGGCGCCACGTCGGCAGCCGCACCGGCAACTCCGCCTGTTTCGGACACGGGCCTCAAGCCGGCAACATAAGGACTTCGCCCCAATATCACAACGAAATCATCCGCGACGAGGCCCCTGCCATGAGGGCGGGATGTCTAGTCGTTTTTCCCAAATGTTGATCGCGTCATGAAAAACTACTTCTGGAAGTTCTTCATCTGCATTGTCCCGTGCCTGCTCGCTCTGTGGGTCACGGTCGTTGCCGTCCTCAAGTACTACGAAGGCGATTCGGGTGGATTCAAGCTGGGCGTCGACCTGGTCGGTGGCACGATCTTGGTTTACGAGATCGACGTGCGCAAGAGCCGCGCGGCCGACAAAAACTTCGACGCCAATCAAGCCGTTGCAAACCTGGCCGACCGCCTGAAAAAACGCATCGACCCCAACGACCTTTACAACATTACCATTCGCCCCGCCGGCGGCGAAGGGCGCATCGAGATCATCCTCCCTACCGGCGGCAGCTATCGCGCACAGAAAGCCGAAGCCCAGTGGAACAAGCTTCTGCGGGCGCTGGAAACCGATCTGCCCAAGGGCACGACGCTCAAGGTCGGCCGCGGCGAAGTGCTGAAACTTTCCAATACCATTCAGACGATTCAATCCGAAGATCTTTGGCGGACCAAGCTCTTTGCCACAACCACGGCATGGGAGCGCCTGCAAAAGAGCGCTCTTCGCTACTGGGCAAAGATCCAACTCGACATGGAAGACGAAGACGCGCGCATCGCCAAGAAGAAATCGGGATCCAACAAGATGCGCGAGGATTACTTCAAAATCACGCCCGGCGACCTCAAGAGCTTTGCCGACTATGTTGAAAACCACTTGAAGAAAGACCGAGAAACAAAGACCTCGCGTGACACCATCGAGGCCTGGGTCAAGCGCCAGGCGTGGGACGAAACGATGTCCCAAGCGCGCCGGCAATGGCTCATCAGTGCCTGGGACGATGCCACCGATTATGCCAAAGGGAACACCGTAGTTCATGGCGATCGCGTCTATAAGGCGGTCGACACGATCAAGAAGACTCCTCCACCCCACGCCAAATGGGAGCTCTTGGAGGTCACCGACAAGGAGCCATTCCAAGTCGACATGGAACGCATCGCGCCGGACAGCGTGAATCAACTCACGACGTTCGTCATCACCAAGGGCACGGTCATCGGCCAAGGCGCTTTTGCATTGCTCGAACCGCTTGTGGGCGACAAGTTGCAAAAAGTCTCCGACAACGAAAAGGATCCGACGGCCGACGAAGTTCGCAAGTTCATACGCGAAAGTTACGGCCGACCGGTGCAGGAGATTACCAACGATATCAACAAGAAGATGGAGAAAGAGGGCTTGAGCCACGATCTCAGCGTGGAAGAAGTCCACCGCATCAAGGATCTGATCACCAAGGTCGGGAGCCTTGAATTTCGCGTGCTGGCAAACAATGTGGACGATCTCGCCGTGGTCGGCCGCGGTGAGGACGACGGCGAAGCCCGACTCAAGATCAATCGCCCCAGCGCGTTTTATCAGAAGTTAATTGAAGAAGCGCAGAAGAACGGTTCGCCGCCCCCCGCGCCTCGCGAATCGGAGCTACCCGACGCCAGGCCAAAGAAGTATCAGATCTCAACGGCCAACCAACAAGAGAGCACCGTCTCCTACGCGTGGGTCGAGTTGGGCCCTCAAGAACGACGATCGCTCAATCTCGACAATGCAGCCAAGATCGACCCGGCACGAAACACGGCATGGCACGCCGCGGCAAACGCCCGCAACAAAGCAATCCAGTTGCCCGAATCGGCCGGGGCCACCGACAAATTTCTCCTGCAAGGGGCCCTGTTCTATAGCCGCGAATGCAAGGCCATCAACCTCGAAGACAAGGAACGCCGGGAGAAAGAGATCGAGTACTTCGTGCTCACGCGCGAACCCGAGTATCGCGACAAAAACTCCGACCTGCAAACCGAACGCATCGACGGCAGCTTCTTGAAGAAGGCCTACGGGGGACCCGGCGCCGACATGCGGCCGACAGTCCACTTCGAATTCAATGTCGACGGCGGCAACCTGTTCGGCCGGCTTACACGCAAGAATGTCTCCGAAGAAGACAAAGGCATCAAGGTCCGACGCCACCTCGCCATCATCCTTGACGGCATGGTCATGTCCGCTCCCACCGTTAACTCGGAAATTCGCACCGCTGGTCAAATCAGCGGCAACTTTACCCAGAAGGAAGTCGATTCGCTCGTCAACATCCTTCGCGCCGGCCAACTTCCGGCAACCTTGAACAAGGAACCCGTCAGCGAGAACACCATCCCGGCCACGCTCGGCGAGGCGACCATCTCGTCGGGCGTCACCGCGATCCTGCTGTCGTTCGGCGCCGTTCTTGCCTTCATGGTGGTCTACTACCGCTTCGCTGGGCTCGTCGCCAGCATCGCTCTTTTGGCGAACCTGCTCCTGACTGTCGGCTTCATGGTCGCCGTGCAAGCGACCTTTACGCTCTATGGCCTGGCGGGCATCGTTCTCACGCTTGGCATGGCGGTCGACGCCAACGTTCTCATCTACGAACGCCTCCGCGAGGAACGCGAACGCGGCGCCAGCCTTCTGCAAGCCATCCGCAACGGCTACGATCATGCCTTGCCCACCATCATCGACACGCACCTATCCAGCATCTTCACAGCGATCGTCTTATACGTCGTTGGCAATGACAACCTCAAAGGCTTCGCCATCAGCATGACGGTCGGTCTCGTCATCAGCCTCTTTACCTCGCTCTACATGACACGCGTCATGTTCGATTACTGGCAAGAACAAGGCTGGCTCAGCCAATTGACCATGATGCGACTTTTTGAACGGCCCGATTGGGACTTCATGAGCATTCGTTACATCATGTTCGCCGCGACGCTCGGGCTGTCCGTTGCGGGTATTGCCCTGTTCGTAGGTCGTCTCCCGGCGGTTCTGAATATCGACTTCGTCGGCGGAACGGCCTACGGGGGCAAACTTCGCGAAGCGAAGACCATGGAAGATCTGCGGCCACTTATCGACGAGAAAAAGCAAAAAGAAGTCCTCGGCGGCGTGATTGTCGAGGAGGTCCCTGGCAGCGACGGACGGCGTTTCCACCTGACTTTCCCCAAGGGCAACAATACTCAACGCATGGTTTCCTTCAGCGTCGTCCCCGAAGGCACGACCAAAGAAGCCCGCGAGGCTACCGTCAAGCAGCGGGCCAGCCTTTTGGAAGATGCCACGATCACATTACTCTTCAACAAAACCACCGACGAGACGATCATCGCGGAGATGAACGCCGGCAAGAGCCGTAACTTCCAAATGCGCACCACGGAGAAAGAAGCGGAGTTGGTGCAGGCCTGCGCCGATCAGCTTTTCCGCGACTCAGACGGCAAACCCATGCTCGAAAAGGTCGTCGTGCGGCGCGGCACGGCGGGCCAGGACTCGGTCTTCCGATTCTATCAGACCGAGAAACAGGCGGACACAAAGGAGACGGACGGCAAGCCGAGCGATCCGACCGCATGGGTTTCTCCAAGTTACGTCAAGTCGCTTCTGAATCGCGAGTTCCGCCGTTCGTTCAATGTCAAGGACGATAAGCCGCTGCCGTTCATCCTGCGCGTCGAAGGCGACGGCGAGCGCGACACGGAAGGGCGCTATAAGACTATTCGCATCATTTTCGAAGAGCAGTCGACACAACGAATCGGCGATTTCGACAAGAAAGTCGAGGACGCCTTCAAGAATGCCGAACAGGCACTGTCGCATCCATTGCCCGATCAGCTTTCCAACTTCGATAGCGGCGTAGCCAATGAAACGCGCATTCGGGCCATGGCGGCGATTCTGGCAAGTTGGGCCGCGATTCTGTTGTACTTGTGGTTCCGGTTCGGCAACTGGACGTTCGGCCTTGCCGCCGTCATCTGCTTGATCCACGATCTCTTCTTTACGCTCGGCGCGATTGCCATTTGCCATTTCCTTCACGGTGGCCCGCTTGGATTCATCGGAGAATGGTTGCGCCTCGACGATTTCAAGATTGATCTGCCTTCCGTCGCCGCGCTGCTTACTCTCGTCGGATACTCCGTCAACGACACCATCGTTGTCTTTGATCGCATTCGCGAGGTTCGTGGCAAAAACCCTGATCTCACTCCAAAGATGCTCAACGACAGCGTAAACCAAACGCTGAGCAGAACCATCCTTGCATCACTGACGGTCTGGCTTGTCGTGTTCGTCCTCTACGTTGCCGGCGGACCAGGCGTGCACTTGTTCGCGTTCGTCATGGTCGTGGGCGTCCTCGTCGGAACGTATAGCTCGATCTATATTGCCGCCCCGCTCTTGCTCATGTTCGGCGAAGGCAAGCACGAGGACACAACGGCCGTCGGCGAGAAATTGTCGCCGACGCCGGCATCTACAAACGCCTAACGGGATCGACGTCGTCTTCAGGGCCTGAAGCGCAAGCGCATGGGTTCCAAACCTTCGCTAACGCGTCAGGCTCTGATTGTTTACCGCTCTGTCACTGGCCAATTCTTGACGCGGTCGGCGGCTTGGTGAACCAGGGGGTCGATGAGGCCGGCGAGGTAGACGCCTTTGGCGTTGCTGCGGGCGTTGAAGAGGACGGCCCAGGTGAGGCCGTCGTGGCGGCGAACGAGTATCGTGGCCGTCCCGTCGAGGGCGCCGGTGTGCCAGGCGTTGATTTTGCCGCCGGCTACTTTGCGCACGTTCCAGCCACAGCCGTAGCCGACGTTCAGGTCCTTTGCCTGCGGTAGCCCGTCCGGGGCGGCGAACATTGTTTTGATGGCATCAGCCTTCAGGATCTTGCATTTCGCCGGATCGTTGAACGCAGCGCCGAATCGAACTAGATCGGAAGCCGTGCTGATCCAGCCGCCGTGAGCGTCCATCGCTTCAAGACACCATGCGCCGTAAGGCCGAGGCACGAGCTTGCCGGCGCTCGCGCCCCATGACAGCAAGCCCTGTTTTTTCGTCGAAGTAGTGAACTTCGTCTTTCGCCTTGCTCAAAGTCCGACCCAACACCGTATTCTTCATGCCGATTGGGTCGAAGACATTCTTCTGCACCGCGG
>VGZI01000037.1 GCA_016872605.1 Planctomycetota bacterium
CGTGCTAGTGTTTTGGCTTCCATGGATTGATGGATGCAGGGTGCGTGAAACGCACCGGTCCGCTCATCGGTGCGTTGCACGCACCCTACGTCTATCCATCAACGGATCGTAGACGGTGCACTAGGTTGGTGGTATCATGGTGCGGCCAAGCTGGGACTGCAAGAGAAAACCGCGCGGAATTAAAAAAAATGAGAACTTTTTTCGTTGAGCGCCCGCAGCGAGGCGCGCTGCGGGCGCTCAACGAAAAAAGACCTATTCCAACGTCTTGATCATCACATTGCGGAATTCGACGCCGGTGTTGTGATTCTGCAGGCCGATGAAGCCACGCCGTGGGCGTTTGTTGAGCACCGGGTCCTTGGCAGCATCAGCGTCAATCACTTTCTCGCCATTGAAGACGACTACGATCGAATCGCCCTTGCAGGTGATCTCGTAGGCGTTCCAGTTGCCGGCCCCCTTGAACATCTTTTTGCTCGGCCCTTGGAAGTGATAAAGGCCGGCGCAATACTGGTACGGCTTGAGATTCTTGTACTTGGGGGAGTTGTCGTCGAGGATTTGGATTTCCATGCCGAGGTACGACGGCGATTCTTTGCTTTTGACGTCGGGAACGCGCAGGAAAACGCCGCTGTTGCCTCCATCGAAGATGCGCCATTCGAGCTTGATGGAGAAGTCGCCGTACATTTTTTTGGTGCCGATCCACCCGCCGCCCGGTTTGGCGACGAGGACGCCGTCCTTGAACGCCCATTTTTCCTGATCGGCCTTGGATCCGCGCACTTCCCAGCCTTCAAGGTCTTTGCCGTTGAAGAGCGGAACGAAGCCGTCGGCGGATTGCGCGAACGCAGCCGATGACATGGTCAGGAAGAGAAGAGTCGCGGCACAACGCATGGAAGCCTCCGAAGAATAAAGCATTTCACCACCAGCCCGGAGCGCAAGCGACGGGCTACGCGAACCCGTCGCTTGCGCTCCGGGCTGGTGATATATTTACGGGATGTCGGCTCGCATGGTCACCATTGCCACCTTTCACGACCCGATCGCGGCGGCGATGGCGAAAAATTATCTGGAAGGCCTGGGCATCCCGTCGGAACTTTTCGACGAGGAATCCGTCGCCACGGGCTGGGTGCTGGCCGGCGCTTTGGGCGGGATCAAGCTGCAAGTCGAAGCCATTCACGCCGAGCGTGCGGAGATGCTTCTGGAGCAAGTGCAGGAAGAGCGCGCCAAAGCGGACGCCGAGGGCGCCTCCCATGCCCCCGAGCACGCCATCGCCACGCAAGAAATCGCCGAGGAGCTGCGCGCCGACCGCGAGGATCAGGCGCCGATCAATCAAGCCACCGATCGGCTGTATCGGACCGCGGTATTTGGCCTGGTCTTTTGGCCGTTGCAGGTCTACACGCTGTATTTACTGGCGGAGATTTGGTCGATGGATGCGACAATCAGCCCGGATCGGCGCTGGAAGGTTTGGGCGTCGATCGCTCTGAACATTCCGATCGTCGCTGCTGCGGCGATTCTGCTGACGTGGCTTATCGCGCCTTTCGTATAGCGTTCGCATGGCGTCATGCGAACGCTAAACGAAGACGGCGAAAGCCTTACCGCGATGCCCCTTCGGGGACGGGGCTGCCTTCGCGGATGTCTTCGAACCAGGCATCCCGGAACTCGATGCGCGCCTTGTCCTTCATCGCCTTATTCGCGGTCAGCGCGATGATGGCGTCGGCCATCGCCGCCCGGCCATCGCAGCGAGGCTTGAACTCAGCGCGCTGTTCCGGCGACGGATTGTCGCCGAGCATCCGGATGCAATACGCCAGATGCTCCATCTCTTCGCGATAGCCTCGGCTCGGCGCGTTTTGGCCGATGGCGTTGGCGCCGGTGGACGCGGCTTGCCGCTCCGCGGGGGCGGTCGAACTCGACGCATCGAGCACCGGCCGGCCTCCGCTCGTGTTCACCGTTACCTCGGTCGATCGGCCCTGGATGCCCCACAAGTAGGCGTTTTGCTCTTCTTCGAGCACGAGCGTGCCCTGCGAGCCCATGACGCATTCGCCGTACTTTTCGAATCCGTTGGTGCTGATCGACGAATAAGTGACGACGATGATGTCGTCGCGGTCGGTGTCGTACGTCTTGCCCGGGAACTCGTAGATGCAGTAAACGTGATCCTCGACTTCGCGGTTGTCCCGGTAGAAGTGCTTGCCGCCGACAGCGGTGACGGAGAGCGGCCGCTTCTTTCTCGGATCGACGGGGGCGTCGCTATTGCCTCGCTGGATGGCGCTGATGAAGATGCTGGCGGCGTCAAGCTGGTGGCTGCCGAGCTCGGCCATGAGCCCGCCGCCGGTGCGTTGATACAGACGCCAGCGAACCAGTTCTTCCATGCTGCGATAATCGAGCGACGCCAGCCGCGATTCGAGTTCCTGACGATCCTCACCCGGAATGATCGGATACCAGCTATCGAGCATCGGGCGTTCGGCCCGCGTGGCGGGATCCGGGTTGGGCCGAACGTTGTTGCGATGCCATAGCGCGCGAATGTGCCGAATGTCGCCCAGAACGCCGGAGCCGATGACGTCATTCGCATGGGCGTACAGCATACTGTAATGCCGTTGATGTCCGACGGAGAGCAGCACCTGCTTTTCGTCGGCCTTGCGAATCATGCGCTTGCACTGCGCGATATTCCACGCCATCAGCTTTTCGCATAGGACGTGCTTGCCGGCGTCCATGGCTTCGACAGCGACCTTCTCGTGCAAATGCAGCGGCAACGCGATGACGATCATCTCAATGTCGCGGTCGGCGAGCATCTCCTGGTAGTTGTCGTAGCGGCGAATGCGGTCCTTGGCGGCGCTCCCATAGTGGTGATTGAACCCCTTGCGCGGCGTGCCGGGTTGACCGAGGAAAATACGCCGGCGGTTGCTCGGGCGAACATCGCTGTAGGCGATGAACTCGACGAAGTTGGGATTGTGCTCGCCGACGAGGACGCCGCCCTCGTCGCCGCAGCCGATGATGCCGGCGCGGACGGGCCGCATGGTGTTCGGGAACCCGTGATTGCGGTAGCCGAAGTAGGCGGCCGCGGAGATGGGGATGGTGATTCCGGCGGCGATCAACCCCTGCATGAAGCGCCGGCGGGTGATGCCCTGGTCTTGTTGCTGTGCGTCGTCCTCGGCCAACTTGCCCACGGCACGGTTGAAGTTGTCCTTGCCGGTTGCTTTTTGTTCGGGGGTCATGTCGAGAGCCATGGATCACTCCTGTTTCTTTTCTCCCCGCTTCCCTCCAGGGGAGAGGGGTCGGGGGTGAGGGGGCGGCGCCACATCAGGGGTTCGCTACGCTCAACCCTGGGCTTCCGGTTCTTTTTTCTCGCCACTGCACATGCAGATGAGGTTATCCAATCCCGCCCAGCTTCCGGTGGGAATGAACACCAACGCCAACAGGGCGATCACTTCGATCAACGTTTTGTTGACAAGCACATAGTGGCCTTCGTTTCTTGGACCTTCCGGCCAACCGGGCAAGGCGGGGAACGCCAAATAGAAGGACAACAGCAAGAGTGCCGTCAGCGACGTGGTGGTGCGCGATAAGAGGCCAAGCATTAGGCAGGCGCCCAGCACGACCAAGCTCCACTTTACCAGAAAATCGGAAAGCTCCAAAAGCCGCCACGACAAGACCGGCGTCGGCACCGTCGTCGGCATCGGCGGCATCTGCTTCTGCTCCGACGTCAACACGTCCGCCAACGGCTCCCAGAGCTTGTCGGTTTCCTCGTCGAGCTGCTTTTTCAGTTTTTCTATATCGGCTTGGCTCTTGGCGCCCTTCCATTTTCCGGTCAACTCTTCGATGGTCTTCTTGGTTTTTTCCCTGAAGGCGGCATCGATCGTCTTGAGCTTGTCGGTTTGGGCGTCGATGGTCTTTTTCAGCTCGCCGCGCCAGGAGTCGAGATCATCCTTGGTTTTTTTCCACTCGGCGCGAGCTTCGCCGGCCGACGTCGGGAATTTCGCTTCCGCTTCGCGCACGCGCTTGGCCAATCGTTCGTGCTCCTCGATACGCTGCGTCATGGTCCAATCGCGCTCGTCTTTTGGCGGAAACGGCGCGATTTTGGTCACTTTTTCGGTTTTCGACTTCAGGAAACTGAGCGTGTCCGATCTGCGTTGATCGAGGATGCCTTTGGCGC
This sequence comes from Planctomycetota bacterium, assembly GCA_016872605.1. Lineage (GTDB taxonomy): Bacteria > Planctomycetota > Planctomycetia > Gemmatales > Gemmataceae > SIAQ01. The sequence goes on from VGZI01000037.1 coordinate 4,133, forward strand.
GATCGCGTTGTTCGGGAGCCAATCGATAATGAGCAACGAACGCGTCGAAGTAGATTTGCCATTCACGATCGAGTTCGACGGGGAAGGACTCATTGGGCCCCAGGGTGACTTTGGCGAGGAGCCGATCGCCCGGTATTGCCCGAAAGACTTCGGAGAGAGGTCCGTACGACCGGCGCAAGTCGTTTTCGCTCGTCCAATTGGGGGTTTCGAGCTTGTGCAGACCTTCGACGAGGCAATGCCAGCCGATGGCGAGGCGGACGGCAATGAGGAAGAACTTCGCGGGCGTGGAATAGCTGTCCTTGGCTGGGTCGTCGTTCGACCAGCGCAGCGCCAAAAGGCTCATGCCGACGCTGGCGCCGACGAGGGCGAGCAGGAAGCCGCAGTAAACGAGGGTCATACGGACATGATAACCATAGTAACGTTGGAAGCCCAGGGGTGAGCGCAGCGATCCTCTGGGATAAGGAGGGCGTTTTTCCCAGGGGTTCGCGGCGCTCAGCCCTGGGCTCCGGCGCAGGCCGCGCTTTCGGCATAACTTGCGCCATGCGTAAGGCTATCCGTGGAATTGTGCAAAAAACCGCTAAACAGACTATTGCTGCGAAACCGCCGGTCTGGTAAAACTTAATTGACGGGATTTTTGAGCGCACCTGTCTCAGGAAGAGAATTCGGTTCCCCCCTCTTGACACTCGTCACGGACGTCCCTAGTGCACTTGACCCAGGTTTGATGTAGCCGTCCTGCGCGGGCAGCGGCGGTTTGCCCATAGAGGTCGCAGCGGTACCTTTCATTATTCGAGGTTGTGCAACAATGGCGGCAAAGATCCACGTCGAACGTATGATGCATCGCAGCAGCATTGCCGTCGCCGGCGAGTCGGCGGCGAGCTACGCCCTGATCAAGCTCATCCCTTCAGGGCTCGGCGGAGCGGGCGCCTCTAAACCTATGGGCCTCAACTTGGCCCTGGTGCTGGACGTGTCGGGCTCCATGTATGAGGAAGACGGCACGAACATCTCCCGCCTCAAGCGCGTTCAGGACGCCGCCGTCGCCGCCATCCAGAAGCTCAAGCCCGAAGACACGATGACCATCGTCGCTTTCGCGCACAACGCCCTCACCCTCCTGCCGCCGACCACCATCGCCGAGAAGGACAAAATCGAGGACGTAATCCGCAAGATCGACATGTACGACGTCGATCCAGGCGGCACCGCCATGAACGACGGCATGCGATTGGCCCTCGAAGAAGTAGAGAAGCTCGCGGGTCCTGGCCGGCTCTCCCAGGTCGTCGTTCTCACCGACGGCGAAACCTCCGGCGAGCAAGAATGCCGCACCTTGGCCGAACGCGCCCAGAAAAACAAGATTCACTTGACCATGATGGGCGTCGGCCTGGACTGGAAAGCCAACCTGATCAAAGATCTGGCTCGCCTGAGCGAAGGCAAATGGTACTACATCGATGTCAATCAGGCCGCCGAAGCCGAACGCATCTTCGTCGAGGAATTCGAGCAACTCGCCGCCACCGCCTTCATGAACGTGGAGATGCACCTGAAGCCCATGAAGGACATCAAGGTCAAACGCATTCGCCAGGTCGTCCCGGAGATCAAGGAACTGCAGACCACCGAGCCGGAAGAACGCCACCTCGTGGCCCAGCTCGGCACGCTGCAAAAAGACGGCTCGACCCGCTACGTGCTCGATCTGAGCTTGCCGAAACGACCGGACGGCAAATACGTCATCGCCCAACTCGAGGTCACTTACGATCTCGGGATGGGCCAGCGCGAGAGCACTGGGCCGATCCCGATTGAAATGACCTACACCGCGGCCGGGCATGGCTACGTCAACGCCGAAGTGATGAAGCACATCGATGAGGTGCAGATCTTTGAGCTGAACAACAACCTGCAAAAGGCTATCGCGTCTGACAACAAGGAAGAAGCGCAGAAAGTTGCCGAGCAAATCGAGCAGAAGGGACAGCTGATGGGTCCGCGCGCAGCAAAGAAAACGATGTTGGCGCGGCAGGTATTGCAGGAACTGAACACCGGCGGCCGCGTGTCGAAGAAGACACAGCTGGCTATGGAGGATTCGGCTCGTATGGCGGAGGAGATGCCGGCGGAGTAGCGACGTGAACTCGAATACAACAGAAGGCGGCGTGTGCCGCCTGGGGACTCGAGTCGCGGACGACCAACCTAGCGTCGTCGGGCTCACTGATGCGGAGGCCAAGTTGTCATGGTGAAATGTCCGTTTTGTGGCTATGGGAACGAAGATGGCGCGCTGTTCTGTGAGCAGTGCAAGTCGGACATCGGGAATGTGGCCCCTCCGCCTCCACCGACGCCGATGCCGGAATCGATTCCGCCTGTGGCGCCGTTGGTCGTGGAAGAAGCCCCGATAATGGCGGTGGTGGTTGAAGAATCGCCGAAAGCCGCCGAGCCGGTGGTAGCGGCGGTCATCGTTGACACGCCGGATGTTGGCGCGGCCGTCGTGGTCGCGGAAGTGCCGCCGCCGCCCCCTCCGGCTGCGGAGGCGCCTGCTCCCCCGCCGGCCGCGCCCGCTGCCAAGCCGGCGTCCGGCACGCCGATCCCTGCCGGCGCCCAAGTGAAATTCCTCGTGCAGCGCGGGCTCAAAATCAATGAAGAATATCCCATCTACGCGGGCGAGAACTTCATTGGCCGAGCCGACGAGAAGCCCGTCGACATCGATCTCACCTTCCAGGAACCAGAGGATCGCGTCTGGTGTTCGCGTCAGCACGCCCTGGTCGTCTATGATGACGCCACCGGAACGCTCACGATCGAAGATCTCAACAGCTCCAATGGAACCTTCGTCAATCGTGAACGCGTCTACCCGGGACAGCCGCGCCAACTGTTCGTGGGCAACATGGTCCAGGTCGGCACCGTGCACATGAAAGTCAAGGTGTAGCCGAAGAAGGGGAGAAAAAGAGAAGGGGAGAATGGGAGAACACTCTTCCTTTCTCCCCTTCTTGTCTTTCTGTAGCTTAGAAATTGGACTTTTCCATCGTCGGCAAGGAACGCGCCTATGAGCTTGGTTTGTGCGCAGTGTTCACGCGTCAATCCGCCGGAAGCGTTTTATTGCTACCATGACGGCGCCGCGCTTGCCGGGCGCTCCGGCGGGCCGCTGAACGCCGGCGCTGCTCCATTTCCCAATCCGTTCGTGTTTCCGGACGGGCAGGCGTGCCGAAACTTCGATCAACTCGCGCTGGCCTGCCAGCAGAACTGGTCGTCGGCCATTTCACTTTTGCAGCAGGGGTTCCTCGGTTCGTTTTTCGGCGGCATGGGCCGCGTCGATTTGGCGATGGCCGCTCAGGAAGCCGCGAAGTTTCCGGATCTCGATCGCGGTCTCGATCAACTTCTCGCCAAGCTGCCGACGCAGGCCCTCCAGCCGCCCAAGGTGAAGGCGGAGCCGAGCGAGATCAACGTTGGACAGATCAAAATCGGCGAGAACCGGGCGATCGAGCTTCACCTCGTCAACCACGGCATGCGGCTCGCCTATGGCACGGTGACCAGCGACTGCGATTGGCTCACGCTCGGCGACGCGCCGGGACACGCGCAGAAGCTGTTTCAATTCAGCGCCGAAACCGCCATCCCGGTCCAGGTTCGGGGGCAACACCTTCGCGCCGGCGCCAAGCCGATCGAAGGCCACCTGACGATCGACTACAACGGCGCCGAGCCGGTAGTCGTCACGATCCGCGCCGATGTGCCGATCACGCCCTATCCCGACGCACCATTCGCCGGCTCCACGACGCCTCGGCAAATCTGCGAAACCGCCAAGAAGAACGTCAAGATCGCGATTCCGCTCTTCGAGCGCGGCGACATCGCATCGTGGTACGCCACCAATGGCTGGAAGTATCCCGTCCAGGGCCCCATCATGCAGGGCAAGGCATCGATCCAGCAATTCTTCGAAGCGCTCGGCGTCGGCAAGCCGCCACGCGTCGACTTCAGCCCCAAGGCGCTCGATTTGGCCGGCGCCGTCGGCAAGACCATCGACGCCGCCATCGAGATTACCACTGCCGACAAGAAAGTCGTCTATGGCTACGCCACCTGCGATCAACCGTGGGTCGAGATCGGCAAGACGAAGCCGGGCAAGAGCGACACTGCGGTGACGGTTCCGGTCACGATCCGAGTACCCAATCCGTGCCCGCCGACGCTGGAAGCGACGATTCACGCAGTGGGCAACGGCAACCAGAAGGCGCCTATTCCACTTAAGATCAAGGTCGCCGGCGGCAAGGCCGGTGTTGTGCTAACGCCGGTCGAGGAAGAGCTGCCGCCGATCGAGATTATCGACGAGGAAGTGCCGATCGTGGTGATCGAAGAGGCGCTTGCGCCGCCTCCGTTTTCGCGTCCGCCAGCGATGAGTCCTCCCCCCTCTTCGCCGCAGGTGATCGAGCCGATCCCTGTGGCTATCGAAGAGGAGCCAGTCCCCGTAAGTGTGAGCGCTGGGCCGCCCCCGGTCGCTTCCAAGCCTCCTGCCCCGGCCAGTCCGCCGCCGTCGCCGCAGGCCAATGAGCCGTCGCCGTTCGACTTGCCCGATTCCGCTGCGTCCACGACTGCTTCGAAGGAGCCGGACCGATCGCCGCTCATCGTACGGCTCATGCTGCACTCGATTCCGATCGCTGTTCTCTTCATTTGCTTGACCGTCCTTTTGATTCACGACATCTGGTTTGCCGGTAAGGTCTCCGCTTCCACGGACGATCCCGTTGACGCGCACCCGTATATCGAGCTGGTTTTCGACGAAGGACGCCGGGGCAAAGAGGAGCCGCACTACACCGACAGCATGATGTTTGCCGTCCACGCCACGCCGCCGGCCGGGAAGAAGGCAAAACTCAATTACTACGAGAATGGGTTCGGCAACAGCGTCGTGCTCAAGATCGACGGCGTCGAACGCGCATTCGGGAACTCTCCGATTCATGGCAAATGGGCCGTCGGATCCGAGAAAGGAATACCGTATCCGCCGCCGTCCAAAGAAGAAGGAAAACCGCCGTCCAAACAAGGCAGAGCAGGCAAGTCGCGCACCTTTGACATGGACGGCATCCTGGTCACGCAGACCGTGACCATCGAGCCCGGCGAGCCGTTCCTCGATCCAACCACCAAGACCTACAAGCGCCGTCTCGACACCGCATTGGTGAAATACAAAATCGAAAACCGCGATCCCACCAAGAAACCGCACAACGTCGGCCTTCGCGTCCTGATGGACACCTACATCGGCGACAACGACGGCGTGCCGTTCACCCTGCCCGGCGTCCATGAGCTCGTCACCACCAAGCACGACTTCCGCGGCGACGACGTCCCAGATTTCGTGCAGGTCCTGCAAAACTCCGACAAGGACAGCGCCCTGCGCGACCCCGGCATCGTCATGCAGCTCAACCTGAAGATTTCCGATAGGCTCGAGGCCCCATCGCGCTTCTTGCTGACACGCTATCCCGGGAAAGAAATCGGCAAATTATACAAATGGGACGTCCCCCTCGTTGACATGGGCGACGATTCCTGTGTTGTCATTTACTGGGAAGAGAAGAACCTCGTCTTCGGAAAGCAGCGTGAGGTGGCGTTTACGTATGGCCTGGGCAGCGTGGCCGTCGCCGATAACAAGAAGATCGGTCTGACCTTCGGCGGCGCGATGTATGTGAACGGCGAGTTCACCGTGGTCGCTTTGATCTCCGACCCGGCCGCGACATCGGCGACAATCGATCTGCCCGAAGGCCTGCGCTTGAAAGACTCGAAAACCAAGACGCAGGAGGTCAAGGCGACCAAGGATCGGCCCGCGCCGGTGACCTGGCGCGTTCACGCCGATAAGGAAGGCAAGTTCGACGTTGGCGTCAGCACCAACACCAACGCCGAGCAACGCCGCCGCGTCACGATCTCGTCGAAATCGCTCTTCAATTGAAGCCGCAAGCGGCATTGGGTGGTGCAATGCTCTGGCTCGGGCTCACGGCGATCGCCTTCACGATTATCCACGACGCGGTGCTGCTTTACAAACGCCGCTGGTGGGACCTCGCCTGGGTCTGCCATCTCTCCTCCGCCATCATCGGCGTCGGGTGCATCTTCGATTGGCCCTATGTCGTCGGCATCGCCGTCGTTTGGCTTTTCGTCGGCCTGACGCTGTGGATCGTCGGCCTCTTGACCAGCGAGGATTTCCTCCCCACGTCGACATTAACCCACGTCGGCGGACTCGTCATCGGCGTCATCTACATCTCGCAGCGCGGCATGCCCGACGGCGTCTGGTGGCGCGGCATACTCATCCTCATCGCCATCCAGCACCTTACGCGCTTTTGCACGCCGGCGCAGGAGAACGTCAATCTGGCGTTTTTCGTCAGCAAGGGCTGGGAGAGTTGGTTTCCGACCTATCCACGCTACTGGCTTATGCTCAAGGTCGCGTCGATCATCATGTACCTGATCGCCGAGTTCGGCCTGCGCGCGCTCTTCGGCGAACCCAGCAGCGCTTGATACCAGCCCGGAGCGCCAGCGGCGGGCCGGCAGCGACTTATCTGCGCACGTGTTCAAACCACAGAGAAAAATGCATGGTCCGCAAAGTAAACCATGCTTCTTCATTCTCGGTTCTCGGTCAGCCAGGTGCAGCTCGGCCGCGCTGTGTTCTCTGTACAACTATCCAGCAAATTCTTCGCGGGCCGCGAAGAGTCTTCGGACTGCGGTGGCCTGACACCGCTTTGGTACTTTTTTTGGAACGAACACGGATACGATCGTTTTGTGAGAAGAGAGAAAGTAAGAAAGCGGTGTCGAGCCACCGCACTCCAAAGGCGCACTCGCATGGATGTGTGGTTGCGGCTATGCCGCACTAGGCCTTTGGGGTGAATAGTCCGGGCTAATCCAACTTCACCTCATCCGGCGCCGGCTTTTCGATGAACCGGTGCACGCAGTACATCCCCGCGGCCCAGGCGATGAACAAGAACACCGTCGTGCCCCACATGCGGATCGACTCGTGGTCCAGAATCCACAGCCACTTCGAATCATGCACCCAGTACGGGACCACGGTGTACAGCATGATCAGGCCAATAATGGAGCAAAGCACGAAGGCAGCCGCTCCAATCGGCGGCAGAAGATAGATCATCTGCTGCTTGAGCGTGACCCCCTTCGTCTTGGTCGTCGAGCCCCACTGCCGAGTCATCGTGTTGTAGCCGCACGACAGGCAGATCATGTCATGCTCGCCCATCTCGGCGGTGCAGTTCGGGCATCGGTTGGTCAGCTCCACCGTCTTGACGGCGTAGGGATCGGCGTCGTCATCCGGATTGGTCGGCTTGGTTTGCGGGACATCGTCCGGCGGCGCCTCGGGTGTCGCTTTCTCCGCGCGCAACCCCGGAACGACAAAAATATGCTGGCAGAAAGGGCACTTGACCTTCTTGCCCGATAGATCGTTCTTGGGTTTCCATTTCTTTTCGCAGTCCGGACAGGCGACAACTAGTACAGCAGCCATGGCGGAGTCACTCTCGTGGGAAAAGGCGTTACGTCCATCATTATCATCACCACTCGGCCGACCGCTGTCAATGGGCCGCACCAGGCGACCGAGGTCGGAGGTCAGAGGTCAGAAGTCAGTGCCGAAGATCCATTGCCCGACTTCCGACCCCTGACTTCTGAATTTTGGATTTTGCCGATCCCACGAGGTGGAACGGTCGGCAAAACTTTAGGGTGATCGGCGCGAACGATTATTTTTTGCAGGTTCCGCCCTTGACGCAAACGGAGTCGTTGGCGCGTCGCTTCAGGTTTGCAGCACTGGCACGATCGGCGTCACGCGCATAGGAGCTAGAGTCGCCGCATTTTTGGCCACTTTTCCACGCTTCTTTGTTGCCGTGATTTCTCTAACGCGCCGATATTAGGCATATTAGTGGTGAAGACAATCACCGGTGTCGATCCTAACCAAGCGGGCGTGACCGTGCGGGAAAACCGGATCGGCGTGTACTACCAAGGAGAAGGCATGGTGTCTTTCCGTCTGGCTCTGTTGATTGGCGCCATTACCGCCGTGGCGGTTTCGCCCGCAAGCGCGAATTTTCGGGCGCCTCGCTGTTGTGACCCCTGTGGCTCGACGACCACAGCTTTCGCATTCCGCAACGTGGCCTGCACGCAGTGGGTGCGCGAGACTGTTCCCGTCAAACGGACAGTAAACAAAATCGTCTGCAAGACTGAAGAGTACGAAACGACTCGCTGTGAACGGGTCCCCGTCGTCAAAGAACGCGAAGTGTGCGTGACCAAGATGGTTCCGACCTGGGAAACCCGCAAGGTTTGCCACAAGGAAACCGTGTGGGAAGAGCGAACCGTCAACAAGACGTCCTACAAGTACGTCCAGGAGACGGTGAACAAGAAGCAGCTCGTTCGCTTGGGCCACTGGGAATGCCGTGAAGTTCAGCCGATCTTCGGCGGCTTCGGCAGCGGCGGCCTGTTCGCCGGCCATGGCTGTGGCCATGCCTGCGGTCACCAACGCGGTTGCAACGACGCCTGTGGCAAACCGGCCGCGGCCAATGCGTGCAACAACGCTTGCCGTCCGGCTCACACCGTCCGCGTCTGGGTGAACTGCCCCGAGTACCGCGACTGCCCGACGACGGTCTGCAAGAAGGTCTGCACGACCGAAGCCGTCAAGTGCAAGGTTGCCGTCTGCAAGAACGTGTGGAAGGAAGAAAAGGTCTGCGTCAACAAGTGCGTGACCGAGAAACGCATGGAGAAGTGCACGGTGTGGGAAACCCGCCAAGTGAAGTGCAAGGCCACCCGGACGGTTCGCGTCTGCGTCCCGACCGAGGAAACGGTCAACTGCACCCGCTGGGTCCGCAAGCAAGTCGCTCCGGCGGCTCCGTGCGCCACGACCGCTGCTCCTTGCCGCACCACCACCAGCAACGCTTGCTGCGACCGTGGAAGCCTGTTCGGCGGACTGCGTGATCGTCTGGCCAGCCTCGGCTGCCGCGACCACTGCCACAGCCACCGCAACTGCTGCCGTCCGGCCTCGTGCTGCAAGTAACCCGTCAGCTCCTCATCGGGCTTGACCCCAAGGGCCTCGCTGCTTCAGTGCAGCGAGGTCTTTTTTTTTCAGGGATCAGGAGTCAGGAGCCGGAGATTTAGAGTCCGAATGTGATTCGGCAGGTACGCCGGGATAGAAGCGTTCGAAACGAACGCGCCGCGTGTCACTTCTGACTCCTGATCCCTGACTCCCGATTTTCACCGCGCCGGCACGCCCCACACCCGCACCGTCCGATCGTAACTCCCTGTCACCGCCCGTCGGCCATCGAATGAAAAAGCCACGCACGTGATCGTGTCGGTATGGCCCGCAAAACTATGCAACATCTTGCCTGTCGCCACATCCCAATACTTCACGGTGCGATCGTCGCCGCCGGTGATCAAGCGTCGACCGTCCGGCGAAATCGCCAACGCGGGCACGCGGCCTGAATGTCCCTCGAAACGGCGAGGCATCTCTTTGCCGCTCTGAATGTCCCACATGCGAATCACCGAATCTCCCGCGGATATCACGTATTTGCTGTCTGCCGTGAACACAACCGCCGTGATCGATTCGTTGCTGCCGTCAAACACCTTCACCGGTTGCCCCGAGCCGTGGTCGAACACGCGCACCGTCTTGTCAACGCCGCCCGACGCGACGTATCGGCCATCGGGCGAGAATGCGACGGCATACACGTAATTCGAATGCCCGGTGTACCGGCGTATCTCGTCCCCGCTCGTAACGTTCCAGAGATAAACCTTCTCATCGTCGCACCCGGTGAGCATCGTGCTGGCGTCGCGCGACAGTGCCAGGCCGTTGACGTCCTTGGTGTGCGTCCAGCGTTTAACTTCGTTGCCTGTCTTGAAATCCCACATGCGCACCGTGCCGTCCCAGCTTGCCGAGAACAGGTAGCGATGGTTCGGATGAAACGCGACGGACCAGACTTCCTTCGTGTGAGCACGGATGTTCTGAATCTCCTTGGTGTCCTTGCCAAGCGTATCCCAGACGCGAACGGTCTGATCTCGGCCGCACGACGCGACATAACGGCCATCGTGCGAAAACGCGACGCCTTTGAGTTCATCGGAGTGCCCGTCAAACTTGCGCAACTCGCCGACGACCAGGTTGATCGGCGGCGCTGCCACCGATGCTGTGCCGGCTAGTTTTTCTTGAACGAAGTCGATGCGTTTTTGCGCCGTGGTTCGGCTCAAGCCAGACAAGCTCGGCAGCGCCTTCTCGTACCAGTGCATCGCCCGCATCTGCACCGCCAACTTGGCCCCATCTTTATGGGCGATCGCCGCCACCCACCATCCGTCGGCCAGCTGAAGCTGAGCCTTGACGTCGGCCGGGTTCGCCAGGTCCTGTTTCGCCAGCGGACCCAGCGATGGGTCGGCACACAGCGCAAAATACGCCAGCGCCTTCTCCCAGCGTTTCTTCTGAAATGCGTAGTACTTGCCCAGCTCCAGCTGCGCCTCGGAATCCTTCGCATTGGCCGCGACGCGGTCGAGATATCCTTGCACCTTGGAGAAGCTCTTTTCGAACGTCTTGATCTCCTCGACGCGTTTCTGCCATTCGAGCACCAGACTCGGACTCTTGGCCTTCTTAGCGGCGTTGACGATGGCGTCGCCGAAACCGTAGGCGGCCTTGAAATGATCGGCGTCAAGCGCCTCGGCCAGGAAGGGGCGAATTACATCGACAAGCGCGAGGCCGGCGTCCTTGTCCTCGGCCGACGCCACCGCCAAACTCAGAACCGCCGCCTTCTGGGCCAGGCCATCCACATCGTAATCGCGGCTCAATTCATCGACGATTGCCAGCGCCAGCGTGGTCTCATTGGCCTTGGCTGCCAGATCGCGCGCCTCGCGGAAGCAGACGTAACGCACGGCCTGATCGTCCTTGATCTCCTTGCCTTGCTGAAAGAGCGTCGATGCAAGCCGCAGCTTCTTGTCGCGCGTGGTCGCATCGTCCAATTCGGCCGCGAAAATATCGAGCAGCAGCTTCATCGCCCTACCCTGCGCGGCCGCGTCCGGGACAGGCGTTCGCTGCGCCGGCTGAGCCGGCAGATGCGTCGATGCAATCGCGACGATGGCGATGCCGATGGAAAAAAGCGTGACTTTCGCAAACGGTTTCATGTCGGGTTCCGCGTCGGAGGATGGGCCACGATATTGTAGGGGAATCGTGTTTCGCCGCTCGCCTCTGGCGAGCGCGGACCTCACGTGAATCGCGTGATTCGTTTACGCCGCATGGCGCCGCGCGAGCGCTGAACGAAGAGAGGATCACGGTATCGTGATGAACTCGCGCACGTTGAAGAGCGCGTGCCCGACGTCCCGCCAGACCGCCGCGCTGCCCAAAACGCCCTCGCGTGGTACGCCGTGCGCTTCCGCCACGCGCTGCGCATAGCGCTCGAAGCGCTCGCGCTCCTCCGACCGCGGCGGTCGGCCCAGCGCCGTCGCGAACATCGCCTCCAGCCGGCTCGCCAGCGTGTCGTTCTTACGCGCAACCAGCGCCTTGGCCCAGACCTCGGCTTGCTGATGAACGAAGGGATCATTCAGCAGTGCCAACGCTTGAGCTGGAGTGTCGGTGACGTCGCGCCGCCCTTGGCAGACTTTTCCACCGGGGAAGTTGAAGATTTCCAGAAACTTGGGCGGTTCCATCAGCGTGACGCGGATGTAAATGCTGCGCCGCCCGTTGCCGTCGAGTGGGCCTTTGAACAATCGGCGGTCGGGATACTCCTTGTCGCGATACGCGGAGATGCTCATGCCGTAAAGCGTGCGATCGAGCCGGCCTGACGTGAACAGAATGGCGTCGCGAATCGCCTCGGCCTCCATGCGGCGGGCCGGATAGCGCGACAGCAAGCGATTCTCCGGATCGATCTCGATATCCTTGGCGTTCGCCGTGTGCGATTGGCGGAAAGCGCGCGTCAAGACGATGCGACGGATGAGCTGCTTGATGGACCATCCGAGTGCTGGATCCCCGGGATTCGCTGCGCTCATCCCGAGGCTTCGGGAGAATTGATGCGCAAGGTAGTCGAGCAACTCTGGATGCGACGGCAGCTCGCCGACATGGCCGAAATCGTCGACGGTGCGGACCAGGCCGGCGCCGAAGAGGTGATGCCAAACGCGGTTGACCATGACGCGGGCGGTAAGCGGATTGTCCGGCGAAGCGATGAGATTCGCGAGCTCCAAGCGGCCGCTGCCCGTTGGCGCCGCCCCCTTACCCCCATCCCCTCTCCCCCGGAGGGGAGAGGGGAGAAGTACGTTAACGTAACCGCGCGGCGCCTTTTCTCCCGGCTTCATACAGTCGCCGCGCGTGAAAATCGGCTGATCGAAGCCCGGCCCGAAATCGGCAAGCCCCGGCACGACGCGCGGCAACGACAAATCGGCTTCGAGCTTGCGATACTCGGCGATCAAGTTGGACAGCTTTGGCGTCGCCTGGGTATGGTTGCTGAGCAAGCCGCCTTGCACCATCACATTCAGCCACATCGCTTCGCCCTCGTTGGCGTTGGCGTTCTCCCAGGCCAGAGCGGCGGCGCGCGTTTTTGCCGCAACGTGCTTGGCCAGCGCAGGCAAATCGGCCGGCGCTGGAACAAACAGGCTGTGGAGATGCATTAACAGCGATTTCGGCGGGTTCGGCTGATCGTGCAGCACCACCTGCGTGACGCCGAAATGCGAGCGCGGATCGGCGATGGCCTTCTCCCACGGCATGCGATAATCCTTGCCGGCGCCGAGCGAACCGAGTTGGTCGGGAAACTTCGGGTTATCCAGCTTCGTCATGATCTCCGCATAAACGCGCAGGTTTTCCGCGTCTTCAGGAATGGGCAGGGTGATCCAGTGGAGTTCGTTCTTAGTCAGATACTTGAAGTTGCGATAGTTGAGCTGGCAGTTATTCGACACCAGCCGCACTGCCGCCGCGCGGTCGCCGAGCACCTGGAAGCTGATGTATTTGTGCTTCGATGACAAGATCGGCGAGCGCAGGACGCCGTTGAGCTTGTCGGAGATCGTGTGCGTGTAGGCGCCGGCCGGAAGAATCGCGGCGATAGCGCGCGCGTTCGCCGTTTCGACGATGAATTCGCCGTTGAGCGAAGGCTGGCCGCGCAGTCCTAGCCCGTCCATCTGCCACCCCGGCCAATTGCCTTGGCGAAAGTCCGCCAGGATCGTGAAGTTTTTCTTGTTGAAGGCGTCCCGCTCGCGGTGGGCCTGTTCATACTGCGCGGCGACTTTGCGCCATGCCTCCGCAAACGAAAGCCCCTTTCGCTGTTCCTTGGCAGCCATCCGCACGGGAGCCAGCGGATGCTCCATCGGCAAGTTGTCATCAGTGATCGCCGTCAGTGCTTTCTCAAACATCTCCGGATCGATCTCCCGCCGCCAAGCCGCGGCAAGCTCCCGGCGAATCGCCTCCTTGACGTCGCGCATCTTTCGCATGGTGTCCGCGTTGGCCTCCGGCGCGTCGATCGTGTGCGCCACTTGCCGCGAGCTGCGCAGGACGCCGAGCAGCCCGTGATAATCGCGCATCGAGATGGCGTCGAGCTTGTGATCGTGGCAGCGGGCGCAGGCGATCGTCATGGCCTGAAACGCTTTCGATAGCGTGTCGATCTGGTTGTCCGCGAGATCATAGCCGATGGATCGCAGGTCGATGCAATCGTCGTGGTTGACTTCGCCGAAGCGATAGAAGGCGGCGCCGATCACGGATTCGTTGAAGCGGCCCGTCCCCTCACCCCCGACCCCTCTCCCGGAGGGAGAGGGGCGACTGAAGCGCGGCTTGGGCAGTAGATCGCCCGCGATGTGCTCGCGAATCAGCTGATCGTACGGCACATCCTCGTTGAAGGCCCGGATGAGATAATCGCGGTAGCGCCAGGCGTGGTGCACGTCGTAGTTCCATTCGTTGCCATGCGTCTCGGTGAAGCGCACGATATCCATCCAGTGCCTGGCCCAGCGTTCGCCGAAATGCGGCGAAACCAAGAGCCGATCGACGAGTTTCTCCAGCACCTGTCCCCGTTTAGCGCCTGCAGCGTCCCACGCTTTCGCAAAATCCTCGGTCTGATCAACCGTCGCCGGCAAGCCAGTCAACACCAGGCTCAAGCGCCGAATCAACGTGCGCGGATCGGCGTCTTTCGCGGGCGCGATTCCTTTCGCCTCCATGGCTGACAGCAGAAACCGATCGACCGGATCGTTCGACCATTTGGCATCCTTCGGCGTCGGAATCGCCGGCTGCTTCACGGGCTGCAAGCTCCACCACTTGCGGCGTTCGGCAACGATCTCGTCCCAGGTCTTGGCGCTCTTGACGACCGTCGCCTTGTCGCGCGGATCGGGAGCGCCCATCTTCACCCACGCTTCGAGATCGGCGATGACGTTGGCCGGCAGCTTGCCCTTCTTGGGCATCTTCATGTCGGGATCGGTGTAGCGCACGGCCCGGATCAGCAGGCTTTTCTCCGGATCACCCGGCACGACCGCCGGTCCGCTTTCGCCTCCCTTGCGTAGAGCGTCGCGACTATCGAGCAACAACCCGCCGCGCACCTTCTTCGATGTCGTCGCATGGCACTCGTAGCAGTGCTCGACCAGCACCGGGCGAATTCGCTTCTCGAAGAACTCGATGCCCGCGCTCTGACCGAACGCCGGCATCACGACGAGGAACCAGCTGATGGTGGCCAGGATGTAGCGCATGACAATTTCTCTCGACCAAAAGGATCGAGTTGTCAGAGCCTGAAGCGTAAGCGAAGGATGCGGCAAAATCCCTTGCTTACGCGTCGTGCCCCGATTACTCTCGGACCAACCGAACCATCGCTTCGACAACCCCCGCCGTCGTCGCTTCGGTTGCTTCGGCCGCGACGGGCAACGCTAACGCTCGCACGGCTTCGCTGGTCACCGGGCTGATGGTTACCAGCTTGATCTCGCCGGCCTCGATGCGGCGCCGGCAGGTCGCGTCGAGCCGACCGAGCAAGGCACGGGCGATGTTCGAACTCGTCAGCGTCACAAACTCGATCTCGCCGCGCCGCAGTGCATCCATCAGCTCGCTATCCGGCTCGACCGCATCGACCTGGGAATACACGGCGAGTTGCTCGACCAGGCAATGCGCTTCCAGCAACTCCTTCAGAATCTCCCGGCCTCGGTCGGCGCGAGCCAGAAGTACACGCTTGCCCGGCTGGATGTAAGCGATCAGTGCGGCCGCTAGATCCTCCGATTGAAATCGCGCTGGAACAACATCGGGACGCAAGTGATACGCCGTCAAAGCCTCGGCGGTCTTCGGCCCGATGGCGGCAAGGCGTGTGTTCCCCAGGGCGCGCATGTCCAAGCCGAGCGCCTCAAGCCGACCCAGAAACGCATTTACTCCATTCGCGCTGGTGAAAACAAGCCAATCGTACTGCGGCAACGTACGGATCGCATTGTCCACGGCAGTCCAGTCGGACAGCGGACGTATCTCCACGCTCGGCAACACGAACGGCACGGCGCCCATCTCGGCAAGCCGATGTACCATCTCGCCGGCTTGCTGCTTGGGCCGGGTGACGAGAACGCGCTTGCCGAAGAGCGGCCGGCGTTCGAACCACGCCAATTCATCCCGCAGCGCGACGACCGGGCCGATGAAGATCACCGCCGGGGCAGAGACACCTTCCGCGCGGGCCCGGCGAGGCAGATCGCCCAGCGATGCCGTCAGCGTGCGCTGCGTTCCGAGCGTCGCGTACTGGACGATCGCTGCCGGTGTCTGAGAATCCATACCCTCTGCGACGAGCGTCGCCACGATGCGATCGAGCCGCGACATGCCCATATAGATCACCAGCGTGCCGGGGAAGCGAGCGAGGGCTTTCCAATCGACGGCGCTTTCGGGCTTCGTGGGGTTCTCGTGGCCGGTGACAAACGCGACGGCGCTGGCGCACGCGCGATGGGTCAGCGAGATGCCGGCATAGGCCGCCGCCCCGAGCGCCGCCGTCACCCCGGGCACGATCTCGAACGGGATGCCGGCCTGGCGCAACACCTCCGCTTCCTCGGCGCCCCGGCCAAAAACCAGCGGATCCCCCCCCTTGAGCCGAACGACGCACTTGCCGGCTCGCGCCGCGGCGATCATGGAGTCGTGAATGGGCAGCACGCGATCATCGTGATGCTCCGCCAGCTCGGTGACGCAGCGTTTCTCGGCCGACGCCGGCGCGTATTCCAGGAGGACCGGCGCGACCAGTTTGTCGTAGAGCACAAGATCGGCCTCGCGCAAGCACTCGACGGCTCGCAACGTAAGCAGCCCCGGATGCCCGGGCCCCGCGCCGACCAGATAGACCGTCGGAATCGTCATGGAGTTTGTTATACCGCATGGACGCCTAGGGGTGAGGGTACTCCCGAAGCCCTGGGATGCGGAGTACGTCATCCCAGGGCTTCGAAGAAATCCCCAAAAAAATAGCGGAGATCCTCAATACCGCAGTCAAGGCTTTGAAGCAGCGGGATGTATAATAGCCGGTGGAAAAATCGACGAGGGGGACACCCGCCATGACACTGCATCGTTGTTGGTTCGCGCTCGTAGTGATCGCATTCATTGCTGATGCGGCATCAGCCCATTTCCTGTTCGTGCGCATTCGGCCGCCGGCGGAAGGCGGGCGTTACGCGGAGGTTTACTTCAGCGATCAGGCCGAGGCCGGCGATCCGCGCTTCGTCGCCAAAATCGCGCACACCAAGTTGTGGGTGCAGGCCAAGCCGGGCGAGTTCGAGCCGTTGCGCGTGCAGGCAAGCGCCGATCGGCTGCGTGCCTTACTTCCAGCGACGGGCAGCCTGGCCGTCGTCGGCGAATGCACCTATGGCGTCATCGGCAAGAAGCCGTTCCTGCTGCGCCATTATCCCAAGGCGTTCGCGGGCAGCCATCACGATTTGCGGGCCATGCAGCCCAAGAAGGAAATCCCGTTCGAGATTCTGTATTGCGGCACCGACAAGATCGTCCAATTCATCGCGACGCGCAACGGCAAGCCGATCCCGAACGCTACGCTTATCGCCGTCGGGAAAGATCTGAAGGACCACAAGCTCACGGCGAACGACATGGGCGTGGCGAGTTGGACGCCGCCTGGGTCGGGACATTATGCCGTCTACATGACGCAAACGCTCAAGGAGGCCGGCGTCTATGAGGGCAAGAAGTATGACGAAATCCGCGAGTTCGCCACGTTCGCATTTGCCTGGCCCCTCGACACAACGGGCGCTGACTCGAAAGCCGTCCAGCTTTTCCAGGAAGCGATTGCTGCTCGCGCGTCGTGGTCCGACTTCCCCGGCTTCGAAGCCGACGTTAAAGCGATCGTCGATGGCCGACCGTGGAAGGGGCGCGCGACGGTGTCGGCCAAGGGGGACGTCGATTTCGACATGATCGGCGACGACCCCGCTCGCGACTGGGTCAAGGAGCAACTCGAATCAATGGCCCTGCACCGCATCGCCCGACCCGCGTCCGGGAAGGCGCCAGTGCTGCGCTTCGCCGATGGCGACACCGATCATCCGCTGGGCCGATTGGTGATCTTCGAGGGCGGCTCGATGGCGTCAACCTATCGCGTGAAGGATCGGCAAATCAGCGTCGTCAATCGCGCGATGGGCAAGACCAACATGACCATCACGATCATCGAAAACGATATTAATGCCGAGAAGAAGTTCTTGCCGCGCTCGTACACGGTGCACTATTGGAATGCGAAAACCGGCGAGTTGCAGCGCAGCGAGACAATTCAGAATCGCTGGACGCGCCTGGCGTCCTGGGATTTGCCGACGATGCTCTCCGTTGTCACCGCGTCGGCGGCGGGGCAAAGTGTCAAGACGATGACGCTGACGAATCATCGGCTGCTGAAGAAGTGATGTAGGGTGCGTGAAACGCACCGATACGCGGAAAGGTGCGTTTCACGCACCCTACTTATGATGAAGAAGTGACGGGTCAAAGAGCCGCGCACGCAGTAAGCGGCTCTACGCCGCCGCTCACTGCGTGCGCGGAGCTTCGAAGGTGCTAATTCTTCTTGGCCGCGGCGATGGCCGACGCAAGGCGAACGCTGTTGTTGAAGAAGCTTGGCTGGAAGCCGCTGGAATCGTGGCGCACCGAAAACGGTTGCCCGACGACCGCTTTGTCTTTTTCTTTGCCGACCAATTCGAACACCACGCCCGTGTTGCCGGTTCCCTTCTCGTCTTCGGCTTCTTCATCCTTCTTGGCAGATTTCTTGGGTACGGGGGTTTCCTCCTCGTCGGCATCGACCTCATCGTCGTCCGCCGGCTTGGCGGGCTTTCTCGGCTTCGGCGTCTCTTCCTCCGCGGCTTCCTCGTCCGCAGCCTCGGATACGCCTTCTTCTTCCTCCTCAGCCGCGACGACGAACTGCTGTTTGCACTTGAGGCACTTCACTTTTGCCCCCGGCCGGAATCGCCTTGGGAGAGTTGAGCTTGGCGCCGCACTTGGTGCATTGGATGGTGAAAGCCATGAGATGCCCATCAAAAGAAGAATGTCTGGCCAAAGAGAACATACGATACAGTGCCGTAGGGACAAGCTGCCAGCTTGTCCTCCAACACTAGGGGACAAGCTGGCAGCTTGTCCCTACGAAGAACGAATGCGGGGATACCACCAAACACGAATTCGCATGTATGATATTGGCATGCTGCGCATTCTCTGCGATGAACGGCAAGCAGATAGCTGACTGACGCGGCGCGAATGGTTGCGCGTCGGCGGGCTAGCAGCGCTCGCTGCGCTGGCGGACTCGGCCCACTCGAAGCCGAACGCCATCCGGGCCCGGGCGCGTTCCGTCCTGCTCGTCTTCACCGGCGGCGGCGTTAGTCAGCTCGACACGTTCGACATGAAGCCCGAAGCGCCTGAGGAAATCCGCGGTGAATTCCACGCGACGCCAACGGGCGTTCCCGGCACACGGGTCTGCGAGCATCTCCCGCGCCTCGCTCGCCTGGCCGATCGTTACGCCATCGTCCGCAGCGTCTCCCATGATGACGTCGATCACGGGTCGGCCAGCTACCTCGCGCTGACGGGGCAGTTTCATCTGCGCCGCTCGTCGAACCCGCCCATTCGGCCGACCGACTTCCCGACCTACGGCGCGATCCTGCGGCGTGTGCGTCCGAGCCGGGATTTCCCGTACACCGCGGTGCATTTGAACGGGCCGCTTCTGACGCCGCGTGAGGCGGGGCCGGGACAGTTCGGCGGATTGCTTGGCCGCGGCAACGAGCCGCTCATCCTGGGCAATTGCACCGACACCGCCACGACCATGCCGGGCCTGGAGCCGAACGACGATATCCCGACCGTTCGGCAGCATGGGCGCCAATCGCTGTTGAATGCTCTCGAACGGCAAGGATCAGCCTGGCGCAACGATCCGGCTCTCTTGGAACGCGATCAACTGCATCGCCGGGCGTTCGAATTCCTCGATTCGCCGCGCTATCGGCAAGCATTCGATCTAGCGCGCGAGCCGGCGCGCGTTCGCGAACGCTACGGGCCGAACCGGTCTGGGCAGGCGATGCTGTTGGGCCGGCGGCTCGTCGAGGCCGGCGTGCCGTGGGTCACCGTGTTCTGGAACCACATGATTCGCGGCCAGGACATGACGCCGACGCCGGAAGACGAGTACGGCTGGGACACGCACAACGACATCTTTCCGACTCTGAAGGATCACTTGTTGCCGAGGTTGGACTACAGTCTGTCGGCGTTATTGGAAGAACTGGAGCAGCGCGGATTGCTGGACACGACGCTGGTCGTATGCATGGGTGAGTTTGGCCGCGCGCCGCGGGTGGCGCTGGAGCCGGGTTTTGCTGGGAATATTCCGGGGCGAAAGCACTGGGCCGGCGCGTACTCGGTGTTGTTCGCCGGCGCGGGAGTGCGTGGTGGCTTGGTGGTCGGGGCCTCCGATCGCATCGCCGCCTACCCGAGCACGAATCCGTACAGCCCGTGTGATCTCGCCGCCCCCATGTTCGCCGCCCTCGGCCTCGATCCGGGCGGGCACTACCACGATCTGTCCGACCGGCCGTACACGATCAGTCCAGGCCGGGCGATCGGAGAGTTGTGGTAGTCCTGTAGGGTGCGTGAAACGCACCGTTCCTTGCGAACGGTGCGTTTCACGCACCCTACATCGGCTCACCACTCAACCGTCTTTCGCCAAATCCACTAGGGCATGCGCCGAATCCACTCGCGGATCGTTTCCACCATCTCCTGATCGACGACGCGCGTGGCCAACGGCGGCATGTGGCCTTTGCCGCGGTGGCTGATGCGATGCAACAGGACCGACCGCTCCGGATGGCCGGGGGCGATGATCTTCGCGTCTTTGATGCCGAAGATGTCGTGCAACGGCTTGACGTTGATGATGCGCATCTCTTCCAGCGATTTCGTAAACTCCAGTTCCATCGCCGAATTGCCGCCGCCGGCTTCGACATGGCATTGCGAGCAGTTGCTGTGCAGATAGCTGCGCACGCGCAGCGTCAGATCTTGCTTCTTGTCGTACGGATCGACGAGGCGTTTCAGCTTGGCTGGATCGAAAGGCAAGAGCGACGTCGATCCGGCCGGGCGCTGATCCTTCGTGGCCGAACGCTTGGCGATCTCGGCGTTGATCTCCTTGGTCGTCATGCCCTTCTCCTTGAGCTCGATGCGCATCTTGTCGCGGGCCGCTTCGCTCCAGTTGAACGTGTTGAACAGCCCGAAGCGCTCAAAGACGGCGAGTTGATTCTCGCGCACGCTCTCAACCGGTCCCTTACGGGGCTCGGCTCGCCGGTCCTGGTAGGTGTACTCGTGGTTGAACTGCAGCTCCGTGAAGCCCAGCACGTACTGGGCCGCCCGGCTATGGCAGACCATGCACTCGGCTCGGCTCGGGTAATGCCAGTTCAGCTTCTTCGCGCCTGCCTTCGTCTTGATCGCATACTCGCGGTCGGCGCCCTTGGATTCGATGAGTGTGCCTTCGGTTTGCTCGTCGTTCCAGGCATAGGAGTAACCGTACCACTCGGTCCCCTGCTTGGTGAGGAAACGCGTTTCGATCCAACGGCGCGACGCGGGGTTGCCCTCTTCGGTGTCGATGTAAAACGACTTCACGATGACGGTCTGATCGGGGAAGCCCCAGCCGCGCGACTTGGTGTAATCAATCCTGCCTCCCGGCGGCATGCCGAGCCAG
The DNA here is from genome assembly GCA_016872605.1 of Planctomycetota bacterium. Lineage (GTDB taxonomy): Bacteria > Planctomycetota > Planctomycetia > Gemmatales > Gemmataceae > SIAQ01. The sequence goes on from VGZI01000037.1 coordinate 25,117, forward strand.
CGCTGTTTGGCGGCGCCGTCGGACCAAAGCACCGCGTTCACCGAGTACGGAATCAGCGAATCCTGCATCACGTGCCCTTTGACGCTTTTGAACAGCCCGCTCTCGGACAGCTTCTTCGGGAAGCTCGTCTTCTTTTTCTCCTCCGGCGTCGGCACGAGCGTGTACAGGGCGCCCTTGTCGCTCTTTTGGAAGTCGGCGATCAGGATTTCGCCCTTGGAATCGACGCCGAAGCCGGTGATGGTCAGGCGCGAGTCGCAGATTTCGCGATGGCTGACGACCTTGTCGCCGTCGTGCTTGACCGCCCAGATTTTGCCCGTCGAGTAATCGCCGTAGATGTAGTGCCCGACGAGATCGGGATGTTTTTTGCCGTAGTAGACGAGCCCGCCGGTGAGCGAACGCGCTTCGGAATGATGATGCTCAACGGTCGGTTTTGTCAGCGGGACCGGAGCGAGCTTGCGTTCCAGGTAAAACGGATGGCTTCCTTCCATGACGCTCCAGCCGTAGTTGTCCCCTTTCTTGACCAGGAACGCTTGCTCCCAGAGGTCCTGCCCGTTCTGCCCGACCCAGATGTGCCCGGTCTTTGCATCGACGCAACTGCGCCACGGATTGCGCAGGCCGACCGCCCAGATTTCCGGACGAGCGCCTTTCATGTTGACGAAGGGATTGTCCTTCGGCACCGAATAGCCTTTACCGGGATCGGGCCGATCGACGTCGATGCGCAGCACCTTGGCCAGAAGTGAGCTCATGTCCTGGCCGACGACGAGCGTGTCGGAATCGGACGTGCCGTCGCCGGTGGTCAGGTACATCATGCCGTCGAGCCCGAAGACGGGGGCGGCGCCGTTGTGGCCGTTCGATTCGACCTCGATAATGATTTTTTCTGATCCGGGAATGATCTTATGGGGCGGCTTGGTGTCCATCGTGTAGCGCGTCAGCCGCGTCTTCTTCTTCGCCCCCTTGACGCCCTTGGGCTCCACTTTCAATGGAGATGGGTTATCGCCGTTGGACCCGACGAAGACGTAGCCGTTCTGGGCGAACTTCGGATGGAACTCGAGTTGATAGATCACATCGGCCGACTCCATCCACAGCTCCCAGTCGGCGACATTCGGATCGTCCGTCATGCGATAGATTTTGCTCGAAGCGCCTGCGCTGGGAAGAGTGACGACGAGAAGTTGATCGGAGCCCGGAATCCAGTGCGTGATCTGCGGATAGTTCATGATCACCTTGGAGTAGACGCGCTGGACCTGATACGGCGTCGGCCCCTCGGGGAAGCCGACGACGCGCGATGTCGTCATCGGCGTGTAGGTCGCTAGGCCGCGCGGCGTGCCGACTTTCGTCTTGTCCGGGCCGACGAACGTCAACGTGGCGTAGTCTTCGTAGGCATGGAAGTTACGCGTCTTGAGCGGAGCACAAGTCGACAGCTCCGGGCCCTCGAAGTCGACGGAGTAATCGTACCGGCACAGGGCGAACTTCCACTTCTCGCCCCGATCGGGCCGCCCGCCGGTGCGAATGAAATCGGTCCACGGAATGCGCCCCTCGACCGACCAGCCGTCGTCCTTGTCGGTCCATTTATTGAGTGTGCCGCGCAAGCTCACCTTGGCGTCAACATGAAACTTTGTGTCGTTCTTGAAGCGATCGAACCCGCCAGCTCCGCGCCTCGGCAGAAACAGATCGAGCACCGCGCCGGCAGCGTTCACCTGAAACTCGTAGTAGCCTGGCTTGTCGTCCGACGGCTTGAAGAACAGCTCAAACACGTCGTTGTTCCAGAGCATGCCGTTATGCTCCTTGATGTCGGCGTAGAGATCGGTGTCCTCCATGTCGGCGAAGAAGTAGATGTAATCGCGATCCCAGAGCAGCCTCGCCTTGGTCTTCGTTTTGGCAGGCCGAGATTTGTCCCCAAGCCAGGGAACGTAGAAGTGATCGATGATCTGGGCATGTTTCCAGGCCGGGTCGGTCCCTTTGCCGGTGATCTTGATCGGCGCATCAGTCCAGCGGCACTCGAAGGATGTCGGCGGGGCCGGCTGGCGAGTCGAGCTATCCTGGCGAGCCGAGCTCCGTAAGGAGCCGGGTTCCGCGTCCCACGTCAATGCGACGGTCGGCACAATAATCGCAGGCAAACAGCAAAGCAAGATGCGCATCGTCATGGCGGGTTTCTTCGGAGTGCGTGTGATCGAGGCGAGAATATCAAGGTATCCGAAACGCGGCCGCGCTGCCATGAGAATTCATTGCAACAACGATCAAGACTTGAAGCGTTAGCAAAGAGACTTTCCTTCGCTGACGCTTTAGGCTCTGACTCTGTTAATCTCGCTTCCGACAGCCGGGCCCCTCTTTGGCATCCTTTTTCTCGCGGAGCGGCCCTTGACCGCCTGCGATCAGCGCAGCCGTGCGGTCGGCGTTGAGCGCGATGAAATCGGCCCACGCGATCGGGACTTCGGAATCCTGGTGAATTGCCGCGACGGGACACTCCGGGGCGCACGCGTCGCAGTTAATGCAGGAATTCGGATCGATGTACAGCATCCTGTCATCCTCGTAAAAGCAATCCATCGGGCAGACGACGACACAATCGGTGTACTTGCAATCGTGACACGGTTCGCAAACGACATAGGCCATGACATAGCTCCTGTTGGAATTCGGGCGACACAGCGGCCTAACGCACATTCAGTGCCGACGCGCCGGTGGCGACGGACGGGCTGCAAGCTATTGCAAAGCATGGAGTTGGATACAGCAAGCGGGAAGTCAGCGTGAGCTAGAAATGACGCGCCATCGTCGGCGCGACGACGGATGGTCACCGCGCGTCGTTTTTGGGCGAGCGGATGCCGAGCCGTTTCATCTTGCCATAGAGCGTCGTCGGCTTGACGCCGAGACGAGCCGCGGCGCCGTCGGGGCCATAGATTTTCCCGGCGCAAGCATCGAGCGCGTCTATAATCGCTTGTCGTTCCTGGTCGCGCAAGGTGCTCGTGGATTGGCCGTCCGCATTCGGGATGCGCGGCGACGAGACAGCAAGCCAACTGGCGTCGATGTTCAAAACGTTGCCGTCGGCGATAATCATGGCGCGTTCGATGAGGTTCTCCAGTTCGCGGACATTGCCGGGCCAGTCATACGCCGAGAGCAACGCCAGGGCCGACGGCGCAACCCGTTCGATCGATTTGTTCAAACGCCTTCCGAAGTGCAGCAGAAAATGGCGAACGAGATCGGGGATGTCCTCGCGGCGCTCGCGCAGCGGCGGAATGCGAATTGGAAAAACGTTGAGACGATAGAAAAGATCGGCGCGGAATCGGCCGTCGGCCTCGGCCTGGGACAGGTCTTGATGCGTGGCGGCGATGAGGCGCACGTCAACCGCGATGGGGGCGTTCCCGCCGACACGCTCAATCGTTTTTTCCTGCAAGACGCGCAAGAGCATCGTTTGCAGCTCGGGCGGTATCTCCGCTATCTCGTCGAGGAAGAGCGTGCCCTGGTGGGCCAACTCGAAACGGCCAATCCGTCGTTTGGCGGCGCCGGTGAAGGCGCCGGCCTCATGTCCGAAGAGCTCGCTAGCAACGAGGTGCGGCGCAAGGGCAGCGCAGTTGACGGTGACGAGCAAGCGCTGCCGCCGCGGACTGACTTGATGGATGGCGCGAGCGACCAGTTCCTTGCCCGTGCCGGTCTCGCCCTGAATCAGGACGGTGCTGTCGGTCGGAGCAACCTGGGAGATGGCATGACGAACCGCCTTCATCACGGCGCTGTCGCCGGACAACGACCGCAAGCCTCGCTCCGCCTTGATTTCGTCGCGCAGATAGGAGACGTCCGCGGTCAGGCGCGCCTGCAGTTCAGCCAATTGCTCGCGCAAGGCGGCGTTGTCGGAAAGCAGGGCTGCCACGCTCTGGACATCGTGCGTCTCGACAAGCCGGCGCGCTTCAACGTCGATGGACATGAACGTAGTTTACGGATTGACGACGACCTCGTTGGCCGGTCCACGGAAGAGGATTTCCAGGCGATTCAACACGTCGCGACCTAGAATTCGCTCGTGACCTGAGAGGTCAGCATGGAGGCGACAGGGGTATTCTTGTCCGTCCAGGAAAACCCAGATGTCGAATACGATGGTCCCCTTGTAGCCGGCGCCGAATCCGGCCAAGGCGCCCAGACGCCCCTGGCTTGGATCGAGTTGGAGCGCCAGGCAATCCTGCCAAGGCAACGCGCTGGCATCCGCCCCGGTATCGGGAATCACGGCGCTCAACAAAGGACCGCTCGTTCCGCTCAATACGCGAAACTCCAAGTCCAACATCGGCATCGGTTCCCGTGAGGGGGACGAATCGTAGGGAAACGTGACCCGTCGAATGCGTTCCGGCTCAAATTCATGACCCACGCAGGTCACATGCGGATGGCGGCCTGTCTTGCGAGCCGCATGCCCGACCTCGACGGCGGTTTTTCCTGAAACGACCACGATGCCATCCGCGAAACCGATCCATTGGCCTTCGTATTGAGGCAAAAGCTGATCCCGCACCTTCCAGTATTCCGCTTCATTCTTGAGGAGGTCGGGGTGCAGTTTCGCGACAATTTCCGGCGGCAACAACTCGGATAGGCTTTTCACGACCCACCTCATGGAACAAGAGCCACGAATCTCTTCGTGGCTCCTTCGCGCTCGCCGAAAGCGAGCGGCTCAACAGTACGCGTTACTTCAACTCCACCGACCAGTAGGCGTTGTCCAGGAACGTCTTCCAGCTCTGGTACTTCTTGCTGGTCAGCTTCATCGACAGCGTCGGACTGCGCTTCGGCTTCTCCGGCTTGCGGATCAAGCCCATGTGCGCCTGCTTCGGCGTGCGGCCGCCCTTGCGGACGTTGCAATCGATGCAGGCGCAGACCACGTTCTCCCACGAGCTGTCGCCCCCCTGGCTGCGCGGGACGATGTGGTCGAGGCTCAATTCGCTTGTCGCGAACCGCTTGCCGCAGTACTGGCACTGGTTGTTGTCACGGGCGAAGATGTTGCGGCGGTTGAACTTCACCGTGTGCTTGGGGATTCGCTCGTAGCTGGTCAGGCGAATGACGCGAGGGACCTGGATTTCCGAGTTCGACGTGCGAACCCAGTCGTCCTCCTCCTCGCGAAAGTGCTTGGCCCGGAACTCGCTGACCTCGCGCCAACTGTCGAAGCTATAGGTCGAGAACTGGCCGTCCTCGAGCGCAACGACCTCCGCCAGGTCCTTGCACAGCAAGATGAACGCGCGGCGCACGCTGATAACGTGGACGGCCATGAACATCTTGTTGAGGACCAAGACGCTAGCTTCCAAGGGCGACGAGTGGCTGTGGTTCATGAGACCCCCCATTCGCGTGAATCATCTTTGCCGCGCGCGGGCGCGACAACCTTAGTTGATAGACGCGCCTGAGTCGGCGCAGGTTCGAGGCCTTGTTATCTTACCAAGGGATTCCGCGGAAGTGCAAGCGCCTGGAGAAAAATGTCGGAGACAGATGATCCAAGGGGTTCGGAGTACCTCACCCCATGGGCTTTCAAACCACCGAGGAAGCCCTGGGATGAGGTGCTCCGAATCCCAGGGATGCGTGGGTTAGGATTAGCGCGGAGTTCCCGGCGTCCAGTACAGCGGCGGATGATAGAGACCCGAGAGGTCGACGCGCTCGTCATAGGCCAAGTCGCGCGGATAGGTGGCGTTGGCGCAGCAGATCTTGGTATTCAGCACGCCTGCTTTGGTGGCGGCGGACACCACGAGTTCCGAGCAGAACCAGCGGTTGCGCGTCAGCGGCGTCTTTCCGAACAACTCGTGCCGAAGCCCCGTGCGCGGACAGAAGGGGGTAATTTGCAGAACGACGCGGCCCACGGCAAAGCTCTTGCCCACCTCGGCATGCGCGAACTCGGTGAGGATTCGCGATTGGTCCTTGGTGAGCGACTGTCGCAAGCGCCGCACCATGACGACGCCCGGGTATTCCTTGAACCGTGTCTCAATGTCCATCACCACGACTTTGGCGGTAATGACTTTGGGTCCCGTCAATTCCAAGAGCGCGGGCGTGCCGTTGGGGCGTTCAATCACCATAGCGCAATGCGTCGGTCCTGACGTGTTGGCCCACTTGTACACAACCTGGAAGAACCGGTTAAACTCGTCGTAAAGAACGATGTCCCCCGGGTGTGGCGCGAACGGAACGCCCGGCGGAGGCGCCTTGGCATCCAACGGGGCGCCTTCCACGAGGAACCCGTACTGTACGGGCGGTGGGCCATGCGCATGGGCAAGCGCTGCCGCCATCATCAGGAGGCCCAGCGGCAGAATGCGGCGGTATCTCATGCGGTCGTAGCGTCTCCGTGTTGCCGAGGCGGAGGGGCTGCCGAGATTGCACCTGGGTGTTGTCGAAATAAGTCGGCGCGGAAATGAAGCCGCGGCGAAGTGACGGGCTAGGCGATCTTTGGCGGCCGAAGTAAGAACTCGCACAATCGTCGCAAGCGATTCGATCGGAAGATCTTGCCTGGTTTGTGTCATCGGTAGGGTGCGTGAGTCGCACCAGTGAGGGGAACGGTGCGTTTCACCCACCCCACAGTACGTAGTCCGATGGTAATGGCCGCGGCGACGCGCGGATGGTGGATGTGGATTACGACAACTCGTAGATGCGCACGACGCCGTCGAAGCAGGGGACCGCGACGCGGCGCTGGTCCGGCGTCATGGCGAGATCGCGCGCGTTATTGGGGACGGCGACGTTGTGAATCGAGTTCGCTTCGGTCGGACGCCAGAACCACAGGCCTCCGCCGTTGCCCGCGCCGGCGCCGAGCACGAAACCGGAGGGATGAAACGCGACGCCCCAGGCGGTTCCTTGAAACGCGGGGTTGACGCGCAGCACCTGCGAGCGCTGCGCGGTCTGCCAGTTGAACAGGACGATGGCCGGGTTGCCGATGCCCGCGAACGCGTTGGAGACATTGGTGATGCCGGCGCACGCCAGCAGCGATCCATCCGAGTTGAAGCACATGCTGCGCACGCCGCCGTGGTCGGCGCGAAACGTCGGATCGTAACGGAAGATTACGGATGCGTCCATCTGGCGCACTTCGCGTCCCGATTGCAGGTCCCACTGCTTGATGTTGCCGCGCAGATCGCCGGAGACGATATGACGTCCATCCGGATGAAACGCGACGTTGTAGACGTGACACGTGTGGCCTTCGAATTGCCGAGCCAACGTGAAATCGGCGACGTTCCAGAGCTTGACGAGATTATCGTTGCCGCAGGTCGCGAATTGCCGGTTGTCGGGGCTCATGACAATTGCGCGAGCCCAGCCATCGTGCGCGTCGAGAATGCGTTCCGGCTGCGGCGTGGCGGCGTCGAAGGGCCACACGATCACCTTGCCGTTCCAGTCGGCGCTAAGTAACCTGCGCGTCGCAGCATGAAACGCCAGGCCGCGCACCCAGCTGCGATGGCCCACCAAGCTGACTTTCGCATTCGGCGCAGCCAGCTCCCAGCGCTGAATCGTGTTGTCCTGAGCGCTAGCGAAAACAAAACGCCCCGTCGGATCGATTCGGCAGCCCACCAGCGCACTGTTGTGCCGAAGCTCCAGCACCATGCGCGTGCGCGTCGGCGTGATGGCGCCGTCGGCTGACGGGGGACCGCTGCGAGAAAAGAGTCCGGACATGATTGAACTCCCGGAATGTCTGAATCGCGTCAGGATGGGACGCAGGGTGGGTATGGCTTTGTTTATACCAAACAATGTGCCGTTTGTAAATTGTTTAGCCGCTTGCCTCTCGCAAGCGCGGCCGTCGCGCTCGCCGAAGGCGAGCGGCTAACAAGCTGTTTCACAACCGGGCGTGGCGTGGACTTTAGTCCACGCTACGGTTTTGAAACAGCTTCTAAACGGCGCCGCGTACCGCATCCAGTACGCGCTCGGCCCAGTCGAGGTCGCTCGGCGACACCACCACCACGCGGAAACCGTGCATCCGTCCCTCCTCGGCGACGCCCTCCGAATCGTCCACGTGCAAATCGATGCCGAACGCCGGGGGATATTTTGACGGCACATAACCCGGAAACTGGGCCTTGTTCACCCGGTGATCGTGCACATCCTGATTGACGACATCGGCTAGGCTAACGCCGAAACACGAGAACCAGCCGCGCATGTACCCTGGCTCGCGAAAGGACGTCGTATAGATCCACAGTTCATGGCCCAGCGATTGGAGCTCCAGCAACAGGTCCTTGGCGCCTTGGCGCAGTTTCTCCGAGTAGCGCCAACGCCACCACCAGGGCACGACCACTTCCATGGGCGCGCCGGGCTCGTAGAGAACCAGCGTGTCGTCCACGTCAAACGAGATTCGCATTTTCGACGCCCAGCGGTGAGGTACTCAGAAGCCCTGGGATTCGGAGTACCTCATCCCAGGGCTTCTGTGGAATAGATATGATGACAGCGTTCCGTGTGGGAGGATGTCGAGCATGCCGAGAGGAAAATACGTCTATGAGTATCCGCGGCCGGCGGTGACGGTCGACATTGTCATCGTCACGCGCGAGAAGAAGCCGCGGGTGCTGCTGGTTCGCCGTAAGCATGAGCCGTACCAGGGGCTGTGGGCAACGCCGGGCGGGTTCATCGAGATGGACGAGTCGCTTGACGATGCCGCTCGGCGCGAGCTGTTCGAAGAGACCGGCGTGCGCCTGAAGAAGCTGGTGCAGTTGCACACGTTTGGCGACCCGAAGCGCGATCCGCGCGGCCGCAATATCGCCGTGGCGTATCTCGCGCTGGTCGAACCGGACGATCTCGACCCCTGCGCCGGCGACGATGCGGCCGAGGTCGGCTGGTTCTCCCTGGCGAGGCCGCCGAAGCTGGCGTTCGATCACAAGGACATCCTCGCCGCTGCCCGCAAATACCTGAATTCCCACGAAGCCCAGGGGTGAGGTACTCCGAACCTCTGGGATACCGCTATGGTAACGGCCTACATCGCACTGGGCAGCAATCTCGGCAATCGCCGGGCCACGCTCGACGAAGCCATCGCCCGCTTACGCTTGCAGCCCGGCATCGACGTGATACGTGTTTCATCGTATCACGAAACCGACCCTGTCGGCGGGCCTCCAGGGCAGGAAAAATACCTCAACGCCGCAGCCGAGTTGCAAACCACTCTGAGCGCTCGAAAGCTCTTGGCCGTCTTGCTTGCCATCGAAACACAGCTTGGCCGAGTGCGCGCGGAACGCTTCGGCCCGCGCACCATCGATCTGGACTTGTTGCTGTACGGCACGGACATCGTGCAAGTTCACGAGCCCGGCTGCGATCTCACCGTGCCGCACCCGCGCATGCATGAGCGTGCGTTCGTGCTGGCGCCGCTTGTGGAAATCGCGGCGTTGGCCGTGCATCCGGTTCGCCAGAGTACGGTGAAGGATCTGCTCGATCGTTTGGCGCACTCGGTCGAATCGAAGCGCGAACTTGCCGGCCTCAATGCCATCGTCACGGGATCGACGAGCGGCATCGGCCGAGCCATCGCGCTCGCCCTGGCCGATGGCGGTGCCAACGTGGTCATTCATGGCCGGCGCTCGCTTGACGCTGCCGAGCGCGTCGCGGAAGTGTGTCGGCAAAAAAAAGTAAAAGCAGCCACGACCCTCGCCGATCTGCGCAACGACACCGAGCATGTCAAGCTGATCGATGCTGCCGGGCGACTTGGACCGATCGATATTTGGATCAACAACGCCGGCGCCGACACGTTGACCGGCGATGCCGCCAAGTGGCCGTTCGAGCGCAAGCTGGAAGAACTCTGGGCCGTCGACGTCCGGGCATCCATGCTGCTGTCGCGCGCGGTGGGCGGGATCATGAAACGGCAAGGCCGAGGCGTCATCCTGACCATGGGATGGGATCAAGCCGACACCGGCATGGACGGCGACAGCGGCCAGCTTTTCGGCGCCGTCAAAGGCGCCGTCATGGCGTTCACGAAGAGCCTGGCGATCGAACTGGCCCCGGAAGTGCGCGTCAATTGCCTGGCCCCCGGCTGGATTCGCACGGCCTGGGGCGAGCATGCGTCCAACGCGTGGCAGACTCGCGTGCTCCAGGAGACGCCGCTCGGACGCTGGGGAACGCCCGAGGATGTCGCCCAGGTCGCCCGCTGGCTCGTCTCCCCCGCCGCCGCGTTCATCACGGGCCAAATCATCAGGATCAACGGCGGCGCCGTGCGAGGATAAGCGGTGAGCGCAGAGCATCTACGAGTCGGAAGTGTGAGCGACGGTCCTCAATCACCCATCGCTCACGCTTCCACCTCGTGCGCGTAACGAATGTTACAGCCCGTTCACTTCCCAGCGCTTGCGATACCGTCGACGAACATGCTCGTTGGCATCCTTATTGTTCGTGATCTGCAGCTTGGCGGCGTCCCATTGCAGTTCGGTCTTCACGAAGCGCGTCGCCAGGCAGCCTAGCAGCACGCCCTCCGTCAAGTTGCCGGAAAAGTCGAATGGCGTCGTGGTTCGGCCATTGCCGCGCACCGCTTCGACAAACTGCAAGTAGTGATCCTGCGCCCCCGGCGTGGGCCTACGATAGTCGCGGAACTTTTCTTCGGGCAGCAAGATCGGCGCGGCGATGTACGGCGAATAGAGGACGCCGTCCGTGCCGATGTACATCGATCCCTGGCCGCTCAAGGTGCGCCGGCCGATATGCTCGCGCACCGCGGCAGGCGGACGGGCGGCGCCATCGTACCACGTCAGTGTCAACCGATCGGTCGTGACGTTGGTCCCCGGGAACGTGTAGCGGACGATGCAGTCGAGGCCCCAGTTGTGTGCGTTGGGCGCCCCTTGCTCGGCTCGCACCGAGATCGGCGCGGTCAGCGACAGCGACGTAAACACGGGATCGAGAATGTGGCAACCCATGTCGCCGAACGTGCCGGTGCCGAAGTCGAGGCGCTTGCGCCAGTTGCCCGGGTGATAGTAACCGCCGCCGAGAAAATCGCGTTCCGCGGCGACGCCGAGCCACCAGTCCCAGTTGAGCGAGGCGGGCACGGGGTCTTTGCGATTGGGCCGGGCGGCGCGGTCGCCCCATTGCTTGTCGCTCCAGCTATGGACTTCGCGAACCTTGCCGATCGCCCCGCCCTGAATCATGGCGACGACGGTGCGATGGACTTCATGCGAGTGAATCTGAATGCCCATCTGCGTGACGAGCCGGCGTTCCCGGGCCACGCGCGTCAGTTGCCGGGCTTCGAAGATCGTCTGGGTCAACGGCTTCTGCGTGTAGACGTGGATGCCCGCCTGCATGCAACGCATCGTGATCGGCGCGTGCATGTGGTCCGGCGTCGAAATGTTGGCGCTGTTGAGGTTCTTTTCCTTGTCGAGCAGTTCGCGCCAGTCTTGATAGATGCGGGCGTTGGGAAAGTCCTTGCGAACCTGCGCTTGCCGGGCCGTATCGACCTCGGCAACGGCGACGAGGCGGAGGTGCTTGCTGCGCGCCAGGGAGCGGATGTCGGCGAGGGCCATGCCGTTGCCCCCGAAGCTGGCGTGATTGAGCGTTTCGTTCGGCCCCGCCTTGGCCATGTCGCTGAAGACGAACGGCAGCCCGATGCCGACAGCGGCCATGGACTTCAGGGCGGAACGGCGTGTGAGTTTGGTGGTCATGAGAGGTTTCTCCGATGTCGGGAGTTTGCGGATGATTCGGATGGTCGATCCCATCTTCGTTTAGCGCCCGCACGGCGCCGTGCCGGTGCTAGACGAAGATCCGCAAACTGACGGCAGTGACTACTATACCCAACGATTCAGCGAATCGCCAATGGATATGCGAAAACTCCGGATCACTTCTTGCCTTCGATCAACGTCTCGGCTTCGGCGAGAAACGCCCGGTATTGGCTCTGCGCAAGGAGGACGGGGCCGGCGCCGGAATCGGCTTTCCGCAACTTCCCAAGGAGAGCTCGGGCGGCGTCGGGGTTGCCCAGGACTAGCGATTGCTGCGCCAGAGCTTGACACCGCCATTCTGGTCGCAGGAGATCAGCAGGTTGCCGTCCGGCGTGAAAGCGAGCGTGGTGAGGCCAGCGTCGAGGCCTTCCAGCGTCAAACGGACTTCACCGGTGGCCATGTCCCAGAGCTTGATGGTGCGATCGTGACTGGCGGAGGCGAGGATCTTGCCGTCGGGATGAAAGGCGAGCGCGGTCAGGTAGTTGGCGTGGCCGCGCAGGATGGCGCGAGGCTTGGATACCCGGGCCAGAGCCAAACGGAACATGCGGCGCTCTTCGCCGGTAAGCTCCTTCAGGCCGTCCAGAATTTCACGCAACTTCGGCGCGGCAACGTCCCAGAGGTGAATGGAATGATCATCGTGACAGGTGGCCAGCGTGCTGTCGTCCGGTGAAAGCAGCACGGGGCCCTCGTACGCCGGCCGCGTGGGTCCCCCAAGGACCGCCAAAACCTGGCCATCCCCATGCCGCCGCGGGCGATCTCTTCGAGCAGCTCGTAGTCGCCGAAGTAGCGAATCGTCGGCAATTCACCCTCGCGCCCGTCCCCTCTCCCGGAGGGCGAGGGGAGATCGGCTCCGTCGGCGCCGATGGTGACGTCGCTCTGAGCCTTGTGCATCGAGTTGACGAAAGCGTCCATCTTCTGCTGATCGGCGAAGAAGGCCCGCAGCTCGTCGGCGCACTCGGGATGTTGCCGGACGATCTCTTCCGGGTCCGGTTTCTGCCCCGCGTCAATGGCCTGCAGGTAGGCGTGCAAGATCGAGTCGATTTGCGATGATGCGCTCATGATTCGTTCCACTCCGCGAGTGTAGTGCGTAGATTCTTGAGGCCGCGCTGCAACAGCCCCGCGACGGCGCCGGTCGTGCATTCGAGTTGTTCCGCAATCTCCGCCAGTGACAATCCGTGAAAATGGCGTAACAGAATCGCCTCGCGCTGATTGTCGGGCAACTGTGTCAAGGCGTCGGCGAGCTGCAGCGCCCGTTCATGGCGTTCCATCTTTTGACTCGGCGACGGTTCATCATCGGCGAGCCAATGTTCGAGTTGAGACGCCGAGGCATCGAGATCGGTCTTCAGCGTTCGTTCACGGCGGACATCGCGTTTGCCGCGGGT
>VGZI01000038.1 GCA_016872605.1 Planctomycetota bacterium
ATTGGATGCTCGAACGCAATGACGACGAGCCGAAACGCCGCGATTTGCAGGCCCTGGCAGTGCGGGTGACGAAAAAAGACTATCACGGCACGCTGCTGGCGAAAAAGGCCATCACCGACTTGACGGAGGTTCGAAAAAAATGCAGCGATGCCGAGCATGACGAATCATCTGAGTTGGAAGTTTGGTTCAGGATGTGCTCAATCGCTGCCGCCGTGCGAATCAAAGATCAGGCCGGTTTTCTGAGCGAGCTTGTCGCGTCCAACGATGACGCGTGGAGAGCCCTGGCGGTTTATGCGGCCACGCGCCTCTATGGCTGGACGCGCGGGCAATGTGAGGGACTTCGCAAACAGGTCGGCATCGCCTCCAAGGACCGCGAGCAATTCCCGGACCGACTAAAGCATGTCTTCGAACTGATCTCTGTGCCCTGCCGAACCGATTTCGCGGCGATGTTCAGCACCAACGATCCCGGCGCCTGGGCGAGGCAGCGTCGTGCCAAAATCGTGCAGATGCGGCGTTTTCCGGTCACGAATCTCGAATACGAGTGATTTGATCCGAGGCATGTGCGAGACCCGCATTCCCCGCACGACGACAACCCTGCTGTCAATGTCTCATGGTATCAAGCCTATGCATTCGCCTTCTGGGCCGGCATGTCGCTGCCAACACGACTTGAGTGGCTTTCGGCCGCGGTTCCCGAGAGCTGGGCCCATCCGTATCAGTATTCCGACGAGCTTCCCGATCACGTGAACTATGGCTCACGACGCAGCGGCACAACGCGATGCCCCAGCAGAATCGGCGAGGATGGATGCTGGGATATGACCGGGAACGTGTGGGAGTGGGTACTCGACTGGTGTGGACCACGCCCAGCCGCGAACGGCACCGAATGCCGAGGCCTCGCGGATTGCCGAATGGCGCTCGGCGGCGGCTGGAAGAGCTCCCGCGCCGAACTCGTATTGACCAGCTTCTGTCCCCTGTCGCCTGCCTCGCGCCTGGACGACGTCGGTTTCCGCTGCGTGCAACTACCTCGGAGCAACGGTCATGCCCAATGACACATCGAGTTCCGAACCACTCTACATCCGTCTGGCGCGCCTGCTTCCCTCGCCGCTGCCCCTCTGTTTATTCCTGACACTGCTCGTGCTTGGATATCAGACCTGCCGAAAGGCGGAACCGGCACTCGATGCGGTCGTCCAATCCGCCCGCGACGTTCTGGTCACAGGCTGGCTGAGAGGAATGCTTGAGCCCAAATACCTGGCAACCGGTTTCAACGTCTGTCTCATCATCGTGGCCGGCGGCGCGTTGGCGCGGGCAGCGTGACCGCGCGCACGCATGGATGCCATCGCCGACTGGCTTTGTTGCAGTGATTATCCCAACATCCTTTCCGTGTTCGTCGTGGCGTGGCTGGCTCTGCTGACCGGATTGATCAACTGGGGATTCTCATTGATTTTCTGCGGCATGCTGGCCGCACGGATCAACGAGCGGTTTCGCCAGAAGGAGGCTCAGGACCGAGAGGCCACCTTCAACTATCCGCTCGTCGCCGCGTGCGCGTATTTGGGCATGCTCGTCTGGCATGGAGGGCTCAGCGGTTCGGCCCCGTTAATGGCCCACCAGCAGATTCCCCTTGAGAAGACGCTGTTCTCCTCGGAAAACCTGTTCGCAAACGGAACGATGTTCGCGTTGCCTGTCTTCATTTTGTTCTGCGTCGTGCCGTTTTTTCATGGCAAACACTTCAGCCCGCCGCCGCCGATCGAACCTACTGAGCCAGCGCCGCCGGCGTCCGAGCAATGGCACGACTGGTTGTTCGCAGGTGTCTGCACCGTTTCCGTTGCGTTCCTTGTTCTCTTGGCCGCATTCATCGGAGTGTGGAGTCCGAATGCCATTGATGCCGTCGGATTGACGGTGATCGTATTGCTCGCCTTGGGGCTTCTGCTGGCGACCAACGCTTCGAACTACCAGGAGAACCTTCGCGGCGCCACGACGGACTTCGTGCCGATCCTCGTTCAGTTCCCGTTCTACGCTGGGATTGTCGGCGTGGCGGCAATGGACAATAACCAGATCGTTCGCGACGCGTCCGGCTGGATGGTCGATGCCGAGAGTTTTTTTTCCGGAAACATGCCTGCATGGTTTCCGGTAATCGTCGACGCGAAGCAGGCGTTCTTGGTTCGGCTTTTCTTCCAAGCGTGCATCGTGAAATTCTTTGTTCCTTCAGGAGCCATGCATTGGGAGCTTCAAGGGCAAGTAACATTGGATGAGAATGTAAACAACAACCTCGGCGTGGAACCGGCCAAGATTGTTCTGGCAATCGCCTATGGCCACCAGGTCGGCAATATGTTCCAACCGTTCTGGGTACTCCCAATCGTGTCGTTGACGCGATTGCGCGTCGCCGACATCCTGGCGTTCTCGGCATTCTGCGCCATTCCAGCCGCTGCCGTTTTTCTCGGCTGCTTGTTGTGGATCTAACTACTTGGCAGCCTCGCGAATTTCGCGCAGACGCTTTAGTGCGAGCAGATGCCAAGGGCGGTTCGCCGCCTCATGCTCGGCGCTGGCACGCAAGTCGTCCCAGCCGTTTTTTGCTTGCAGCCAGTGCTTGTCCGCTTCCTCACGCGATTTCGCAGCCTCGGCCTTCAACTCGGACCGCACAATGGCAATCGCGGATTTCTCGAAGTTGCCTTCCGACTTGGCAGCCGTGGCCGCCTTCTTGCGAAGGTCGGCGTAACGATCTTCGACGTTCTGTAGTTCTTTGGCGTAATGAGCGCCGACTAAGCCCCAGCAGTGAAGGTCAAAATCGGCGTTTCCCTTTCGGCCGCTCAGTTCTTTCCAGCATTTGGCTGCTTCCGCGAGTTGTCCACGATCCTCGTAATCGAGCGCATCGCGCGCCAGCTTCTCTTCGAGTCCGTCGGGCTCAATCCGCTTGCGTCGAATGTGCATCTGCTTGTTGCGTGTGTCAAAATCGATGAGGTCCGCCCACTGCTGCACCTCGGCAGCCTTCTCGTGCGTGGGGTAGTTCGCCAGGAACTGAGCAATCGGGCTCTCGCGCGCGGCCTTGGCGTTTGTCGTCCGCAACGCGTCGGCCTCCGCGTAAAGGGCCTCCGCACTCGGCGTGCGCAGAAACACAAAGTACACCGCGATCAACGTGCCAATCCCGATCAGAAGAAGCGCCAGGATCGTGAACCAGCCGCGCGCATAGATCGGCTCGATCGGTTCCTTGGCTTTCTTGCCGGGCTTCTCGGGCGGCGATTCCTCCTGGACTTCTTGGTCATTGTCAACGCGTGTACGGCGTTTCTTTTTCGCCGGCTCGTCGCGCCGCTGGACTTCGATCTTTTCCTTGATGAGCTCTAACGATTCCGCGACGGCCTTGGCGCTCAAGGGACGCCTCGCCGGATCTTTTTCCATGAGCTGGCAGACCAGCTCGTTCAACCAAATCGGAATCTCCTGGACTATTTCGATCGGCCGTTTGTACTCGCGATTGTTGGCGTGCTGCAAGAAAACTTCCATCGGCGTTTCGCCGACGAACGGCTTGCGGCCTGTCAACAGCTCGTAGAACATGATCCCCATCGAGTACAGGTCGCTCTTGTGCGTGATGTCGCGCACGCCTCGGCACTGCTCGGGCGACATGTACGCCGCCGTGCCAACCGTCGAGTTGGCGGCGGTAAGGGCGGTCACGTCGGTATCCTTGGCGATGCCGAAATCGGTCAGCTTGACGACGCCGTTCTTGAGAATCATCAGATTTGACGGCTTCAGATCGCGATGGATGATTCCCTTGTCGTGGGCATGTTGCAGCGCGGCACAGAGATGCAGGCCGATCTCGACGACTTCTTCCCACGGCAGTCGCTTGCGCCGATGAAAGATGTGATCGAGCGATTCGCCTTCGACATATTCCATGATGTAGAAGGGCGACCCGTGATAACGGCCGCTGCCGATGTACTTGACGATGTTGGGGTGATCGAGTTGGCGCAGGATTTCGACTTCGCGCGAGAATCGTTTTTGGGCGCCTTCGCTCGAACCGAGAGCGAGCGACATGATCTTGATGGCGACGTATTTGCCTTTCTTCGCATGCTTGGCGCGAACCACGGTCCCCATAGCGCCGGAGCCGAGTTCCTTGTCAACGACGAAAGGGCCGAATTCTTTGCCGACGAGCATGCAGAAATCCACGCATGGGCATATGTCATTCAATGATGCTATGGCCAATGTTTGTCACAAAGGGGTGCTCCGGCGACGTTGTGTCATCCACCACCACAACGAAGACATGCTGGCCACCGCCCTTCCTCTGGACGCTGATTCGGAAGAAGAACTTGCGCACGTCCACGGCGCGCCGATGCCGGAACGCCTGGTAGCGTGCTGGGAGGCCGTGGTGCAACTCCCCTAGCAACTGTATCAGTTCCTCTCGTTCGAGGCCGAAAGTCTTAATCGCGCGGCTGGTCGTCGCGTAGATTACCACTCTGCGCTTCACTCAGCAACTCCTCAATCGTCACGTATTCCCCACGATGGAATGCCGCGATCGCTTCCTTCGCCTGCTCCTCATCGAACGCTGGCGGAAATATGCTGTTGACCTTGGCGCTGATCTTGTGGATTTCATTCTCGTTTCGTTCAAGCTCCTCCGAGCCGGCGATGACACATCCTTGGCTGGACGCTCTAGCCACGAGTTCCTCAACGGAATGAAAGACCTCTAGCGTCTTCTCTAACGCCGCCCTCATGGCGTTTCCCGCTTGATCGACGGTATCGCTATTCGGATCGCGCCGAAAAAGCTGCCAGAATGCAGATGAAGTATGGCGGCACAAGGCGGCGAGATCGACACATTCACGCACCAGTTCCTCGACGTCCATCGCGACCATCGCTTGATCGTGCTTGTTCTTCCAATCCTCGACAAGGTGTTCCGCTGCCCGCGCCCGGCCGAGGTAGCGGTCGATAAAAACATTCATGGCCAACTCCTTTCTATTTCGAAGGCAGATGCATCTTACCTCAACCATCTGGCCGCGTCTAGCGCATGATAGGTCAAGATCATGTCGGCGCCGGCGCGCTTGATGCTCGTCAGAATCTCCATGGTCACCCGGCGTTCGTCGATCCAGCCTCTCGCGCTGGCCGCTTTGACCATGGCGAACTCACCGCTGACGTTGTACGCCGCCACGGGAACTCCGAAGCGATCCTTGACCCGGCGAATGATGTCCAAATACGAAAGCGCCGGCTTGACCATGACAATATCAGCGCCTTCGTCCAGGTCGAGCGCGACCTCGCGCAGCGCTTCATCCGTATTCGCCGGGTCCATCTGATACGAGCTGCGATCGCCGAACTGCGGCGGCGATTCGGCGGCATCGCGGAATGGCCCGTAGAATCCCGATGCGTACTTGGCGGCATAACTCATGATCGGAATGTCGCTCCGCCCGGCGTCGTCGAGTCCTTTGCGGATCGCCGACACCATACCGTCCATCATGCCGCTCGGCGCCACCATGTCGGCGCCGGCCTGCACGTGACTCACGCATTGGCGTGCGAGGTTCGGCAGCGTCGCGTCGTTGTCGACATCGAGCGTCCCCCTCCGCTCTTTGAGAATGCCGCAATGCCCGTGATCGGTGTACTCACAGAAACACTCGTCGGTGATGAGCAGAATGTCCTTATGCGCTGACCTTAGCGCTCGCAGGGCCTGCTGGACAATTCCGTCGTCGGCCCAGGCAGACGAACCCTGCCCATCCTTGGCCGTCGGAATGCCGAAGAGGATATACGCCTGAATGCCAAGTTTCTCGGCCGCGCCGACCTCGTCGACGAGCCGATCGACGGAGAGCTGAAAGTTTCCCGGCATCGAGGCGATCTCGTTCTTTATGTTCATTCCGGGTCGAACGAACAACGGCAAGATGAAATCGCGCGGCGAAAGCGATGTTTCGCGCACGAGATCACGGACGACAGGATGATACCGGAGACGGCGGAGCCGCGTTTGGGGGAACATGTGGGCATTATAGCAGACGCGGACGCCCAGGGCTGAGGGCAGCGAAGCCCTGGGATTAAGGAACCAATTTACGCCGCATAGACCTTGTTGGCCGCCGCCACGCCGGTGCCGGGCGTGACCTTACAGCCTACGCTCTGCAAGCACTGCTCGAGCGCCCCGAGCACCTGGAACACACAACCAGCGCGGGCGTTGAAGCCCATCAGGCCGATGCGCCAAACCTTGCCTTTGAAGTCACCCAGACCGCCGCCGATCTCGATGCCGAAATCGTTCAGGAGTTTCTTGCGCACGGCGAGATCATCGACACCCGCGGGGATCTTGACGGCATTCAACTGGGGCAACTGATGCCCTTCGGCAGCCGAGTAATCCAGGCCAAGGGCGTTGAGCCCCGCCTTGAGTGCGCGATGGTGCGTGAGATGTCGCGCCCAGCGTGCCTCAATTCCTTCTTCGAGCACGAGCCTTAGGCCCTCACGGATGGCATATGTCATCGTAATCGGGGCAGTGTGATGGTAAAACCGGTCGGCCTCCCAGTATTTTTGCACCATCGTCAGGTCGAAGTACCAGCTCTGCACTTTGGTCTTGCGCTTGGCAATCGCCTCACCCGCTCGCGGACTGAACGACACCGGCGACAAACCGGGTGGACATCCGAGCCCCTTCTGCGTGCAACTGTAGACGGCGTCGATCTCCCATTCATCCAATTTGACCGGTACACAGCCGAACGACGTGACCGCATCGACCAAAAGCAGCGTGTCGAATTCATGGCACAGCTTGCCGAGCTGTTCGATTGGCTGCCAGGCGCCGGTAGACGTCTCGGCTTGTACGATCGAGAGCACTTTCGGACGCACCTTGCTCAGCACATCGCGAATGCGGTCAAGCTCGAACACGGTTCCCCAGGGCGCATCGAGCTGAGTCACGCTCGCGCCGGTTCGGCCGGCAATCTCCGCCTGGCGGCCGCCGAAAAAACCGTTGACGCACACGACGATCTTGTCGCCCGGCTCGAGCAGATTGACCATGCACGTCTCCATGCCAGCCATGCCCGTCGCGCTGATCGGAATCGTCAAGCGATTCTTGGTAAAGAATGCGTGCTGCAGCATCTCCTGCGTCTCGTTCATGAGCACAAGATACTGCGGATCGAGATGGCCCAAGAGCGGCGTGGCCATCGCCGTCAGCACGCGCGGATGCACGTCGCTGGGACCGGGACCAAGGAGGAGTCGAACGGGCGGGTTGAGTTGTCCAGGAATCGGCACAGTAGGTTCCTTCTTGTAAGAATCATGCCAGCGCCTTCATGCGTTCTTGCACAAGAGCACTGATCGCCTTGAATTGTGGATGCGATGCGCCCCCCATCCATTCGAAGGTGCAGGTCTCTACCGTCGTCAGAATAGCTCCCGCTTGCTCCAGCCGGCGCAACGCGATCTCACGATCCATAGCATACCGGCTCGCCAACGCATCGACGGCGAGGTAGACGCGAAAGCCGGACGCCAACAGGTCGAGCGTCGTGTGCAGCACGCACACATGGGCCTCGATGCCGGTCAGCACAACCTTCGTTCGGCCAAGCCTGGAAAAACGATCCATCAACCCAGGGACTGCGCACGAACTGAACGCCAGCTTGTCCGAGCGCGTCGGCAGGCGCTCCGCCAGCGGCGCGACGGTCGGCCCCAGCCCTTTCGGATATTGCTCGGTGGCGGTAATCTCGACGTCGAGCAACTTCGCGGCGTCAACAAGAAACGCGATGTTGCGCGTCGTGGCGTCGGCGCCGGGAATTTTCGCCATCAGCTTTTCTTGCACATCGATGACCAAGAGCGCCGATTCACGGGCCGATAGTTGTGTCGGGTGAGGCATGGGGAGCGTTCCGGATTTCGCGGGCGGGTATGTTTTGTTTAGGATTCGCGGGCGGATGCGACAACGAAAAAGCCCAGGACGCGTGTCCTGGGCCATCGGTCTCGTTTAGCCGGCGATCGCAGAACGCCGGCTGAACAACGCTAATTCTTGACCGCGATCCGATCGATCGCCGTGCGCGCCGCCTGCAATGCCGCCTGGTTGCCCTCCGTGTTGACAAGCTCGCGCAACGCCGGCAACGCGGCGGCTGCATCCGGGCCGATGTTGCTCAACACATTGCACGCCATATGCCGCACATTGAAATTGGCGTCCTTTAGGCACTCAACCAAGGCGCCGACGCCCGACTTCGATCGATACTGCGAATTCTGCATGCTCTGCAGGATCAACTGTCGTTGCCCCGAATCTTTCGCCGTTGCTAGAGCCTCGGCGAGAGGTCCATGGCATTTTTGGCCAAAGTAACTACCGACCTGAATCGCGGTATTGCGAACGACGGCATTGGAGTCCTTCAGCCCCAGCAAGAATACCTGGAACGCTTCCTTGGAGTCCTGGCCGAAACTGCCGGCAAGACTTATTGCTGTCTGGCGAAGTTGTACCGAATCGTCCTTCATTGCCGGCACAAGCAGTGGCAATGCAAGTTTACTTTTGTTGGTCTGCACGAGCGTTTGCAGAATCGTCGCGCGAGCGTTGGCGTCCTTCTCGACGTGGAACCGCTTGGCAACGAATTCCGGCCCATCGCCGCCTGAGTAGGCCACCAGCCACATGGCATTCCCGCGAATGGTTGGGTGCGTGTCGGCAATAGCGTCGCGCAGGGCCGGCAGCGCCTTGACAGTTTTCTGTGGGCCAAGGTTACGAAGCACCTGCGACGCTTGAACGCGCACGTTGAGGTCCGCGTCATTAAGCAACTCGGCAAGCTGCGGCACCCCCGCATCTCCGGTGCGACTGAGCGTCCAGACCAGTTGATGGCGTAGACCACCCACGTCCTTGTCTCGAAGCAGGTCAATGATCGTCGGCGCCAACTCGGTGAGATCGCCCTGAATATTGCTGATAGCGTAGATCGCTTGTTGCCGAACGCTCGTGTTCTTGTCCTTGAGGCCTTCCATAACGAGTTCCTTGCCGCGCACGCCGTAAATATGGGCAACCTGGATGATCGCCGCGCGAGCGTTGGCGTCACCCTCTTTGAAGATGGTCCGTAGCATGGGGACCATTTTCTCCGGCGTGCCGCGGACGTTGTGCAAAGCCCAGATCGCTTGCTGACGAACATTGCCGTCCTTGTCTTTCAGGCCGGTCGTGACGATGTCAAGCGACTTCTCGCCGTAGATAAACGCGATCGAAAGGATGCTTGTCTTGACGGAACTGTCGCCGTCCTTGAATAGATCGGTCAAAACTGGGACCATCCGCTCGGGCGTGCCTCGCACGTTGCGAATCGCCCAGATGGCTTGCTGCCGAACCGAGGTGTCTTTGTCCTTCAGACCGTCGATGATGAGGTCCATCGACTTGTCGCCGTAAATGTAAACCATCTGCATGATCGCCCGCTTGGCTTCGGGCGCACCATCCTTGAATATCCCGTTCAGAATCGGAATGACGGCTTCGGGCGTGCCACGGACGTTCTGCAAAGCGTAGATCGACTGCTGGCGAACACTCGAATCGCTGTCCTTGAACATCTTGGCGATGTCGACGGCATAAGCGCTCGCGCCGTTGCCGAACATGCTCACTCCCTGGACCGCCTGGAGCCGCACGCCGGATGATTTGTGTTTCAGGCCGTCGACAAAAATCGGCAGCACCTTATCCCGCTCAAGTTGCCGCTGCGCGAGCGTAAATGCGGCTTGCATCTTCAGGGCAAGGTCGTCATGCGCGAGGGCGGCGACCAGGATCGGCTGAGCGGTCGCCGTATCGAGGCCAACTTGGACCATGAGGCTAGCGGTGTTGATGCGAATCTTGTCGTTCTTGCTTTCAAGTGCTTTGGTGAGCGTCGGGCGCGGGTCCTCGCCAATCTGCGACAGGAACTGATATGCCTGCATGCGGACGTTCGGATTCATGTCGGTCATTGCATCTTTGACCTTGGGGGCAGCAAGCTTGGCCTGAATCCCGAGCTGCTGCAATGCACTGATCGAGAACTGCTTGACCTGATCGTCTTCATCGGCCAACGCGAATGCCAGTGCGATGACGACCGATTTGTCACCGACGCGCATCGGCAAAAGCGTCTGGGCGGCCTGCCTTCGCACGTCGACGTTCTTGTCGCCTAGCGCATCGACCAGGACAGGCACGCCTTCGGCGCCCATTTGCTGGATCGCCTGCGACGCCGACTGGCGTAGGTCCGGTCGAGCGTCCCTAAATCCCGCTTCGAGAGCCGGCAACCCGGTTTTGCCCAGCTTCGCAAGAATCGGCGCGTAATGATACGGCGCCGGAGACTCTTTGGAGAGATAGAGGTTTTTGAGCGCCGGGACGGCGTCCTTTGCATCGGAGCCAATCTCGCCGAGCGACGTGGCTGCTTGCATACGCGCTTCGTTCTTTTCCGACTTCAACAGGTCAATCAATGAAGGAACCGCGGCCGTGCCGAACCTCGCCAATGCCTCGCCCGCGGCCTGACGAACCTCGCCGCTCTCGTCCTTGAATGCGTTGACGAGGACTTCGATCGTCCTGTCGGGATCGCCCGCCAATCGACCCAGCGCGAACGCCGCCTTGCGACGAATCCCCTCGTTCTTGTCATTCATCAACTTGATGATCGTCGGCGCCGTTTCCTTGGCGTCGGGGCCGATCCAGCCGATGGTCCAGATCGCGTAGAACCTCGTATCATCGTCCTCGGAATTCAGCAGCTTCGACACCGGCTTGATGGCGCCGAGTCCAATTTTTGACAGTGTGATAGCCGCGTTAAGACGCAAATCCTCGTTCTTGGTTTGCAAAGCGTCGAGCAAATCGGGCAGCGCAGGCCCCGCTTTCGGCCCGAAGTCGGCCAGGCCCATGATCGCCTGCACTCGGCTTTCGACGTTGTCCTTTTGCTTGGCGGCCTTGAGCAATTCCGTCAGCGTTTGCTCGGGATCTTTCGGATCAAGCTTCTGCGCGTGGCCTGCGGTGGGCGAGACACCGAGCGCGAAAACGCTCACAAAAATAACAGCAACGATGTTACGCATGGGTGTGGCATCCTGTGATTGGGGCGCACGTAGAATTGATCGAAAGCCCTGGGGTGAGCGCAGCGAACCCCTGGGGTCACAACTTGCCTCCCCTCTCCCCGCCGGGGGAGAGGGGGCGGGGGTGAGGGGGCGAACGCCTCACAGCCCAGAGGTTCGCTGCGCTCACCCCTGGGCTTCAACGATTCAACTAGATCATGGCGGAGACGACGGCAGCATTTCTTCGTACTCCGAGCGATCTTCGGCGCCGTTGTAGCGAGCGGGAATGATCACAAGATCGTCGTTCATTTCATCGCGGGCGAAGATCTTACGGAACTTGGTGATGAACAGGCTCTCGGTCAGATGGCCGGCGAGCTGTTGCAGGTTCTTGACGTCGTCGGCCGGGGCGTGACGGACGAGATAACCAAACGGGCGTTCCTGCTGCGCCTTGGCCAGGCGAGCGCGAATGACCTTGTAGATCGCCTCGGCACGAGCCGGGTCCTTGACGTCGGCTTGAGTGAAACCCTCATCGACATTGGGAACCTTCTCGCTGTACGGCGCCTTGCCGGCGAACACATCCACGTCGCCCTTGGTCAACTTGCGGGCCCATTCCATGGTCGTTGGGATGTGGCCCTTAGCATTGGGCTGCGGGCGCTGACGAGGTTGGAACTGAAAATTGAGCTCACGCGCCTTGGCCATGAGAGCAGGAATCTGCCCCTTCATGTCGTCGAGCCAGATTTGACCTCGGCCTGGGATACCTCCCTGGCAGCCGCGCGACCAATCCAGCATCGTCAACCAGTTGTATTGGTACGACATGTCGCCCTGCAGGTCGACTTTGAACGGCGCCTGGACGTAGAACAAGGCTTCCGTCTTCTCGCGCACCGAAATTTGCGTGATCTTGAGCGGGTAGATCAGGTTCTCGGACTTGAACTGAAAACGCGTCGGAGAAACTTCGCCGTCGAACGTGCCGTCCTTGTTGCGTTTCATCTGCATCGTGTCGATCTTCATGACGGTGAAAATCCACTTTTTCTGGATGTAGTGGTTGAGCGTCGCTTCATCGCCGGAGTAGTTGTACTTGTTGTCCTTGAGCCATTGGAAAAGGTCGTCAGCCCGTTCGGCGGTGATGATCTTGTAATCGAGCGAGCCGACGATGCCCGCTTCGAGAACGATCACCTTGGGTTTTTCTGATTCGTCATTTTGGCGGCGATCGGAGTCGGCCGTGGCGCTGGCCTGCGGTGCGCCGCCAAAGCCTCCTTTGCCTCGGCCAAAACCGTATTGCGGCAGAATCTTCGACACCGGCGACTGGCGTTGCTTCAGGATTGTGTAGACCGCCAGATGCTTGAAGAAATCGCGCGGCATTTCGTTCAGCTTCGGCTGCGTCGGCGTCGGAATGACCATGCCGAAATCGAGCGCGTTACCTTCGAACTTGGGCTGCACCGTGAACGTTTCGACCTTCTCGGCCGGGTCCCACGTGATAAACACTTTTTGCGCCGGCTGCAAGATATCGGCGTTCTTGGCCGAGAAGTAGCAACAGGCGGCTTGCGACGACGCGGGCACAATCGCGGCCAGCGTCAACGCGGAGAGAAGCCAACAAAAACGCATGCGAGTTCTCCTTGAGATGGCTGATTTTCGGGAAGCCCAGGGGTGAGCGCAGCGAACCCCTGGGATGCGAGCGCGACCGATCCCAGGGGTTCGCTGCGCTCACCCCTGGGCTTCACAACAAAAAGATCATGGCGGCGACGACGGCAGAATCTCTTCGTATTCCGAATTGTCTTCCACGCCGTTGTACCGAGCGGCGACGAGCACGAGGTCGTCGTTCATCTCATCCCGCGCGAAAATCTTGCGGAACTTCGTAATGAACAAATCGTCGCGCAGGTGACCGAGCAATTGATTGAGGGCCCGAACGTCTTCCGCCGGCGCTTCGCGGACGAGGTAACCGAACGGACGTTCCTTGTGAGCCTTGGCAAGGCGAGCCTGGATGACTTTGAAGATCGCTTGTGCGCGTTGCGGATCCTTTAGGTCAGCCTGGGTGAAGCCCTCGTCGACATCGGGAACCTTCTCGCCATAGGGGGCTTCGCCACGCAGAATCTTGACGTTGTCCGCAGACAGCTTGCGGGCCCACTCCATCGTGGTCGGGATATGGCCCTTGTTATTCGGCTGCGGTCGTTGCCCTGGGACGAAGCGGAAGTTGAGTTGGCCGGCTTTCTGAAGCAGCGCTTGTGTTTGCGGCTGGAACGCCGTTAGCCATTCCTGGCCCTTGCCGGGCAACCCGCCAGCACATCCGATCGCGCCTTGCAGCATTGGAACCCATGTGTACTGGTAGGTCATGTCGCCGGGCAGATCGACTTTGAACGGTGCCTGCACATAGAACAACGCTTCGGTCTTCTCACGCACCGATATTTGCGTGATCTTGAGCGGATAAATCAGCTTCTCGCTCTTGAACGTGAATCGGGTCGGCGTGACGTCGCCGGCGAAGCTGCCGTCCTTGTTCCGCTTCATCTGCATCGTGTCGATCTTCATGACCGTGAAGTACCACTTCTTCTGAACGTAAAAGTTGAGCGTCGCTTCATCGCCGGAGTAGCTGTACTTGTTCTTCTTGAGCCAGTCGTACAGAGCATCCGCCGTGTCGGCCTCGATGACTTTGAAATCGAGCGATCCGACCAGGCCTTCTTGGAGAATGCGAACCGGCGGACGTTTCGGCGCGAATCCGGCGGCGTCCTTGCCGTCGGCGTTGGCCGACTGGGCCACTGGACCGCCGCCCGCGCCCGGCGCGTTGAATATCCGATGTTGCGGCAGCAACTTCGAGTGCGGCATCTCGCGATTCTTCAAGATCGTGTAAACGGCAAGATGCTTGAAGAAGTCACGCGGCATCTCGTGCAGCTTGGGTTCAGTAGGCGTCGGCACCACCATACCGAAATCGAGTGCGTTCCCCTCGAACTTCGGCTGCACCGTGAACGTCTCGACTTTCTCGGCCGGGTCCCAGGTGATGAACACCTTTTGGGCGGGCTGCAAGATGTCCGCGTTCTTCGCTGAGAAATAACAACACGCCGCCTGGCTGGCCGACGGTTGCAGGCCGGCAAGCGCGAGCGCCGCCAGCGTGAGTGCACCCAAACGATTCCCCATGTTCTCTCCTTCAGATGAGCGACGAGTCATTGAAGCTCAGAGCGAGTGCAATGCTTCAATCGCCGTCGCGAATCGACCATCATACTGCACCAATCCAACTAAATTGTAGACGAATCGGCACCGGATTTGGATTGCGCAACCGAGGGCCGACATTAGGGATAGAATAGCCGGGAAAGGCATCGTAGTCGATCACGATTTTGGAGGAATACCATGTCCGCATTGCAAGCGTTAGTTGAGCAATATCTCGCTGGCCCGAAGCAATTACGCGCTGGCGTCGCCGGCATGTCGCGCGAGCAGCTTTTGGCCAGGCCGATCACCGGGAAATGGAGCACGCTGGAAGTCGTCGCGCATCTGGCCGACTTCGAGCCGATCCTGGCCGACCGGATGAAGCGAGTGATAGCCGAAGACAAGCCGACGCTGGTCGGCGCTGATGAGCAAAAGTTCACTGCCAATTTATTCTACCACGATCGCGATGTGCAGGAGGAGCTAACGATCATCGAAGCGACACGCAGCCAGCTGGCGCGCATTCTGCGCAAGCTCCCTGACGCCGCACTTCAGCGCGTCGGCAACCATACGGAGCGCGGTCCCCGCACCCTGGAGCAACTCCTCAAAGGCGCGATCGACCATCTGCCGCATCACTTGAAGTTCGTGACGGAAAAACGAGCGGCTCTTGGATTGAAGTAACCGCTCCCCGTTTAGCGCTCGCATGGTGCCCCGTGGGCATTAAGTACTCGGCTGTTTCGTCGGCTCTTCTCCGATCACCTTGGTGGCATCGATAAAGAGCGACACGACGCCGATGAACGCGAAGACGGCGGCGCAAACGAGAAAGAGGGCGTCATAGCCTTCTTTTTTTGTCGAAAATGCGGAGGTCAATGGAACAAGAACGAGGGGGGAGACGAAGCCGCCGAGGTT
The DNA here is from genome assembly GCA_016872605.1 of Planctomycetota bacterium. GTDB lineage: Bacteria > Planctomycetota > Planctomycetia > Gemmatales > Gemmataceae > SIAQ01. The sequence goes on from VGZI01000038.1 coordinate 14,902, forward strand.
GCCCCACATGTTGCCCCAACCGAGGACGACGCCGACATTGCGTTTGCCGACGTCGAGGTTGTAGCCCCAGATGGCGGGCAAGCCCAGATCGTGCACGAAGGACATCACCGCCAAGAGTATCACGACCGGCCAGGCCCCTTCGATGAACCAACAGCCCAGGAATGCCGCTGCCGTTGCAAATCGCGTCGAAGCAATGGGGAAGCTGCGACCGAGACGTTGCCCATACGCCGACGTCATCCAATCGGTCCACCAGCCGCCGATAATCAGCGTCGGCAATGCGACCGCGAACGGCAGGCTGACCATGATGCTCTTCTCGACACCCTCGGGAATCTGGTGCACTTCAAAGAGGTACAGCGCCAGTTGATTGCCGATGACAATCCAGCCAAAGTTCGTGCCGAACTGCACGATCGAGCTGGCCCACAAGCTGCGATCAGTAAGTATGCTCCACCACAGCGTCGATGCCGGGATCGGCGGTTCGCTGTCGCCGGCGGCTTTCTCCGTCGCCTCGGCGAGCTGCGCCTCGGCTTCGTTGGTCATGAAATGCTCTCGCGGCGTATCGCGATGAAACCAGAAAAACACGACGGCCAGCGCAACGCCGATCACACCATAAACCATCAACACCGGCGGCCAACCATCACCGAGCAACTGCCGAACGCGACCTGGAAAAACCACTTCAAACAAGAATCGGTTGAGCCGCGTCACCTTGTCGGCGTCGGATCGCCGGCTCGAGTCGTCAAGCAGATCGAGCGCCTGCCGCGTGAGTTTGCCCTTGATCGGCTCGAGATCGATCCCGTCAAACAGATCGGGTTCGCCGAGCAGGCGATTGATGATGGCCGCCAGACGCTCGCGTTGGTCGCTGGTAGTCTCTTCCTTCTCCGACATGCCTGCAAGAACAAGAACGAGTTGCCGTTCCGAATCGGTCAGCTTCGTTCCCAAGCGCGGAGCGGCGTCCTGCAAGATTGGCGGGATCCTCTTGTCGGTGATTCCGGAGAAGTTGGCCGACGCTGCCAAAACCGGTCCCGCGCTACCCGGCGACACGGCTAGGCCGACGGTGGAGACGGCCGATGCCGGCGCCAGTTTCGGATCCTTGTCGGAAATCAAGAGAAGATCGCGGGCAAAACCCTTTGCGTCGAGAATGTCGCGGTCGGCGTCAACTACAAGCGATGGCTTCGACACCGGCATGAAAACCAACATCAAGAACATCGTGATGGTCGGCGTGACAGCACCGCCGATGCGGCCGCCCAGGGAGACGATTCCACTCGCCAGGCCACGCTGCTCGTAGGGGACCCACCGTCGAATTAGGCCCGCGCATGCCGGATACGCGCCAGCCTCAAAGAGCCCGCAGCCGAAGCGCAGAATCAGCAGGAGCACGAAACCGTCGGCAAACCCAATCAATCCGGTAAGCACCGACCAGATCGCAAGGTAGATCGACAGCATCCAGCGCGTGCCGTAGCGGTCCGCCAGCCAGCCGCCGGGAAGCTGGCCGAACGCGTAGGTGAGGAAGAACGCGCTGAGCATGAAGCCCGTTTCGCCAGGCGTGAGCTTCATCCCTTCGCGCACGTACGGCGTGATGTACCCTAGGCAATAGCGGTCGAGGTAAAGCAACACCGCCACGCAGACGGTGAGCGCGAGAACATAATAGCGTACCGATGTCGGCCGTTCGGTTTCGGTCATGAAGGGAATTTATGAGAGGCGAGCCGGAATTGCAAAGGAGGTTCGGGCGCGTGGTTTAGGTATAGCGCTCACATGGCGCGGACCAAGTTCCAGGATAATCGCGGACCCTCATAGATTTGCAATCAACCGTTCGGTGATCGATTCGGTGTTTCCCGTGCCTCCGAGGTCGCGCGTCAGACCGGCGTTTGCCTCCAGCGTCTTGCGGACCGATCGCTCAATGCGCGTGGCGGCGTCGCGTTGGCCGATGTGGTCGAGCATCATCGCCGCCGAGCGCAAGAGGGCAATTGGATTCGCCAGCCCCTTTCCTGCGATGTCGGGCGCGCTGCCGTGGACCGCTTCGAAGACGGCATAGCGCTCACCGATGTTGGCGCCGGGAACAACGCCAAGCCCGCCGACGAGCCCCGCGCACAGATCGCTGACCACGTCGCCGAACAAGTTCTCCATGACCAGCACATCGTACGGCGAAGGGTCGAGGGCCAGTTCGAGGGACAGGTGGTCGATGGTTTGCTGCTCGTATTCCAGGAATGGAAAGTCATCCGCCGTCTGGTCGGCGATCTTCAGGAACATGCCGTCGCTGAGGGGCATGACCGACGCCTTGTGGACAACGGTCACTTTGCGTCGCCCTTGATGCCGGGCTAGTTCGAATGCGTAGCGCAAGATGCGTTCGGCAGCATCGCGCGTCACGAGCCGCAAGCTCTCAACAACGCCCGGCACGACGACATGCTCCATGCCGGCGTACAGGCCTTCGGTATTCTCGCGCACGACGATCAGGTCGACTTTCTCGTAAGGAACCTTGATACCCGGAAGCGTCTGCACGGGGCGGACGCTGGCAAAAAGTTCGAGTTCCTTGCGCAGGCGAACGTTGATCGAGCGATAGCCTTTGCCGACTGGCGTGGTACAAGGCCCTTTCAGAGCTACGCGGTGCTTGCGGATGAGATCGAGCGTCTGATCGGGGAGTGGATCGCCAAATTTTTCGACGGCGTCGAGCCCGGCGGGGGCGGGGATCCAGTCGAGGCTAGCGCCGGCCGCCTGGAGAATCCGCTGCGAGGCCGACATGACCTCTGGACCAATGCCGTCCCCAGCTATCATCACGACGGAAGTCATGCCCACCTCACTGTCTGCGCTTCGTTGCGTTCAACGTAAGAATCGTGCGGACGGAAAACAAGACCCGCAGAGCCATCCCGCAGGTTCGTTGCGCTCACCAGCGGGTTTCGAGGACGGCGCGCGCGTAGAATAGGAATCATGCCGTTTGTTTTCCTGTTGTTGTTCGCCCTCGTCTCGTTGCAACACACGCAATGGCCTGGGCCGCCTGGTTGGCTGACCAATGAAGGCTGTGCCTTGCTTGTCCTTGCCTTTCTCATCACGTCGTGGCTCAGCGCATCGCTCATTGCCCGGACCATCGCCTGGCAGCTATGCCGGCAGCCGGAGAATCGATCGGCTCTCGCGCAATCGTACACGCTCTGGCGCCGCAACCACTTTATCGCGATGATCGTCGGCTACCTCGCCATGGTGTATCTCCTCGGCTGGGGCAAAGTCCTCCATGACTTTCTCCGCACCTACCTTCCGCCGAGGTGGCAAACCGAGGACAACCTGCCCGGGCTTCAGCTCGGCGTGTTGATGCCGTTCTTCCTCGCCGTGATCGCGTCATGGGAGCGCTGGCACCTCGTCGAACGCGAAGTTTACGAGGAGACGCACGGGAGCGACACGTACCTTGGGCGCTGGACCTATGTCGTAATGCAGATACGCCATCAGTACTTCATCGTGCTACCGCCGATGTTCGTCATGACGGCATTGCAAATCATGTATGTGTTCGTTGGCGTCGACGATCGCCAAAGTCATTGGCCGATCTTGGCCGTCATCGCCTTCCTGGCGGCGGCGTTCATCGGCATGCCGTGGCTGTTGCGGCTCTTCCTCGGTCTGACGCCGCTGCCTCCCGGCGAATTGCGCGACCGACTTGAAGGGGCGGCACGCCGGTTGGGGTTCGGCTACAGCGACATCCTGGTGTGGGACACCAACAACCTCGTCGCCAACGCCATGGTCACCGGGTTCATACCGTGGGTCCGTTACATTATCCTCACCGATCGCATCATTCAGGACCTGAGTCCCGATGAAATAGAGGCCGTTTTTGGACATGAGGTCGGCCACATCGAACACCATCATTTGACCTTCTACCTGGCGTTTTTCATGACAAGCATCGTACTGTTCAGCCTACTCTGGGACGAGTTGAGTCGGCGGATTTCCTTCGAGGGCGTCAGAGCATTCTTGACGAGCATTCCATTTGTCGGCGACGACGACTTCGACGATCTCGCCGGCACGCTGAACAGCTTCGGCAAGTTGGCGTTGCTGGTGCCGTACATGTTCGTCTGCTTCGGCTACCTCTCGCGCCGCTGCGAGCGCCAGGCGGATCTCTTCGGCGCTCAGACGGTATCAACGGACGTATTCATTCACGCCCTGGAAAAAGTGGCCGACATCAACGGCATCGCGCGCGACAAGTGGTCCTGGCTGCATCCGTCGATCGATCAGCGCATCGAATTCCTGCGCGAAATGCGCGATGATCCGCGAGAGGCGACCCGCTTTCACCGCAGCCTGCGCTGGATGCAATGGGGACTCTATGCCGGACTGGTGGTCTTGCTGGTCTCGGCGTGGCGCTACGATCTTCTAGACGTGTGGAAGCTATTGCAGTAACGCGTCCCGATTTTTCGTTCAGCGTTTTTTCGTTCAGCGTTCGTGCGGCGCCGCGCGAACGCAGAGAGCTTGCGGAACGAGGCTTCAAGAATGTGACGGAGGGTGCACGACATCGTTTGCAAACGGCGCGGGAGGGCGAGGCTCCTGCCGAGCCGCGAGCCCGCGAAATACTCGATTTCGGACGAGTATCCTGGCGCTTCCGGCTCGGCAGGAGCCTCGCCCTCCCGAAGCAGGCCACGCAGACCATGTCGTGCACCCTGTGACGGAGAGAAGCTACTGTGTTTGGTGAAGGATCATCAGTCCAGACTGATGGCGCCGATTTTTCCACACTCCTTCTTGTATGTCTTTCCGAAGCAATCTTGTGAGATTGTGTATTCTCAGCAAACTTTTTCATGCTGATACGGCGCAATGCCTGGCTTCTCGGAGCGTTACGGTGGTCGTCATGACATGCACAAAAATGCGAAACGTCGAGTAGAGAGAGGGAAACCTAGCGCGGTTGAGCCGCAATCACCAAGAACCAACCACGGATCATCTGATCGCACGGATAGGCGATACGAGAACGGCCGTGACCAAGCGAGAACGTGGAGATGCTGAACAGTCCAACTCTCTCGTACTTTCCGCACTCCCATACTTGGACAGCACCTCTTTCTCAACCTGGCCAACACCCTGCAACGCATTTTTTGTACGTAACTCTTTTAGTAAACAGCACGTACGCGCATTCGTTGCACGCACACACCCACACACCCCCTCGCGAAATGCAACGAAAGCGGAAACCATTGTGAGCAACGGTCGTTCGCCGCACGCAGGGGTAGTAGGGCTTCAAGAGTGGCGCTGTCCAAATCGTCTTTTTTCTCTTTATCCGTGCCATTAGTGTGATCGGCGGTTTCAAATAATCTTGTTGTCACAGGAAGAAATTGATTGATAGCGGTATGGGTGAACTTCGTTACGATGATCCTGCGGTGCGCCCTCTCTCTACTCGACGACTTAGTTTGGTTGCGGCTGGGCCGCGCCGCGGTCTCCGTGTCCTCAGCGGTGAGCAACTCCGTCTGAATGAAAATCACTTGCGCGGCTTCGCGAAGAGTTGCGTGTAATAGGTGACGCCGTCCTTGTCGCGGGCGATGCCGACGCCGATCTCGGCGTAATCGGGGTTAAGGATGTTCTCGGCGTGGCCTTTGGAATCCATCCACGCCTTCATGACCATGTCGATGGTGCCGCCGTCGGCCGAGCCGATGTTTTCGCCGGCCTTGAAATACTTGTAACCTGCCTCGCGAAGCCGATCGAACGGCGTTTTGCCGTCGAGGGTGTGATCCTGCTTCTGCTGCTTGGCCATATTTTCCGAGTGGGCTCGAGCGAGCTTGCTGAGCGCCGGGTTCAGCTTAAGCGGCATTTTGTCCTTGCCCTTGCGTTCTAGATTGGTCAATTCCCAAATCTTGAGTTCGTCGGGCGTATGCTGGAATTTCTTGTCAGCGCCCTCGCCAACGCCGGCCGTCATGAGAGAGCCAATGAACAGAACGTATCCGAAACGCATGATTGCCTCCGATTTTCGCTTTTTCCCCCTAGTATCGACGCTGTCCTGTGGTAGAGTATTTCAAGGAACTTTCGCAGCTCGACCAGTGTCGAACGTTCGGATTCTCGACACCAGCCCGCATTGAGGGCATGGGCTTCAGGGAGCAGACTTCATGAAATTTGTGCAATTTCTCGGCTTGACAGTACTGTTGTGCAGCGTCGACTTTGTGATGGGCGGTGGCGGCGTCGGCATTCCCAAGAAGGAAGACGTTCCGAAATATCTGAAGCAGCTTCAGACTTCCATCAGCGCCGCCGACCGCGCCAAAGCCGCCGAGATGCTCGGCAAGCGCGGCGGGATTAATGCCGACGATGTCGAAGAAGCCGTCGAGCCGCTCAAGAAAGCCCTGCAAAAAGACAAAGACTCCAAAGTCCGCGTCGCCGCCGCCCGTGCGCTCGGAAATATCCACTCCAAGGCAAAGGACACGGTCCCGATCCTGATCGATCGCCTCAAGAATGACGACGTCATGGAGGTCAAGATGGCGACGGTCGTCGCTCTGGGCCAATACGGCGCGGAAGCAAAAGAAGCTCTTCCCGACCTGCGCGAGTTGGCCAAGAAGTTCGACGCCAAGAAATCCAAAGACGGCCAAACCGTGCTGGCCACCATCAAGCTCATCACCGGCGCGAAGATGAAAAAGACCTGACGGATAAGCGCCTCGAGCCGAACGGGCAACGGACGCCCGTGGCTTGACAACGCCCTCTCACGTGAGATTAAGACGCAGACATCATGAACGCCGCGTTGGCGAGGTCATATCGGTATTGTGAAGAGACCGCGAGGCGGGAAGCGGGGAACTTTTACCCCGCTTTCTTGCTTTTGCCGGCCCAGCAACGGCAAGCGATGTGTGCCCTCTACACCTTCATGCGGATCGCCGATGATCTGAGCGACGAACCGGCTCCGATTCCGACGAAACGGCAGCAGCTAGCCGAGTGGCGCGGCGGCCTGCGTGACGCCCTCCTTGGTCGTTATCGCCATCCCGTTCATGCAGCGGTGCAGGATACGGTGGCGCACTATCGCATCCCGAGCAAGTATCTCGAAGGACTGATCGACGGCGTCGAGATGGACCTGGAACCGGCCGCCTATCGCACCTTCGCCGAGCTGCGACGCTATTGCTATCATGTTGCCTCCGTGGTCGGCTTGTCGTGTATTCACATCTGGGGCTTCCATGGCGGCGACGCGATTCGTTATGCGGAGTACGCCGGCATTGCATTTCAGTTGACGAACATCCTGCGCGATCTCGGCGAAGATGCCGCTCGCGACCGCGTCTATTTGCCCCAAGAAGATCTGGACCGGTTCGGCTATCGCGTTGACCAGCTGCGGCGCGGCGAGCGCGACACGGCATTTCGCACGTTGATGCAGTATCAGGTGGAGCGCGCCCGCGCCTATTATGACGGCGGCTGGCGCTTGCTGCCGCGCCTCTCCGAGGCCGGCCGAGCGGTCTTCCTCATGATGGCCCGCACCTATCGCGGTTTGCTCAGCGAAATCGAGAACCGCGACTACGACGTGTTCAGCTCCCGTGTGCGCGTTCCGATGTGGAAGAAGTTACTGTTTGCACTCTCGGCTTTGCCGTTGCGGTTCGGCTGGTTGTGAGCGCCGGTGAGCGAGGGTGCTACTTCGCTTTCGAAAGCACTTCGGCCCATGTAGGCGCGTGCAGGATGCCGGCGGGAGGATCGCCGTTGCTGATGGAGATCGTTCGCACTCCGGCGCCCTTCATCGCCAGTGCCGTAGCCGCGTTTCTCACGACCACGACCAACGATCCCTTGAAGCGGTCACGTAGCGTCGCGACCTGAGCGACGCGTACCGACTCCGCCGTGTCGTCCGTGCCGTAGCGTGCTCGGCCGAGAATCGGACCTCTGGGCAGCTTGGCTTGTTTCTCGATCCAGCCGCGTGCCTTTCGAAGATCAGAAACGTCAGCGCCAGCGGCACAGAGATAGACGATGCGCCAGCCGTCTGCTTCGGCCTGAATCAGCGCCGCCTCCGCTTTTGCGTCGAGCTTGTCGCCCACGAGCGTTTCGTCAGCGTCAACCACCAGCAGCGGCGAGTCCTTGGGCCAAACGAAGACTCGACACCGTTCGCGCGGGCTACCTTTGTTCTGTGCCGGGTCGACGTAGATGGCCAAGAGCTCCATGGACTCTTTGCCGGCCCACTCCGCGGACGCCAGGCCGCGTTCGTCGCTTATTGCTGATGCCTCACGAGGCTTGTCGCCGCCAGCCGGTCCGATCCGTGGCGGTTCGTGGAAGATCACCGTCTGCCCCGCCAGTGACCGTGCTGCTTTGTCTTCCGGCGACGCCAACAACTGGGCTCGCACGATCGGCATATCGTCTGTTGTGCAAATCGAATCTAGCCCGACGATCTGCAACGGGCCCGGCTTCGGCTTCGGATAGAGCCACCACGCCAGAATGGCCAGCAACAACACGCAACCGGCAAGCGACCCCACAATCAGCTTCCAGGAGTGCGGCCGATCATCCATCAGCGAGTCCTTGAGCTGATGCGCCATCGCATCTGCCTTGCTGGACCCCTCCTTCGGTTCGGACATGACAATTCCTCATCGGTGATTGGTACGTCCATAGCGCCGCGTGTGATTAGAGGCCGTCCGGAAAGGGCAATTTCCGGGCGGGCGAGGCCCCAGCCGAGTCGTGAACCCTGAGGAGTACTGATGCTTCACGGCTCGGGAGGAGCCTCCCCCTCCCGTTTCCGGATAGCAGTTCAGGACTCGGCACTAAGAATTCATTACTCAGTCCTCAGCACTTAGCCCTGGCTTCGCATCTGGGTTGACGAAATATCCCAGCGATAGCGCGACTCGGGAATCTCCATGAAGATGTCGCGGAAGCCGAACGGGATGGGCAATTCGCTTGCTTTCCAGCACTTTCCTTGTGCGTCCGTTCGGCAAGCGATGAGGATGCGGCAGCCACGATCGCGCAGGAGCGTCAGTGCTGCGATCATGTGAGATGCGTCGTCATCGTAGTAGCGCGGCTGCACGATTCGCAAAGCCGTATCGGCGCCGACGATGAACGTTGCGCCTGGAAACTGGTCCGCTTTGTCGACAAACCTGGCGGCATGGGTGAGCCAAACGGATGCTTGTCCCTTGAACGGAGCTAGTCTGCGCCGCACATCGGCAACGCAGAGGGCCGGCTTGTCGACATTGACGACACTCAATTCGAATGCCACCGGCGTTCGCAGAATCTCCGCCGCGACCTTGGCAAGCTCCCAGTGTCCGCGGTGCACCGGGTTGAATGATCCCGGCAGCAGTGCCTTGGGCAACGTGGTGTCGCCTGCCGACGCCGGCAACATCCGCCCGTCGGCGGCCACGTGCAGGACGCCGCCCGTGCCGACAAAATGCTCAAGGCGATCAACGAAACTCGCTGCGTCCGACATGGAGTGACTTTACGAATCGGACAAGGTGTCGACAAAAAACTTGGCTATTCCAACAAATCACGCTCGGTCCGTTCGAACAGCGCCAGCGCGTCGGCGGGCGTTTCCGTGGAGCGAAGTTCATCCAGGAATCCGATCCTCAGCATCATGCGCGACAGGCGCGCCAGGACGCGCAAGTGCGTGCGCGAATCGCGGCAACTGACGAGAAAGAACAAATCCGTCAGTCCGCCATCCGGCGCCCCGAAGGGAATGCCGCCGGCCGTACGAGCGAACACGATGATCGAATCGGCCTGTGCTTTTTCGGAAAGCGGTCGATGCGGGTGCGGGATGGCCACGCCGGACTCCAACGCCGTCGTGCCCAGCTCTTCGCGATGCTTGACCGCGACGAGCAAAGCGTCGGCGTCGTAGACTTGCCATGACTGCTCCGCCAGCTTGACGAGCTCGCGCAGCACCGACGCTTTTGTCGACGCACGTAGCGGGATCGCTGTCGTGCCTTCGGAGAGCATGGAGCAAACAAGCGGTTCCGTCGCCAGACACGTCGCCGTCCCTCGGCGCTCGAGCGCGGTCAGCTCCTCCTCGGTATAGGCGTGCATCTGGGTTTCGATCCAATGATTGATCTCGGAGGAGGTGAAGCGCCATTCGCCGCCGACTTTCTTGCCGGGCAAATAGCCACGGTTGGCCAGCTTGCTCACCTCGCGAACATCGCGATGCAAGTACGCCGCCAACTGCTCCAGGTCCATGACTTCGTTATCCACTGGCGCCTCTCGTCGTTCGGATCGTAGGCCTCACGCTCCGCGTGAGCAATGCCTCACGCGGAGCATGTGGTCTACGATCCAGTTCGCTGCAGGAATCAACAGAGTCTATCCGGGAAGGCCCGTGGGGCACCTTTTCAACGTGCCACGTACCGTGTTTTCCGGGTTCTGGCACGTTAAAACCGTGCCCCACGTAGCTTGCCGGATAGCCTCTCAGTACACCGAGTACAATCAATACTGTCGGCCCGTGGGAAACTGCACAAGACATCCCAATCGGGGAATTTTTTATTGTCGGATGGAGACCCTACCGTTGTCAAGATCAGAACATCTTCTCCTGCCTCTCCCATTTTTCGAGGCCATGATACGCCATGCACAGGCGGAATTGCCCAACGAATGCTGCGGCTTATTGGCCGGAGTGCGCGACCAAGATGCCTGGCGCGTGTTCGCCATTCATCCGTTGGTGAACGAACTGGAGAGCGCGACCGTGTACCATTCCGAACCGCGCAGCATGTTTGAGGCGAGCAAAGCGATGCGGGAAGCGGGTCACGAAATCCTTGCGGTCTACCATTCCCACCCTACCAGCGAGCCGATTCCGAGCCGAACCGACCTGGCCCGGCAGTACATTCCGGGCCTGATGCAGGTCATCATCGGATTGCACGGCCCGACACCGACGGTCCGTGCCTGGTGGTTGGAAGAGACCACCTTCGCGGAAGCCGCGTGGACGATCGTCGAGTTGTAAATCTCGCATTGCCCGGTGTTTCGCCAGTTTGATACTATGCACGATCAAGTAGCCGCTTGTGCGCGAAGCCGCCGGCGGCAGATCGTCGGGGTTCATGGAGGAACCGCATGCGTGTCGTTCTCATGTCGGCCAATGCGCCGAGGCACAATGCCGTCGGCAATCAAGTCGCCGAGAAGGTGCGTTTCTTCCAGGACCGGGGCGCTCGGGTACGGCTCTTGGTGAATGACGCCACGAACCTGCATGCCGAGCTAAATGGCGTGTGCCATCAAGTTTCGAAAGTCGAGAGCGACGGTCCGATCTGGGACGAGTTGCGCCAGGCCGATCTGATCGTCGCGGTCTATGCTCAGACCTACGAACTCTTGCAATATCTTCCGCGGCTGGCCGGCACGGGGCCCCGCATTGTTTTTGACTACCTCGGTGTCACGCCGGCGAAGCTCTGGCATACGCCGCACAAGGAATCGCTGATCCAGAGCGCCCGTGATCGCGCCTTCGTGTGGTGTGCCGATCACGCCCTGACCACGAGCTTCGCCAATCGAACGGAACTGCTCGACGCGACCGGCTTTCCCAACGTTTCGACCACGACGTTGCCGCTCGTCGTCGACACCCGACGATTTCATCCGGGCCCGCATGATCCATTCTTGCACCAACGACTCGGCATCGAGGGCCGAATTCTCCTTTTCGTCGGTCGATTGGCTGGCAACAAACGCGTCTCCGTCTTGATCGAGGCCCTCGCGCGTCTCGACGACACGAACACACACGCGGTCATTGTCGGCGATTTGGCCGATGTCTACGCGCACGAGGCGGAACGCTGTCGTACCTTGGCCCGTCAGCTGGGCGTGGCCGATCGCGTTCACTTCGTCGGTCAGCTCAGCGCCGACGAATTGCCAAGAGCGTATCGCAGCGCGAATGTACTCGTCGTGCCGTCCTTGCATGAAGGCTTTTGCGTGCCCGTGATCGAAGCGATGGCGAGCGGCTTGCCCGTGGTGGCCGCCCGCAGCACGGCCCTGCCCGAGACGATCGGCGACGCGGGGCTGACTTTCACGGCGGACGATTTCGACGACCTGGTCTGTCAACTTCGCCGCGTACTTTCCTCGCAATTTGCGCCGACGGTTCAGCAGAATCCACGGCGTATCGCAATCGTTAGCTTTCGCTTCGGCAGCGACATCGTCGGCGGAGCGGAAACGTCGGTGCGCACAATGGCGACGCGGTTGCAACAGGCTGGGCATCATGTCGAGGTTTTCACAACATGCACAACGTCCGAGAGCAACTGGCAAAACGACGTGCCCACCGGGAGCGTAAGGCTCGATGGCTTGACGGTGCACCGCTTTCCGATCGACGCGCACGATTCCGCATCACATGGCGCCATCGTCCGCCAGATCATCGATGCCGACGGCCGAGTCTCGCCGGATGTCGAACGGCGTTATCTTGAGCACAGCATTCATTCGACAGCGCTCATTAACACGTTGCGGCAGCGACGAGGCGAGTTTGACTCCATCATCGCCGGGCCATACCTCTTCGGCCTGACTGCCGACATAGTCCGCGAGTTCGGCGCGAAGGCGCTGGTCGTGCCCTGTTTTCACGATGAGGCGATCGGACGCTTGGCAGTTTGGCCGACACTCTACAGTTACGCGGGCGGCGTCCTTTATCACAGCCCCGAAGAACAAAGCTTCGCTCAGACGCAGCTCGGCGTCAATCATCCCAACGCAACAACGGTCGGCACGGTGCTAGATGTGCTGCCACGCGAGATCGTTAACCCGTGCCCAGCAAACCCGTATGTCGTGTATTGCGGACGTTACTCCGCGCAAAAGAACTTGCCGCTCTTGCTGGAGTGGATGGAACGCTATCAGGCTGAGAAACCTGACCGAATCGATGTGGTGTTGATGGGGCGCGGCGAAGTGCCGTTGCCGAGCGCAAGTTGGCTGCGCGATCTCGGGCGTGTCGATGACGCGCAGAAGCGTGCCGTGCTCGCGGGAGCCGAGGCGCTAGTCCAGTTGTCGCACCAAGAATCGCTGTCGCTGGTCACGCTGGAGGCCTGGGCCGAAGGGACGCCGGTTATCGTGCACTGCGACTGTGCCGTCCTGGTGGGCCAGGTCGAGCGATCAGGCGGAGGCGTTGCCGTCGCGGACTACGAGGCGTTCGCCGCCGCCTTGGATGACCTGTGCCAGAACCGTGATGCCTGGCGTCAACGGGGGGCGTCAGGGCGAGCGTATGTGCACGCGGGCTATGGTTCCGCTGACGACTATGTCAATCGTCTGGTTGACGCGATCGACCAGGTGCGCTTGCCAATTCACGAGCAAATGCGAAGGCACGGTTTGCTGCGGGCCGAGGCGTTGTCTCGGCCGAACTGGCAGCGGCGATTCGCCGAATTCATTGAGCAGATTCTGACGCAGCCGGCGCGCGTCTACCGCGAACAACTAATCGTCGAGCCGTTACGGGATAACTGCAACGCCGTACCCGACGGCGGAACGATGCTGCTCCCGGTTCGATTTTCGAACGGCGGCACGCACACCGCGGCGCCGGACGGTCCCGGACGAACGATCGTGCGCTGTGCCATCGAGACGAACGATGGGGTGGCTTTTTGGGATGGCGAACTCCCGTTGCCGGCGTTTCTGGTTCCAGGTCAGAGGCAAGTCGCCGCTTTGCCGATCGCGATTCCCGATGTGCCGGGCCACTACCGAATCCAGTTGAGGCTTGAATCACTCGGTCGGGCAAAGCGAATGCCTCCGAATTCTGGGATTGTCACACTGACCGTCGGCGGCACGCAGGATAGTCTTCCGGCATCGTGCGCCTCGGCGTTCCTCGACACGGTGCAAGAAACGCTGCCCAAAGTACATGATTTGCAGAACCTGCCCGATGATTATGTCGATGTCTCGGAAGGCTTTTTCGCCCCCGCCAAGCGCTGGATCAAACGAACTCTGCTTAACAACTTTAAGAACGCCTATGTCGACGTGTTGGCGCGACAACAGTCGCAAGTCAACCAGCATGTCGTCTTGATGATTCAGCAACTGGCTGAATGTTGTGCCATGCTCGATCACGCAATCTCTGGATTGCATCACCGGCTCGACGGGATCGAGGCAAAAATGAAAGATACCATCGTTGCGCTCGGCGAGACGTCGGCGGGCCGAGCGGTGTAATGTCGAGCGCTGAGCCGCAAGCGGTAAACGATCGGAGACTTCACGGATGAAATGCCTGGTTACGGGATCGGCAGGATTCATCGGCTCGCACCTTTGCGAACGTCTGGTGCGCGACGGGCACTCCGTTGTCGGCATCGATGCGTTTATTCCTTATTACCCGCGCGCTATCAAGGAAGCCAATCTCGCGGGGTTGCGCGCCGACAGAACTTACACGCATCACACGCTCGATCTCCGCGCCGACACGCTCGACGCCGCGCTGGACGGCGTCGACGTGGTGTTTCATCTGGCGGCGATGGCGGGGCTGGTCAAGAGCTGGACCGATTTCGATCTATACCAGAGCTGCAATCTCACGGCCACACAAAGGCTCCTCGAAGCTGTAAAAAAAACGCCGAGCGTGCGACGGCTGATCTATGCGTCGACGTCTTCGGTCTATGGCCGCTACAGCACCGGCGACGAGACGATGCCGACGCGCCCGATTTCGCCCTACGGCGTAACGAAGTTGGCCGCGGAGAATCTGTGCCGATCGTATGACGAGTTCAGCGTTCCGGTCGTCGTACTACGCTACTTCTCGGTCTACGGACCTCGGCAACGGCCCGACATGGGCTACTATCGCTTCATCGGCGCCTTGCTCGACGGGCAACCGATCAGCGTTTTCGGCGACGGACAGCAGATGCGAGGAAACACCTATATTGACGATTGCATCGACGCCACCGTGCTCGCCCTGCAGGCGCCCCTCGGCGAAACCTACAACCTCGGCGGCGGCGAGACAGCTTCCGTTTGGGACATACTGCATAAACTTGAAAGAATCATCGACCGACGCGCCGTCGTCCGACGTGAGCCGAGCCGTCCCGGCGATCAACGCTCCACCGTTGCCGACACGTCGAAATTGCAGCGTCACCTCGGCTGGCAGCCCAAAACATCGCTCGACGAGGGCCTGGCGCAACAAGTCGCCTGGCAGCGCCAACTCGTTCAGCGCCAGGCGGCCTGAGCTTCTTACAACGTCGCGAGCGGATCGCTCTCGCGTCGGCTCGCCCAGATTTGCAGATCGGGAAACTGGGTCTGAAGACGTTCGGCCAGCACCTCCAAACCGACGCGTTCGCTGGCGTAATGGCCGGCGAGAACCATGGCGATTTGCTGGGCGTGAGCAGCGAGGCAATCGTGAAAGCGTGCTTCCCCTGTTAAGAACACATCAGCCTGCTGTGCCTTGGCATCCGTGAGAAACTCCCCGGCCGCGCCGCACGCGATGGCCACACGTTGCACTGCCTTGCCCTCCGAGCCAACGATTTGCACCGTCGACGCCTTCAGGATTTGTTTGACGCGCTCGGCGAACTGGCCCAACGGCAATGGCGCCGACAGGCTGCCGATGCGCCCCTCGCCAACTTTCGCTCGCTCGGGGCGTAGGGGATACACGTCGTACGCCGGCTCCTCATACGAATGAGCCGAGCGCATGGCCGACACGACGCGATCGACGAGGGCGTCGGGACAGAGCACTTCGAGCCGACACTCGGCGACTTCTTCACGCCGGCCTTTTTCGCCGATGGTCGGGTTGCTCCCTTCGCCGCCGTAGAATGTGCCGAGCCCCGAAAGGCGAAAACTGCATTCGCGATACTGACCGATATGCCCTGCCCCGGCCATGAACATGGCATCGCTGACCTTCGCGAGATCCTTGTCCGGCACGAAGACGACGATCTTGCAGGAACGCTCCCCATCGAGCTGGCGCAGCGGGCTGATGCTACTTAGCTCGAGCTTCTGAGCCAGAATGTCGTTGATGCCGCCGGCGCAGTTGTCGAAGGAAGTGTGCGCGCTGTAGACGGCGATGCCGGCCTGCACCAAGTTGAGCAGCAAGCGTCCTTCCGGCGTCGCCGTGGTCAGCTTCTTGGTGGAACGAAACAGCACAGGATGATGGCTGACGATGAGCTGAACCTGTGCCTCGACCGCCTCGGCGACCGATTCGGGAGTCACCGTCAGGCAGGTCATGACGCGCTTCACCGGACCGAGCGGGTCGCCGAGCAACAGACCAACGTTGTCCCACGCGGCCGCCAATGAGAGCGGTGCGATGGATTGCAGCACCGTGATGAGATCGTTGATCGTATGCATGTTAGTCAATGCGGCGAATCGTTGCAGAACCGATCGCACACGATATCGCGATTCGTGTGTTCATTCGCGCCGTGCCGGCACGCATATGAGAAGCATGATCACGATCGTCACAACCAGCGCGATCGTGTAACTGACGGCAATCGTCGAGCCGTCCGGTTTTCGCAACGTGTCGGCCGGCTTGGCTGCTTCCGCGGCGGGTGGTGGTTGCTGCGGCTGTCCGGTCGCCGGTCCATTCAGGCTGAACGCCAGGCAAACGGTCGCCAGCAAGATACGCAGACTCGTCATGTTGTTTCCAGCCGTTTCGCCACGCCCTTTTTTCGCCCAGGATGGTCACGGCGACATTCCCATCATAGCGAACATGCGTCACAGCGAAAGAGCCTCGCATGAAGTAAGCTGCGAACGCTCTCGCCGCTTACTTCGTGCGCGGCTCTTCGTTACCACACGCTAATCCGCCAGCCAGAAGCGGATGATGCAGTACATTGCCTGGAATGCGTCCTTCAGGCCGATCTTCTTGCCTTCTTCATAGGTTCGGCCCGAGTAACTGATCGGAATCTCGTAGATACGCAGTTTCTTCCTGGCGATCTTGGCGGTGAACTCCGGCTCGAAGCCGAAGCGATCGGACTTGAGCGTGATGCCGTCGAGCACCTCGCGCCGAAAGACCTTGTAGCATGTCTCCATGTCGGTCAGGTTGAGGTTCGTGAAGATGTTCGACGCCGTCGTCAGAATCCAGTTGGCAACTGAGTGCCAGTAGTACAAAACGCGATGGGTGTCGCCGATAAAGCGGGAGCCATAGACGACGTCGGCCTTGCCTTCAAGGATCGGCTGAACAAGCTTGGGATATTCGGCCGGATCGTACTCGAGGTCGGCATCCTGCACGATGATTACGTCGCCGGTGGCATGCTGGAAGCCGGTGCGCAGCGCAGCGCCTTTGCCCTGGTTCTTCTCCTGGTAGATCACGCGGCAGCCTTCAGCTTCGAGTTCCTTGAGTATGTCACGCGTGCCATCCGTCGAACAATCGTCGACGAGGATGATTTCTTTTGGGATCGGCACGGCCTGAACGCGCGAGACGAGTTCGCGCACCCATTGCTTTTCGTTGTAGACGGGGATCACCACAGAGAGCTTGAAGTTCTCCGGGATCGGATAGATGCCGAGCTGCCTGCACGCTTGTTCGCCCAAAAGCTGGCGCAGCAGCATTTCGCGCTTCTCCGGAAACGCTGCCATCTGCTGCACGAGATTCTCGACGGTTTGATCGTCGAGCTTGGGATTCAGTTTGAGGATAGCGGTCATTCGTAGGGTCCTTCCGAAAACGGTTTTGATAGTCGCTGTCGCTCAGGGCGAAGCGACGGCGACGATCAGGATACTCCCTTTGCTGAATACTATTCTGCCACGCGGAATGTCCTGGTCCGGGGCGTGCGATCGATCGACGAGCATATGGGTAGCTTTTCGGCGCGACATTGACGCCTCGACGGCCCGAGCGACGAAGTGGTGGTGATGCGCTCCCGTACAGCCAACGTGGGCCAGACCGGGAAGAAACGCGCCGGTCGAGCCGTACGGAGCGTGCACGAAGTCGCGTCCGGGTCGCAGGTTTTGCTTGGCCCAGGCGAGCGCTTCCCAGCGGTCTTCGTTGATGAAATCACTTCGCACGATCCTCTGATAATACTGGTTGTGGCAATAGCCCGCCAAGATCAACATGCCGATCGCCAGGGAGATGCCTACAACTTTCGGCGGGTTCACAAAAGTCGGCACGGCGCGCCAGGCAAGCGCCAAGCCGACGGCACTGAGCGGTCCGACCCAATAAATGGTTCGCTCCGGATAAAGAAGGAATGACGCCGGCAGCACCCACCACTGAGAGTTGGCTACGACGATCGCGAGCGTCAGCCAGGCGCCTGACACCAGCATGGCCGACAACCACTGCCGCTGAACTGCAAGCATTCCGCAAGCGATCCAGCCTGCGACTACAAGCATGCTCCCAGCGTCTTTGCGAACATATTCAAATGCGCCGAGCACGATCGGGTCGCTCAGCGGCGCTGCACGCCGTTGCCAGTCGTGCGTCCAATTCAAGTCGTGCGATGTTACGTCCATGAGGCCGGCGCTACGATACATCATGAGAATGACGGCGGCAACGACCACCGTGAGGAATAATCCGCGCACCGTGGCCGCCTTGGCACGCGATCGCATCATCGTTGCTGCCGTGATCCATGGTGCAACACAGTAAAGCCACGTGCCACCGCCGATGCCGTGGACCAGCGGAATAGACATTACAGCTGCCCCGGTCGCCAGCGACAGCCGCCAATTCGCCCCGTCGGCATGCTTGAACAGCAATCGCCCCGCGAGAAGACCGACGGCAATGCTCAACACAGTCGGGAATCCGCCCCATTCCAGGCTCGCTTGACTGGCGCGTGCCATCCAAACCGTGGCGACCGACAGCAGTGCCGATGTCGCCCGATCAGTCCAGCAAGTCAGCAAAACGTAGCTCGCCAAGATCAATGAGGTAAAGGTCAAATGGTGGCACGCGAGCATGGCCGACGCCGGGTCGGCGCCGAGTCGAATGGCCACAGCTGCCACTGTCGGTAGTCCCAGGTTCATCGGAGGGAACGGCACATCGTCGGCGAATGGGGCGTGCGTCGTCGGTAAGCCGCCGGCGCGGGCGATCAGCGTTGCCGCCGTCGTGTGCATCGAGCCATCCATGCCGAACGGAACGTAATGAAACAGAAGCGTGGAGGCATACGGAAGACTACCGAGCAGCAACGTTAGCGTTGTCCATGAGGATTCGTGCCTGCTTGGCAGACCTTCGATCCAAGTGCCAGCCAAGACGAGTACTATAGAAAGTGCGATGGCGACATCGAGGCCGTTGGCAAACGGGAGAAGATAGAGCGAAACCGTCCAGTAAACGATGCCCAGGAGCGGCACCGTGGCCCAGCTGACGTTGAGGCGCAAGATGGCCAAGAGAGCGAGGCCGGGTAGCGATACGCACCCCCAGATCAGCGCGAGCGCTAACCCATGTTCCCCGAGTATCGTCCACGAAACCAAAGCCGACCTCCGTGCCGGACTAGAATTCGCGCCAGTATTAGCAAGGCGGCCCACGTCACGCAAGGCCAGCATCGATCCAAGTGGTGAGTGGTGGTCATGCACTACTCACCACTCACTACCAATCACCCCGGCGGCCAATGAAACGCCCGGCCTCCCATTAGGTGCATGTGCAAGTGCGGCACCGTCTGCCCCCCGCGATCCAGGCAATTGACCACGATACGATACCCGTCATCTAGCCCGAGCTGCTTCGCCAGCTTCACCGCCACCAGATGCAGATGCCCGAGCAAATCGCGGTCGGCATCGGTCAGTTCGGCGTGCGTCGCAATCACCTTGCGCGGAATGATCAACACGTGCACCGGCGCTTGCGGGTTGATGTCGTGAAACGCCAGGCACAGATCGTCCTCATACGCGATTTTGGCCGGTATTTCCTTGTCGATGATTTTTTGAAAGATGTTGTCTTTGAGCACGGCAATCGCCTCCGTAAGAATAGCCATCAGCTTTCAGCCAGTCAGTGTAGTGGCGAGTGACGAGTGGAGAGTGGCGAGAGAAGAAGTCCAATCTTATTCTCTCCACTCTCCACTCGCACTCGCCACTGCCGGGGTGAATGACCGTGGCAGCACGCCCAGTCCTCTGAGCGGGCGCCTCTGGCTGAAAGCTGATCGCTGACGGCTGATAGCTATTGTACGGAGACACGCACATGCCCTGGCATATCGGCATCGATGAAGCCGGCTACGGCCCCAATCTCGGCCCGTTCGTCATGACCCTCGTCGCCTGCAACACGCCCGACGATGGCTGCCTCTGGAATCGGCTCAAGTCGTGCTTTCGCCGATTCGACGATACGGCCGACGACCGCTTGATCGTCGCCGACTCGAAGCTGGTCTACTCACCAAACAACGGCTGGGCCGATCTCGAACGCACGGCCCTGACGGTGTGTAGCCATTGCTTCGATCAACCCACCACGCTGGCAACCTTGCTCGATCACCTGGCGACCGACGACATGCCCATGCTCGCGAACGAAGCTTGGTTCACCGGCGCCAGTGCACTGCCGATGGATACCCCTGGCGAGAATCTTGTCGCCGACATTGCCGCACTGAGGCAAGCGAGCAAGGATGAAGCGGTGACGTGGGGCTTCTGCCGGAGCGTGATCGTCCCGGCCCCGGGGTTCAACGATCTCATTGACCGCTGGGACAGCAAGGCGGCCGTGCTAAGCGTCGCCATCACCCGCCTAATGCAGCAATGCCTGGAGAACACGCGAGCCGATCCGATGCGATTCACCGTCGACAAGCACGGCGGACGCAATGCATATTACGCCCTCTTGCAACACGTCTTCGCCAATGGACTGGTGTACGTCGAGGAGGAGAGCCGGCAGCGCAGCGTCTATCGCGTCGACGGGCTGGATCGCCAGATACGAATCACGTTCATGCCGAAAGCCGACGTCGAGCATTTCACGGTTGCGTTGGCGTCGATGATCAGCAAGTATGTGCGCGAGTTATTGATGGCCGAGTTCAACCGCTTTTGGCAAGCGCAGGTTCCCGGACTTGAACCAACCGCCGGTTATCCCCAGGATGCGGTGCGCTACATTCAGGCAATCCGCCCGGCCATGCTGCGTCTCGGCATCCCTGAACGCGCAGTCTGGCGGCGGCGGTGAGCCAATTCCTCGCCGCATCATCGCTCCCGCAGAGCGCAGTTCGCACTTCGATCAAACGGAGGCGCCTTTGTCCGTTTCATGTTCGTGTGTTTTCTGTTCTTGGTCTTTCGAATCCGAATTGCCGAATGTTATCGATGTCAAATGCTCAGCGCCCAACAGAAAATACAGGGCCAATGCGGCCCATCCGGCTCCGTACAAGAGGTAGCCGACCGGGCTACTATCTTGAAGCGGGGTCGCCGCCCTCAGTTGCGAGAAGCCAATCGAACATCGAGAAAGAAAACGACATTCGTAACCGTCTGAATCATGCACCAGACGCCGGCAAAGCGAACGCCGAGGCCGAACCAGTCCTGGGGTTTCATGTTGAACTCCACAAAGGAAAATACACGTGGGCCGTTGCAGTCCAACCTTTCGTTGCACGCCACCTGGCAACGATCACGGAATCCAGTTCGCGTCGCTGGTAATGCTCAGGCAGAACTCGGCGAGCACCTGGGCGGCGTGGTGGAGGTCCTTTAGGCTCACCACCTCCACCGGGCTGTGCATGTAGCGATTGGGGATACTGAGCAGCCCGGCGGCGACGCCTTCGCGCGTGAGTTGGATGGCGTTGGCGTCGGTGCCGGTCGCCTTGGGCACGCCGCGAATCTGCACGGCAATCTCCTTGGCCTTGGCGGCGGCGACCAGGCGGTCGTGCACGTGCGGGTTGATGTTCGGCCCGCGAAAGATGACCGGGCCGCCGTTGAGCTTCGTCTCGCCGAGTTGCTTCTTCTCGTTGCCAGGCGTGTCGGTGGCATGCGTCACATCGACGGCGATGCCGACAGTCGGATGGATGCCATAGGCGCTGGTCGTGGCGCCGCGCAGGCCAATCTCTTCCTGCACGGTGGAGACGCAGAACACCGCCGCCTGAAGTGGCTTGCCATGCAGGAGCCGCAGCGTCTCCATGACGGTCCATACGCCGACTTTGTCGTCACAGCCAGGCGACGTGAACAGATCGTTGCGCATCTCGGCACACGACAGCTCGACGGTGATCGTGTCGCCCAGGGTGACGAGCGATTCGGCCTCGGCTCGGTCCTTGGCGCCGATGTCGATCCAGATGTCGGTGAACTCGGGCAGCTTCTTGCGCTCCTCCGACGTCATGACATGCGGGGCCTTGCGCGACACGACGGCGGTGACCGGCCCGTTCTTGGTCCAGACCGTGAGCCGTTGGCCGAGCAGGATCGGTATGTCCCAGCCGCCCATCGGCTGCACGTAGAGGTAGCCGTCCGAGTCGATGTGCTCGATCATCAGTGCGAGCTGATCGCAATGCCCGGCCAGCATGATGCGCGGCGACCCGCCGGGGTTGAGCGCGGCGATGACGTTGCCGTGTAGATCGGTGCGCAGCTCGTCGGCGAGCGGCCTGGCCCAGGCGCGTACAACTTCCTGGATGCGCTGCTCGTAACCCGACGGGCTTGGGGTGGACACGAGCTTTTTGAGGAACTCATACGATGCGTCGTGCATGGAGTGCTCCAGTGTTTAGCCACTCGGGAAGCCCCGGGGTTCGGAGTACCTCATCCCGGGGCTTCTTACTAATCGTCCACTTCGACTGAAAACGTGCGTTCCACGGTCGTCTTGCCGACGCGCACGAGCGCTGTGTATTGGCCCGCCGGCACGGGATTGAAGGTACCCTTCTCGGTGTCGGCCGCATTCAGGTTCCATTGGATCCGCTGCAAGCCGGCTGTCGCGGCAGCCTTGAACTCGGCGACCTTGGTTCCCTTGGCGTTGACAATCGTCAGCGTCGGCGGTTGGGCCGGATTCAGTCGTAGGTGGAAGTAGATGATCGCTCCGTACGGCGCGTTCGCGCCGACGAAGTGCTTGATATTTAGCTCGTGTTTCTTCTGAAAGCGAAACGCCGTCGCGGGGCGGATCGGCAATAGCTGAACGTCCTTGGCCGGCGCCGCGCCAGCCAGTTCCTGCAATGGCGACGCATCCATGATCCAGATTGCCCGGCCATGCGTGCCGATCACCAACTCGCGTTCGCGCGGATGGACGACCAGATCGTGCACGGGGACCGTCGGCAGGTGTTTTTGCTTATGCCAGGTCTTGCCTGCGTCGAGCGAGATGAACAGACCGAACTCCGTGCCAACATAGAGCAAATCGGGATTGACGAGATCCTCTCGAATGACGTGCACATGGCCGACAGCGGGCAGGTCGCCGACAATCGACTTCCAGGTGGCGCCGAAATCCGTGCTTTTGAACAGGTAGGGCCTGTAGTCATTGTTGCGATGGCGATCGATCGCGAGATATACAGTTCCCTTCGCGAATCGTGAAGTTTCGAGTCGGCTGATCCAGCGATTCTGCGGCACATCGGGCACGGTGTTCGAAAGGTCGCTCCAGCCTTTGTTTTTCCAGTCTTTGCAGACCCAAATCTTGCCGTCGTCGGTGCCGGCGTAGAT
>VGZI01000039.1 GCA_016872605.1 Planctomycetota bacterium
AAAATACACGCCCCGAGCGCTACTTTGGCAAGCGCGCTGGTCATCGGAGACGGCTCGAACCGCGATTCACCAAATTGCGATGGAATTTCGTCACTGACATCCGGCGACGTTGCACGGGTTCTGGACGGCATCGGCTCGCCAGGTTGAAGCGACTCCGACGCTTCCGGCCTTCCAGCACCGCCCGCGCTTGACGCCGCCACGCCGATCGCAAACGTGGTTTGACACTCGGGGCAGCGGACCTCGCCAGCATACGCATCAGACACTTGAAGGAACCGTTTGCAGTTGGGGCATTGGACGTTCTTGGGCATGACGAAATCCTAGATGAGCGTGCGTGATCCGTGTGCACCAACCCGACGCGTAGAACGTTAGCGGCGCCTCGGCCGCGTCGCCATCGCGTAGCCGTCCGGAAACGAATGACGAGCCCGGGCGCGGCTCTTCAATCGGGAATCGTCAATTGCCAATTGCCAACGTCTCCTCCTTGCTTGCGCTGCGGGCTCGTGGTGATTTACTCTTCATTCCCGCCGCCCGAACCACCAGGCGCCGGACGCGCCGGGTCTTGGCCGTTCGTCCACGGGCCGCCCAAACGCTGGTAATCGGGCGGTTCGAGGGTGCTGCCGCGGGTTTCGCCGGTCCAGCCGATGATCTGAGTCGGTCGGCCACGTTCGCGGCTGCGGCGTTCGAGGTTGGTCGCCCAACTCGCGTCGCCGACGACCGGACGCCGACGTTCGCGATCCCAGAACAGCACCTGGCCCTGGCGATAGCTCTGCACACCCATCGCCACGGTCGTGAACGCCGCGGCGCCGAGTTCCGGCGTGCAGAACGTATCGCGGTTGCGAGCGCGGACGCAGGACAGGAAGTTTTCCCAGATCGCCGTGCCGGATTGCGCTTCCGAGATGCCGTTGCCATGCCAGACCGCGTCGCGCTGAACCGGTTGGCCCGGTTGCGCGGGGCGGTTGGTCGCCGCCTGCGGAATCACGTCGTAGCCCCAATCGGTCACCGGCCGGCCTTCGCGCATGATCTGTTTCGAGCCGAATCGCACCGTCGCGGTTCGGCCACGGATGACTTCCTCGATCGGATGATCGTTGATCATGGTCGCGGTGATGAGGAGTTGGCAGCCTTCCTCGTAGTCGGCGACGATGGTAGCGACATCGGGCACGTCGCGGCCATCGTACTCGAGATAAATGCCGCCGCCCCCGACCACGCGAGCCGGGTAACGGACGCCCATCGCGCTGATGAGACGGGTGACGCGGTGGACGAAGAGGTCGGTGAACATGCCGCCGCCGAAGTTCCAATAGCAACGCCATTGCGCGAAGATCGCCCGGTCGAACGGCATGCGCGGCGCGAGCGGCACGCCGTTCTCGACGGAGAACTCATGGCCCAAGAACAGGTCCCAGTTGATCGTGGTCGGGTTCATGTCTTGCGTCAGCGGATAGTAGCGCCACTGGCCGACCAACGAGTTGCGATAGTAGCTCGTCTGGGCCTGGGCGACATGGCCGATGTCGCCGCGGCGGATCATCTCGTTGGCGCGGCGCAGGCTCGGGTCGGCCATCCACTGAACGCCAACCGTCATGACGACGTTGGCCCGCCGCACCGCATCGACGACGGCGTGGGCCTCGTAGATCGTCTTGGTCATCGGCTTTTCGCAATAGATGTGCTTGCCGTTCGCCGCGGCATCGATGCACATCTTGGCATGCCAGTGGTCCGGCGTGGCGATGCAGACGGCATCGACTTCGCGCAGGCCAATGATGCGGCGATAGTCCTTGTTGACGTGCACCGCATCGTTGACGTTGAGCCCGCAACGCAAAGCGGATGGATTGAGTCCACGGCCCGAGAACGTGCCGTCAGGCCGGCGACCAAGCCGATCGTTACCGTCCCACACGTCGCAGACGGCGACGGGGCGAACGGAGTTGGCGTTGGCTCGCTGCATGGCGAGGATGACATCGATGTGCTGCTGGCAGCGTCCGCCGACGCCGAGGAACGCGATGTTGATGCGATTATTCGCGCCCTGGACTTGGTCGTAAGTCTTGGCATCGAGCGTCATGGCCGTGGCCCCAGCCGCGCCGGCAGCCGCTGAGGTCTTGAGGAATGTGCGACGTTTCATGTGAGAGTCCTCCATAGGTTTTTGCGAATCTTGTTTATTGCTTCATGTCCCACTTTTTCCGGGAGCCTTTGGGGCTTCTTCCATCGTTAGCTCGGTCACAAGGTAAAGGTCGATGATACTGAACACCTCGTTGGCCTGGTAGACGATAACCGTTCTGCCGCCGGGCGACATCGAGACGTAGTCGCGATGCGGAACGTATAAGGATCGCCCGTCGGCCAGATGGATCGTGAATGGCCGAAACGGATTGACTTCGCGTGCTTGTCGCATCTGTTCGATGGTCACGGGTGGAACTCGAGGGCCACGCTACGTGGAATGATGGCTTTATTTTGGCCGAATCGTCGGAAAATGACAAAGCGATTTCGGAAAAATCTTGGTCCGCTCAGCCCCGACTTACCGTTCTGCTCAAGGGGTAACCGACTTTGAGATGACCCACACACAATACTGGGTGTGTCGACAAGTCAAGCCACTATCATCGGAAATTTAATTGTGGCTGGTAGTTTTTCAATTCGGCAATGATAGCAGGAAATGCCGGATCCGCATTGTAGGGTGGATACTTCACGGCCCTTCCCAAGAAATCAAGAAGTTCTTCCTTTTCTGTCCGAGAGAAATCTGTTTTTGTACGTAATGGTCTGGTGACAAACTCCCACTCTAAATTGCCCAAATAGCGTTCGCCGGGATAGATTTTGGGATGCGTGTCGACGAACTTCTGCACCTTGGCAAAGATCACGCTATTACCATCCGCGGGCGGCACCGGTTTCCCTACCTTTAGGCGTGCCAATTCATCCTCAAGCCTGGCAATTTCGTTTACTAATTCCTTTCGTTCGGCTTCGTCGAGCTGCAGTTTCTTTGCAGGCTGCTTATTGCGTTCCTTGTGTAAGCGTTCTAATTCCATGTCAATGCGAACAAACTCCGCTATGGCAAACTGTTTGCCTATGCGCTCTTTCACCAACTCGTCATCGACCTTTCGCTTTTCTTCAATCGCGTCATGGGCCTTTTGTCCCGCCTGGCGCTGGGCATTTTCCGCTGCCTCCCGCTTGGTCCTTTCATCTGTGAAATTCCTCACCACAAGGGCCGCAGCGAGGATGAGCACAATCACAAACGCACAGAGGCCGACAACGAGCACCTTTGTTGGAATCCAGACACCGCGGAATTCGCCGAGTTCGTTGATCGATTTGTCACTTGGTTCGCTATGTTGGAAAAAGCCGTGCAAGCACGACATTTCACCAGCTTTGCGCCATAGACCATCGCTTCCCTTCACAAGATCGTCCGCATCGAGCTTGCCTATGACGGCTTGCTCGGCCAGTTCGCCAAGCGAAAAGGGGCCGGACTCAACACCGCCGTGGATGACGTAGAACTCGGTCCCGCTTGGCAACGGAGGAGCATTTGCCGTCACACTATTCGCATGTTCGTCTGGCATTTTGCTCCGTCCTTTCTACGTCCCAAAACCAGCCGTTGAAGCACACCAATTACGCCACCAACTCCCGGATCGCCTCGCCCCTCGGCAGGATCGGGATCGGCCGGCCCGTCGCGTCGTGGAGGTGGCGGGACGGGTCGATGCCGAAGCGACGATAGATGGTGGCGAGGAGGGAGTTGCTGTCCATGGGACGCTGGACGGGGTGCTCGGCTCGGGCGTTGGTGGCGCCGATGACCTGGCCCATGCGCAGGCCGCCGCCGGAGAGGAAGACGCTCATCGCGCGCGGCCAATGGTCTCGGCCAGGCCGGCCCGACGGGTCCTGATTGGCAATTCTTGGCGTGCGGCCAAACTCACCGCAGAAGATGAACAACACACGCTGATTGAGGCCGCGCGAGTAGAGGTCGTCGATCAGGGCCGACATCGCCTGGTCGAGCACCGGCAACTTGATGCGATAGGCGTCGAAGATGTGGGCGTTGACGGAGTGATCGTCCCAGTTCGACGTGCGGCCCACCGATTCGGGCAGGCGATACGTCGCCTGGCATTGCACGAAACGCACGCCGGCCTCGACGAGACGCCGACACGTCAGAAGGCTCCTGCCCCACAGGTGATCGCCGAAGCGGCGGCGCGTCATTGCCGATTCCCGATTGAGATCGAAGGCGTCGCGCGTGCGCCGGCTCGACAGAATCTCCACGGCTCGGCGGTGATTGCGGTCCCACGTGTCGAGGCTGCCGGAGCGATGGACCGCATCACGCCATTGATCGATGGCGCCGACGAGGTTGGCGCGTTGTTGCAAACGGAGCGTCGAGTCGGCCGTCAGCTGAACGCTGTCGGCGGAACCGTAGATCGGGATTGGATCATACGTGTTGTTGCCGCTCGCCGAAATCGGGTTGTTAGGCGCCACCATGAACGGGGCATAGCCTCGGCCGAGATAGGCGGGGCCGGCGCCGTAGAACTGCGTGTCGGCGACGAAGACCGGGATGTCGCTCGGTTGTTGGCGATCGAGATGTCGAGCGACGACGCAACCCAACTCGGGATACTCGCCATTCTGAAGGTTGGCCGCAAGCGACGCATGGCCGGTCAGAAAGCGATGCGTGCCGCCGGAGTGTTCGCCGCGTTCGTGATGCAGGCTGCGCAGAATCGTGTATTTGTCCGCCATCTGGGCCAAGCGTGGTAGGTGCTCGCAAATGTCGACGCCGGAGACGTTGGTGCGGATTGGTCGAAACGGCCCGCGAATTTGCTCAGGGGCGTTCGGCTTGAGATCGAAGGTATCCAGATGGCTCGGCCCGCCGTTGGCCCAGAAGAGAATGACGGAAAAGTCTCGATCGGCCGCTTCGTTGGCGAGGACGTTGGCGAGCGTTGGCGACACGCCGGCGCAGAGGGCGCCGAGGCTAAGGCCCCCGAGCTTCAGCCAAGTGCGGCGATCGATCGGGCCATGGCAGGAAGAAGGAAACATGTGGTTACGATACCCGAATCGAGGCACGGTTGCAAATGGATTCCGTCTTTACGTTCAGCGCTCGCAGAGCGCGGCGCGAGCGCGAAGCCGCAAGCGGCAAAAGGCCTCATTTCGTCGTATGTTTCAAAAACCACGTGTACAACTCGGCGGTTCCATAGGCGCGATCCCAGGAATTGTGATCAACGCCGGGGTACTCCGTGTATTTTGGTTCGCCACCGGCAGCTTTTAGCGCCTTGATCATGGCGCGCGATTTCTCGACGCTCACGGTTTTGTCGGCGTCGCCGTGGAAACACCAACAGGGAATGTCCTTGAACTTCCCGGCGCTGTTCTGGTCGCCGCCGCCGCAGATCGGCGCGATCGCTGCCCAGCGCGTCGGATGGGCGGCAGCGAGGCTGAAAGTGCCGAAGCCGCCCATCGACAGACCCGTGAGATACACGCGTTTCTTGTCGGTCTTGTAGTCCTTCTCGACTTGGTCGAGGATAGCGAGGGCTCGCTTGGCGCTTGCCCCGTTGGCGCCCCAACCTTTTTGATGGGCTTGTGGGAAGACGACAATGAACGGAAACTTGTCCGGCTTGCTGCGAACGGCCTTGGCAAGGCCGCCCTTGACCTGCTTCTCGCCGTCGTCGCCCGTCGAGCCGGCCCCGTGCAAGAAGAGAATCACAGGCCAATCCTTGTCCGCCTTGTATCCGGGCGGGACGAAGACGACGTACTTGGCATCGCCGCTGTCGGTCTTGAGTACCTTGGGCACGAAGCCGGTCTTGGTGTCGCCGGCACGGAGCGACACTGCAAGTGTCAATGCAAAAAGCGTTGCAACAATGGCAATGCGATTCATGTTTCGATCCTCCAACTGGTGATGTCGATATATGGATCGCAGACACCGCTGGACCGCGGCGCCCAAGTCCAAGGCGGCAACTGAGGAACGGAGCAAATTCGCGTGCGGATACGGTTGACGCAACGATTACCTGGTCATAAGGTAAGCGTTTGCCTGTATCCGTCAATATACTCCATTGCGCGAGGTCTGTTTCGATGGTTCGCAAGAAGCTTGGGCGTGGCCGGAAGAATCGCTGCCGATTTTGCACGAAGGACGGCTGCCCGCGGCCGGCGTTTGTCGATTACAAGGATGTGCAGGGCCTCAAAAAGATGTGCACCAGCCAGGGCAAACTCTTTAGCCGCAAGCGCTCGGGCAACTGCGCAGCGTTTCAGCGGGCGGTCAAGGATGCCATCAAGCGAGCCCGCTTCATGGGACTCATGCCGTACGTCGGCGAATAGCCTCCCGCCGCTTGCGGCGTAGCTGAAATCTGCAATGCCGCAAACGGCTCACTTTTTCGCCCCCGGGCGCTTCTCAAGTCCATCCCGGATCTTCTTGATCATCGCGTCCACCTGTGCCACATCGGGAGCTGCATCGAACGCAAAGCTCTCGAGCACTTTCATGCGATCGTAGAAGAACACCGCCATTTCCGTCTTGGGATCGATCTTAAATCCCTTGGGCGGCGCGTCGCGCACGCCGACGGCGTCTATCGGGTGACAGGAAAGCAACACGTTCGTCAAGCCTTCCGCGCGTTTCGTGAGGCGCTTGATCAGTTCGGTGCGTTTTACCGTTTCCTCGATGATCTTTTCGGGATCGATCTGTTTGGCGTTGTTGGTCGAATCTCGGGCATCGGGGCTGATGACAATGACGCCGGCCTGGAAGTTCTTTTCCTCGAAGTCGAGCGTCGCCTCGTCGAGTTTTTTCAGAAATGCCGTGAACGCCGCCTCACCGGCCTCGGCCGGCTCTCTTGTAATGATGAGCACGGCCGGATTGAGACCGAATCGGACCACCAGGCAATGCGGCCGGCCCTTGGACGACTGGCCCTTGTCGGTCAACTCTTTGGTGTCGTTGAGAAGAAAAGTCTCGAACGGCCGCGGGATCGCATCGCCAGCTTTGGGCATTCCATTGCTCTTCTCCGCGTCCTGGGCAATCAGCGGCAGGCAGGCAAGCACGACGGCGACGGCGCAAATGACAGAAGCGCGGACCATGAACGTTCTCCGATGCGAGAGTATTCCAACTCTCAGCATGAACGCCTGGAGGCGATTCGTCAAGAGAAGTAATGCACGAAACGTCGCAGTCCGTGAATTGCGACGCGAATTGTCGGCAGAACCCGATCCGTCAAGCGCTTTTTCAATGTGCCCCACGGAGGAATCGTCACAACCCTGGACGTAAAGTCACATTCAACCTGACCTTTTTGCCGTCGCGCAGCACCACCGCCACGGCGGGTGTTCCGACACGCAGGTAGCTCGCTGCCAGGTAGCAGTCGTTGACGGTGTCGGTCCAGCGGCCGTCCAGCGTTAGCAAGCGATCGCCGACCTTGAACCCCGCGGCGGCTGCCGGCGTCTCTGGAATCACGGCTTTCACGGCCACGCCGTCGGCGTCGTCGTCCTTGTCCTTGTCGACGCGAATGCCAAGAAGTCCCGATGCGGCCAAAATCTTCGGCGCGTTGCGCACCGACGACGGCGCCTCGAATCGCTTCAGCATGTCCTTCATCACGTCGCCTGGCTGGTACGTATTCGGCTCGAACGTGAGAAGCTTCTTTTCGTAATCGATCGACATCTTGAACTTGGCATAGAACGTGAAGCCGATGATCCCTTCAATCGGTCCGACAAACTTGGCGATCGCGCCCACGGTCGGATGGTCCATCACGGTGCAGGAAACGTTAGTTGCTTTCAAGCCGCCGACGTCGATTTCTTGAATCTTCATCTGCCCCATGGAGCCAAACAGGGCGAAAAACGGCTTCTTGAAGTCCTTGGGAAAGACGTTGGCTTCCTTGGCTACCTTGTTGCTGATCAGGCTATCGGGCGCGCCGGTGTCGAAGATCAGGCGGTACGGCCCTTTGCCGTTAATCTTGACGTTGATCGCCATGTGCTGCGTCTTGATCAGTTCGAAAGGCAGCACGACTTTCTTAAGAGGCTCGTTTTTGGGAGCCTCCTTTTTTGCAGGTTCCTGCGCCTGAACGAAGGTCGGCCCGAACATCACGAGACAAATCGCAAAGAGCTTTTTCATGTTCATTTCCAAGGAAGCCCAGGGGTGAG
Organism: Planctomycetota bacterium; assembly: GCA_016872605.1. Lineage (GTDB taxonomy): Bacteria > Planctomycetota > Planctomycetia > Gemmatales > Gemmataceae > SIAQ01. Next base: position 8,035 of record VGZI01000039.1, read on the forward strand.
GCACTCCGAACCGCTGGGATGTGGTTTCCTGAATCCCAGGAGTTCGCTGCGCTCACCCCTGGGCTTCGGGGGTTTACAGTCCCTCGCCCGCCGTGATCTTCAGGTCTTGCTTCTCACTGCCGCGTTGGATGGTTAGCGTCAGCGCCTTGCCCTTGGTGAGCTTGCTAGCATGTGCGAGGATATCCCCCGCGGTCTTGATTTCCTTGCTCTCGACAGCGACGATGCGATCGCCTTTCTTCAATCCCGCCTCAGCCGCGGGGCTCATCGGCAAGACGCGGGCGACGACAACGGCCGAGTCTTTTTCGGCGAGTTCAAATCCGAAGAAACCGCGCGGCACGGGCGCCGGAGCCGGGCCGAGCCCGGCGAAGGCGCCGAGGACTTGGATGATCTTGACCATCGTATCCATACCGCCAGGCGTGCCTCCCTTGCCTCCAAGGGCAATCGGCGCAAGCGGCTCGGCCAACAGCGGCGTCCACAGCATCTGCTTCTGCGTGTAGTCGAATTCCATTTTGTACTTGGCTAGAACCGTATAGCCCATAAGCCCGTGCAACTCGACGCCGGCCAGGCCCATGCTGTTCATGCCCTCGATCTGAAACGGCGTCTCGATACGTGCTTTCACCTTCACAAGTGACATGCCGCCTTCGAGTTCGAGTTTGTCAAGCGTCGCCCAGCCCTTCTCTGTTTTCAGCCCGATCTTGGCGCCGACCGGCTCCGCAATCAGGAACACCGGGCAGCCGGTATCGACGACGAAGTTGAACGGACCCTTGCCGTTGATTTTCACGCGAACGAGCGTGTGATGTGTATCCGTCAGGCGAAACGGCACCAGGCCCGGCCTGGTGTCGACCTTGGTTTCCTTCTTCGTTTCGGTTTTCTTCGGCGCGTCGGCAAGCGCTGGTGATGCCAGTACGAGCATGACGACCAACATAGTCCATTTCATATGTGCAACCTTGGTTGATAGTCGAATGCGCTTCCCAGCATTGTACATGATTTCGCCCGGCGAGCCGAGCCCGGTAAGGGGCCGGCTGAAGCCTAGAGCATCAACCAGCCCCTTACCGGGCTCGGCTCGCCGGTTCTTGGCTAATTCTACTTCGCCGGGCTCGTCAATGGCGGTAGCGGCGAGAGCGGTAGGATCGGCAGACGCGTGTCCGAATAGCCACCGAGAAATACGAAACACATCTCGTTCGTCGTCTGCTCGCCGATCGTCACGCGGCGCGGCGGACTCGACGGGTTCATCGGATTCTTATCGCTGTTGTCGTAGACGGCATCAACGTGGAACTTCGTCCCCGCCTTGACGCGAATGGGCTCCTTTAGCGCATACATCTCTTGCCAGTTGAAGTCCCATTGCTTGATCGCAATCAGCGTCTGCGTTTTGCCATCGGGCGGCGTCATCGTAAGACTGATCGACTTGCCCAAGAGGTGCATGTGCGGCGTAATCGAAAGGAGCGTGAAGTCGCTGAGCGCATAGGCGTCGCCGTCGAGCTTGAAGTTCTCCGCGCCGGCTGGGATCGAGAAGAGGTAGCGCAAAGGCCCGCTGCCTGAGCCTCCTGTTACTGGCGCTGCTTGAAACGGATGATCGACTTTCTTCTTGGCAAAATAGAGGCCGATCTGCGTGCGATCCTTCTCGACCCGGCCATTGCGGTGGTAATGAACTTGCATCACGATATCGGCATTTTTGGGCACGCGGAAGCCGACACCTTCGGGCATGTAGCGCGGCTGAATGCCCGGCGCCCAGCCGAGCATGCCGGCGCGGGGGATGAAGCCTACTCCCATCATGCGCGAGTACCCGGGGCCGCGATCGTACTTTGAAACTTCGCCGGTGTGCGGGTCGATGACGGGACTGTTCTTTTCCTTCTCCTGTGCAGATTTTTCGAGCGCCCGGCCATTGCCGCCGGTGTCGATCAACAAGATCAGGTGGTGCACGATCTGAGGATTGCCGGGCCTCATTTCAACGGCGGCGACGTATTTTTCCTCGCTGAACTTGGTCGGCAGCACAAAGCAACGAAAGACATCGCGACCGCTTGGCCCAAGCACGAACTCGCCGTCGGGCGCGAGAATTACGTCCGGCTTGCCGAGCTGCCAGCCGCTGCCGAACTCGCGCGGTTTCGGCGCATCGTTCGGATCACCCTGCGGCATGCCGTTGTCGGCCCAGTCGGCGAGCGTCTTGATCTCGCGATTGGCCAGGCGACGCTCGTTGTGAAACGCGATACCCTCGCTGACCTTCCACGGAGGCATTTCGCGCCGCTGCGTGTAATCCTTGATGTCTTTGGCCCAGTTCACGGCTTGTTTGTACGTCATCAGCGAAAAAGGCCCCACCTCGCCCGGACGATGGCATTGCTGACAGTGATTCTGCAAGATCGGCTGCACATCGCGATAGTACGTCACGGCGCCGTCTTTGGCGATCGGCCGTTCCTCGCGCGGAATCGTGCAGCCGACGGCACGCGTTGCCGACTTCGAAACGGGTCGGCCCGTGACGAGTTCCGCCAGCGTTTGCCGGAGGTTGTATTCATTGATGCGAGCATGTTTCTTCAGTCGTTCCGAGTACATGTCGTCGATTCGGCCGCGATAACGCAGGACGAAGTTACCATCCAGAACGAACACCTCCGGCGTGATGTCGGCGTGCAGAGCGTGGGCGGCCCGAAGACGCTCGTCTTTGAACACGGGAAAGGCCAGGTCGAACTGCTTGGCGGCCTTGGCGACATCGGCTGCCGTCTCGTCCTCGTTCGTCGTCAGGCCCCAGATCGTGACGCCGAACTTGCCGAACTCCCGGGCAATCTCCGACAAGGGCTCCGAGTAGCTCTTCGACACCGGGCACTCGAACGACAAGAAGACGATGGCGATCGCTTTTTGATTCTCTAGTTCGTACAGCCGATGGACTTTTCCCTTCTCGTCCTTGAACGTAAGGTTCGGCATCTTCTCGCCCAGCTTGGCTTGCGACGGCTCGGCCTGAGCATGTGCAAATCCGGCTGTACAGAATGCGAAAGTGAATGCTGCGATTGCGGACAATACAAAACGCATGTCAAACGCCTCTTCGAGGTGGCTACGCGGCCGGTCGTTGTTGACCGACTGAATTATTCTACCCACGGACTCTACAAGATGTTTCATTTGAGCGGGCGAGTCGCCTGCACTACGGGGGCGGCGGGACGATCATTGTTCGCGAGCTGCGCGGATGCGACCAGGTCGGCGGGAACCACACGCTTTCGGGCGTGACACGTTCGAAACGATCGGCGTACCTTTCGAGAACGAAGTAGGCATTGCACTGAACCGAGTCGATCGCAACCAGCACGTAGCCTTTGTGGCGTGCCAACTCGTCCAACGCCGAAAGCGAGGCGCCATAGTAGTCGCTCCCGTCCCATGAGTGTTGCGGATCGTAGGCGATGGCGAGCTTGTGCGGCGGCTGAGGGCCGTGATTGAACTCGATGACGATCACTTCGGGGCGCCATTCTAGGGCACGCCAAAGCCAGTAGTCATTGCCATCGACGTCGATCGACAGGAATACCGTCTCGCTCGGGACGGCGGAGTTAACTGTCTCGGCAGTCACCAGGCCTATCTTGTAGCTGACATGCGGCCCGTGAATTCGTCGAGCCAATCGTGAAACAAAGTCAGGGTCTCGGTCGATGAACAGCGTGGGCATCCCCTGCTCTGCCAAGAGATAGCAATTGCCGTACTCAAAATGCGATCCGAGTTCGACGGCGAGCCCAGTTGTTCCCGTTCGACGGAAGATCTCGCCGATGATGCCGTCTTCCCCGTTCTGGGAGTAGACGCGGCGTTCGTATTTCCACAATTCACATTTCGGCCGGCGCTGCGCGGGAGACCGCGGCGGTTCCCGTCCAAGAATGCCGGCCAGGTCATCGAGCCAATTCCAGCATTCGTGCTCCATCGGCAAGGTCGGCTGGAACGTCACGCCCGGATAATTTTGATTCGTAACGTAATCGTGCCACTCGAAGCGGAACTTGTCCGCACAGCGATGGACAAACAGCGGTTCACCATCTGGACCGGCGTGAACATAGGCGACCTTGTCCCAAACGGCTCGCGGCGTCCACATTACGAACGGCTGCTCGCAGCGTGCCCAGGCGACTTCGAAGGTGTGCTTGTCGCCGTAACAATAGCGGTAGTAGTAGTCGGAGTGATCGTTGTAGAACCATGTCAAGTTCAGCGGCGTCCAGCATTTCTTCTTGTTGATCACGAACTGCCCGCTCTCGACCGAGCCGGGACGCTTGGGATCGACGACGCCAAAAGCAGGCCACTTGAGACGTGTATCGACGGTCGCCATGTCGGGCCAAAAAATGGCGCCGTGCTCGACGTAGTCTGCGACATCGAGAAGGAAATCCGGGTTACGGCACGGATAGCAGTCGGCATCAAGAAAGAGCACCTCCTCGAACGGGCAATGCAGCGTCGCGAAGACCTTGAGCTCCCATCCATTAAGCTTCTGTGCGGGAAACTCTGACCGAACTTCATCGGCATCGATGCACTCGACATCGAAGGCTGCCTGCAGTGCCTGCCAAACGCTCGGCATCTCATCGTTTCGGCCAAGATACCAAACCTGGATTGGCAGAAGACACCCGACATGACGGATGGCACGAATGGTGACGTAAAGGGACGCAAGAAATTTTTCGCCGCCGCCGGCGATCACGATCCCACGGCCGTGAAAGCGATCCGCCGGGCACTCGGGAATGGACGCCAGGAATGCGTCGGCTTTGTGCCGCATCCGAGCGGAATCCGGCATGAAAGGCTCACGTGACAGGAAATCATCGCAAGTCTTGCAGTTGCGCACGCCCGGCAAGCGCACCGTCTTCGATCCATCAATGGATCGAAGACGGTGCACTAGTGCGATGACGGACATGGCGGCGACGATCGGCCAGCGCGGCCATTCCGCATTCGTCGGCACGGGCGCCGGGGCGCTGATCGTCGCTGGGCTGCTGTGCGTGTCACCAACCGAGTCGCGCGGCGTCTCTTGCGGTGAACCTGTTAGCCGGCTCAATTCCTCCGGCCATGGATCGGTCAACGGCCGAACCGGCGTCTCAACAATCTCGTCACCCGATTTCGAGCCAGACGGTAAAGGAGTCATGGCTGACTCCCCAACAAACGGCGCCAGAGCCTCCGCGACCTCGCGCCCGGTGCGAAAGCGGTGCGCCGGATCCTTGGAAGTCATCCGAAGCAGAACGTCGCGCAACTCGCTGGGAACGAATTCGAAGTCCGGCGTCGATTCCAAGGGCACGTGACAATGCGCATAGAGGACTTTGGCGGGACTGTCGTACTCGGACCCCGAGTACGGCGCATGCCCGGTGAGCAAGCGAAAAAGGGTGCAGCCCAGGCTGTACAAATCGGCGCGAGCATCGATTGCGGCGCCGGTCGTCGCCTGTTCGGGCGCCATGTAGGAATACGTCCCCACGGCATAGCCCGCAGGAGTAAGCTCTTGATTGTCGTGCTCGTGTAAGCCAAATCGTGCCAGCCCGAGATCCAGAATTTTGACAACACGGTCCTGTGTTAGCATCAGGTTCGACGGCTTGATGTCGCGATGCACCAGGCCTTTTTCGTGAATGTAATCGAGGCCGAGCGCCGCCTGGCGGATGATCTCGCAAGCAAATGTCGGATCCAGCCGGCCGCGCTTGTGCACCAGCCGCGACAGGTCGGTGCCGGGCAGATGCTCCATCACCAGAAAAAAAATGCCGTTGCGTTCACCCGCGTCGGTCGCCCGCACGACGTTGGGGTGATCCATTTGACCCACAAGTTCCATCTCTTGCTTGAAGCGCCGGATCACTTCCGGGCTATGGTGCTGATCGATTTTGAGCGTCTTGATGGCGACGAATCGCTTCAGATTGAGGTGATAGGCCTTGAAGACCGTGCCCATCCCCCCCTTCCCCGATGATGCCGATGATCTGATAATGCTCCAGAAGGATCGGGAAACCAACGTCCCCTGGTTGCCAGAGCCTCGTCGAAAAACCTGATTGTGCAGCGTCCGGCATGACCTTCCCCAATGGCGCGGCAACGCATCATCTACCATAGGCGTCTTTACGGAAGGGTGTCAAGCAAAAAAAATGACCTGAACAGGCTATGCACCTGCACGGTGCGTTGGCATCTCATTTGCGAGGCGAGGATGATACTCGGCATCGATTCGTATTGCTACCACCGCTACTTCGGCGAAATCTACGCCGGCCTTCAGACCGACCCGGGACGCCGCATGACGGTTTGGGATTTTCTCAAACGGGCGCGCAAGCACGGTGTGGATGGAGTGTCGATCGAATCGTGCTACCTTCGCGATATCGATAGTCGCTTCCTCGGCCAACTTCGCGATACGCTTGACGACTACGGATTCGAACGGGTCTGGGCCTGGGGCCACGCGGATGGCCTGCGCTCAGGCACGGATCGAAGTGCCCTCGGCGACCTCATCGAACACGTTGCATACGCAAAGCGACTCGGGGCCAAGGTGATGCGCATCGTCGGCGGCAGCCGGCGCTCCCGCCCCGCGTCGTGGCCCATGCACAAGCGCCGACTCATGGCCATGCTGAAGAAGGCCATCGCAGTCGCAGAAAAGCACGGGATCGTCCTTGCAATTGAAAATCACATTGACATGCTTTCGGACGAAATCCTCGATCTGGTCACATCGATCGACTCACCGTGGCTCGGCATCTGTCTCGACACGGGCAACAACCTGCGCATGTTCGAGGACCCGCTCGTCGTCGCCAAGAAGCTGGCTCCGTTCGCCCGTGCAACGCACATCAAGGACCTCAGCGTCCGCCCAGGCAATCCTCGCGATTACAGCTTCTGGCCCAGCGTTCCCGTTGGACAAGGCCTCATCGACATGCGCTCGGTGATCAGTTACTTGCGCGACGCCAAGTATGACGGCATGTTGGCGATCGAGGTCGATTTCTTGCGCCCCGACTTCGGCGAGGAAGACCGAGCTGTCGCCCGCAGCGTCAAACATATGCGATCGCTGCTTGCTGAATCATAGCCATCACGCTCCGCGTGATGACGGCATCATCACGCGGAGCGTGATGGCTACGATCGATTTGTCACGGAAACAGCGACGGGCCTTGCTGCGTCGGCGGTACTGCAACGCCGGGCGGCAAGGGGCGCGGAAACGTTGTATCGACGCGCGATGGCGTCGGACGCGGATTGCTCAGCGGCGGCTCCGTTGTCGTCTTACGCGTCGCCGGCGTCGGCTCGACGCGCTTCGACGAATAACCTGCGAGGTGATACCTTGGCAACGATGTCTTCGCTTGCAAGCGCACACGCCATGACTCGTCCTCGGCAGCCGCCTTCTCGATTGCCTGGCCGGCCAGCGTGCTCACGGGTCGAATCCGCGACAAGCTGCCGAGCGATTCGAGACGCACGCTCAACTTCTTGTCATGCTTCAAAACATCGACCAGCACCGGCACGATTTCGGTGAACTTGGTCGCGTCGTAGTCGCGTAACTCCTCCGCGGCCTGGGCCCGTTTCTTCTCGTCCGGATCGGTTTTGACGATGACAATCAACTCCGGCACGCGTTGCGACGGATTGACCTTCGACTTTTTTGCGAAAAGCTGCGCGTCCGCCGGGTAAGCGCACACACAGGCAACAATGATGGCGATTCCAGGAATGGCATGCTTCATGGCAAAACCTCCCGAGGCATTCTGCGCGTGGGTTGCACGCTGATATGAGTTGCATCGTCCGGACAACCGATCTGCCTGCGGCAGGATTGGTCGGCGTGACAATCGAAATCGCCCTGCGCTGTTGACAAAGGCCGCACGGTCTACGCAGCTTTCCACCCGCACGGGAATGCGCCAATACAATCACCATTCCTCACGAGCAACCGGCTGAGATCGAACATGGAGTTTCTTACCGTCGCCCTGATCGTTGCCGGCTTTGTGCCCCTGGCGCTGGCATTTTGGAACGAGCGCGCAACCAGCCTATCCCATGCTCTGCTCTGGACGATGCTGACCTGGACGGCATGGGGCGCCGTTTTCCTTTGGGAATCGATCGAGCAAACACGGACCGACACGGGACGCTACATCGCTCTGTGCCTCGTCGGCTGCGCGGGCATCGCCGTGCTCGGCGCGCGCCGGCCACACGTAGCCGCATGGGACTTTGTCGTCCTGGGCTTGCTTTCGGTGATGCTCTTGCCGCTCGTCGAAGCTGCGCTCGTCGGCACGGAGTCGCTGGGGGGATTGCGCGTGATCTTCATGACCGGCGCCATCGCCGTCGGAATCCTCAATTACTTGCCGACGCGCCAAGCCGTGACGGCGATCTGGCTATTTGCCGCCTGCTCCGCCGAAATCGCCCTCGTCCATGGCTGGGTTCCGAGTGAAATGAATGTCCTCGCCATGGATTTGCCGCTCGCATTCACGCCGTGGCTGGCGTGGTTGAGCGTGGCATTGCGTCCGTCCGCGGAATCGGAGTTTGACTCCGTCTGGCTCGATTTCCGCGACCGCTGGGGCTTCGTCTGGAGCCAGCGCGTGCACGAGCAATTCAACAACGCCGCCCATCATGCCGGCTGGCCGATTGTCCTGACGTGGTTCGGATTGATGCACGAGAACGACGACCGGCCGCTAAACGATCCAGTGTATGTGGACACGTTGCGAAAGGCGCTGCAGCGATTTGTCGAAGACGGAGATGAGTGAAGCCAGAGGTCAGAGGTCCGTGCTCAGAGTACATGCTCTTTGACGTCTGACCTTTGACTTCTGACCTATGTTCAGCGCATGCCGCCCATGCCGCCCATGCCGGCGCCGGACATGCCGCCGCGCGTGGGCATGACGCCGGGGGTGTTGCGGTCGTTCCAGGCATTGCGCAGTGGATCGACTTGCTTGTCATACGCCGCCTTGGGATATGCCGGCGACTCGTATCGGCCTTCCCTCGGCGGCTCGTTGAGTTGCTCCGGTGTCTTCTCCGGCTTCAAGTCCGGATGCCGGGTTCGGCAGCCAACTGCCAAGAGCAAGCAGAGCATCAGGATTGCGCACATTCCCCACTTCGCGGTCATGGGTTCTTTCCCCTTTTGCCCGGTCCACGACAAAACATCATCGATTACAAGCGGTCGGAACTATATCGGCGAACGCATTCCACGCAAGAGAAGAATCGGCATGTTTTAGTCGATTCATGAAACTAAGAGTCTAGCCGGCAACCCACGTGGGGCACCTTTTCAACGTGCCATAATCCGGAAAAACTCCGGACGTGGCACGTTGAAAACGTGCCCCACAGGCCTTCCCGGATAACCTCCAACACCGCTTGCCGCTTCGCGCTCGCGTCGCGCATTCGTCACGTCTGACGTTGCCATCCATCGATCGCCTCGATCAGCGCTGTGCGAGCCTCCGTGTAGAAGTGATTCGCGCTCGGTATCGTCATGACCTTCAGCGTTGGTCGCTTGCGTGCCAGTTCCTCAAGTGCTTCCGGCGCTTGCTGGAATGCCATGTTGTCAGCGACCTCCAAAGCGCCCAGTGTCGCCAGCACCGGACATCGAACCGCGGACACGAATCGCAGGTAGTTGTAGCGTTCATCCGGGCCATATTTTTCGACATAGCCGGCCGCGGTGATGACGAAGGGCAACGGCAGCTTGACATCAAGCAGTGCCATCGGTTGGCCCGCCTGCATCAAGGCGTCGGCACGCTGGTACGTTTCAAGGAACGCCGGGCCTTCGGAGCTTTCGCAAAACCATGAGTAAGACAAGCGCGGCGGCGAAATGGCGACGACGTTGGCTACGTGAAGATCCGTTTCGTGAGCGAGCGCGTACAGGCATTTGACTGCGCCAAGACTATGGCCCACGAGGCCGATTCGCGGCCCGACTCGCTCCTTCAGGAATTCGACCCATGCAACGACATCGCGCCGGCAGTCGTCCACGACTTCATAGGCTGCGCCAAGGCGACGCCCGCCCTTCAAAGTGACGGCATTGCTCACGCCATCGTGGCCGCGCGTATTGACGCGCAGCACCGCACATCCACGTTCCAGGCAACGATGGCCGATATCGTCGAAAAGCGTGGAAGCGTAGAAATTGCCGCCGGTTCCGTGGATGCAGACGACGCCGTCGACGGGCCATTGGCTGGGCACAGTCGGCGTTTGCAGCATGCCGTCGAGGCGTACACCGTCACGAGTAGTCGTTTGCACGAGATCGACGAGCATTTTCGGCAACCCTGATCCCTGGGGCTCGCTGCGCTCGCCCCAGGGCTTCTTGATCAATAGAGCAGTACGCCGCCGCAGATGTTGTACGCCTGGCCCGTCACCATGCGGGCTTCGTTGCTGGCGAGATATACGGCAAGCGGAGCGACATCTTCGGGCTCTAGGCGTCCGCCAATTGGCGTCATCGCCTTCTCGACTTCCTCAAAGGTGATGCCGCGGCGTTTGGCGTCGTATTCGAGTCGCTTGTCGTTCATGACGGTATGTACGGGGCCAGGACAGATGGCATTGACGGTAATTCCTTCCTTGGCGATTTCCAGCGCGAGCGTTCGCGTCAAGCCCAACAAGCCATGCTTGCTGGCAGCATAAGCGGCGCCGTGCAGGCTCGGCATCTTCCCGTTGATCGATGCGATGTTGATGATCCGCCCCCACTTCTTCGCGCGCATGCTTGGCAGCACCGCTTTGCTGAGCTTGTACGGAACCGTGAGGTTGAGATAGAGCGTTCGCTCCCAAAACTCGTCACTGAACTCGGCAACGGGCTTCGGATCGGAACTGGAACCGATGCCTGCGTTGTTGACGAGAATGTCGATCGGCCCCAACTTGGCGGTCATTTGTTCGAGGATCGTCGTGGGGGCGGCGCGGTCCAAGAGATCGGCCACGATTGCGATCGCCTTGCCACCTGCCTTTTTGATGGCATCGACGACCTCCGCGACTTCGCTCGCCGTGCGAGCGGTGACTCCAACCTCGGCGCCGGCATCCGCAAGGGCCATGGCGATCGCGCGACCGATGCCGCGCCCGGCGCCTGTCACGAGTGCGACGCGATTTTGCAGTGAGAACATGAATGTCTCCACAGTTAGCTGGAAGCGCAGACGACCAACTCCTATCGCCGGTTGCGAGTCCGGCTAACTGAGTTTGACAGCGCACCCTGATTTAGTCGCGGAGCGACAAAAGCCAGTAGCCAGGGTCGTAAGACCCTAAAAAGGCAGGGCCTCAAACAGAGCCGCGGAGCGGCGAAAGCGACGTAACTTCCCCCCTTTCGCCGCTCCACGGCTTTCGTCCTGATCCGCCAGGTCCTGGGTCTTGCGACCCTGGCTATTGGCTTACGCCGCTCCGCGGCCTAGACGGCAGCTTCTCCAAAGCTTCCGCGTGATGGTGCGCTGTCAAGCTAGTTCAATCCATAGAACCGCACAGCGTTATCGTGAAAGAGCTTGCGATTATCCTGGGCCGTGCGATTGCGCGCAATGTTGCGCAGCGCCTCAACCCACTGACGGTAGGTCGCACGCAGCGTGCAGACCGGCCAATCGCCGGCGTACATAACGCGATCCGGCCCGAATACGGAGAGCGTATGGTTGATGACCGGGGCGAGATCGTCCGCGGCCCAGCGTTCGCGGGCCTGCACGACGATGCCGGAGATTTTGCATACGACGTTGTTCAAGCGAGAGAGGCGTTCCATGTCGCGTTGCCAGGGTTGGCGATCCTTGGCGTATACTGGTCCGTTGCCGCAGTGATCGAGAATGAAGCGGGTGTTCTTGCATGCCTCGACGAGCTTGAGCGCGTCGCCGATTTCGCCGTGCCGCATGCAGAGATCGAAGGTGAGGCCGGCGTCGCCGAGTTGTTGCACGCCTCGCACGAACGCCGGAGTCAGACAAAAGCCAGGCTTGGCGGTAGCCGAGTGCAGCACTTGGCGAACGCCTTTGACGAAGCGATGGCCGCGAAACCGCCGGATGTACTTGGCGAAACCTTCCTCCGCCGGCCGCCCGCCAATCACCGCGGCGACCAGTGGCGTGTTCGCCTTTTGACAGATGTCGATCACATAGTCGGCCTCGGCGTTGTGCTGCTTTGGATCGACATCGACCTCCATATACACGCCCTTGACCACGTTCAATCCGTCGATGGCCGTCTGATAATCCTTCATGACATGACTGCGCGCCAGCGGCGAGTTTTTCTCCAGCCACGGCAGACGAAAACGCGTCAGGTCCCAAAGATGAACATGCGTGTCGACGATACGCGGCATCTGCCCCTCCTGCGTCGGCGCCGCCTCGGCGTCCCCAGCAATCGCCCCGATCGCGCCTCCCATGGCCGCCCGTTTCAACAGCTCCCGGCGTTGCATGACGAATATCTCCATCGCTTCAGAGTTACCCACTCCGTTGGTCATTGTAGGGCGCTAAGCGAAATGTCTCACCGCAGAGCACGCAGAGTGCGCGGAGAGAGTATTGGAAAACAAACGGGAAGCATGCCAAGTCACGGCAACACTGCCAGCTCGCGAGGGGCCGGGAGGACGGGCATTTTCCTTCATTCCCACTTCTCAGCGATCTCTACGTTCTCTGCGGTGAGAAATGCGTTGCGATTTGAAATTGCTAGTTGATAATTGTCTATTACTAATTCCCCAACAAAATGAACGACCCCCGACAGGCGGGGGTCGCTTGGAGAATCGGATTGTAACGACCGATGGTGGCGCCTCCTTTCGGAAAGAAGGTCGCCCCGGTATCCTCAGCAGCGATTATCGGCTGCTGCCGTACCAGTAGTACGGGTTCGGCTGCCAGGGCTGATACGGGTTGTAGTACATCGGCATGGAGTAGGTCGGATAGTACATCGGCATTGGGTAGTAGTTCGCCTGCGACACGCCGTACGGATACGCCATCGTCGTGCCCGGCATCGTCGGGGGGCCGACGGGAATCGGCGCCGGCGGCGTGAACGTCGGAGGCGGCGCCGGTCGGTCCGTCGCATGCGAATGATCGTAGGCGTGCATCGGCGGCATGTGCGGCAATCCGCAGCCGGCCCATGGCGGCGCCCCAAACGTCATCGGCAGGCAACCGCTCGCAACACCACACGGCGACGGATTGCAGCCATCGCATACCAGGTTGCCCCAGCAAATCGGCGTGAACGCGTTATACGGCCGACACGTGATGTGCGTCACATATCGGTTATGGCGATGCCACAACGAGCTGGGATGGTACGGCGAAAGCAGCCCGAAGAACGCACTCGATTCGCCCGCGAACAGGGCGAGCCAGCAAAGACTCAAGAAGCCCGCGGCAAGGAGATTTCGTTTCATATCGGCCCCATCTTGGTTCGGCGCGAGCGAAATAGATGGACCATCGTCGTGATGCCCTTCTTTCGCCCGGTTCATCATCGACAATGTGAACTGCCAGAATTGTCCACCATTTGCTCAGGCGCATGTCTGAATTTGTCGACGGAAGCGTGCAAATCGCAAATTGCGCAGATAATGCGCGGCTCGCATGACGCGCTATCGATGAGAACAAAAGACTGAGAATTCGTCAAATTGACTCAAGTCCGGCCGATCAGCCCGGAGCGCCAGCGACGGACCTCGCATTCCCATCGCTGGCGCTCCGGGTTGGTAACTTCATTGATTTCCAAGATAAGTAGGAACCGCATCCAGGTCGAACGGCGCAAACTCGCCGGCGCGCCACTTTTCCACGGCGACAGCGGCCATGGCGGCGTTGTCGGTGCATAGGTTCGTCGGCGGGATGAACAGATCGACGCCTTGGCTTTGACACATCTCTGCGAGCGCTAAACGAAGAGGCTTGTTGGCGCTGACGCCGCCGCCGACGGCCAACCGTTTCTCGCCCGTCTCGCGTAGTGCCTGCCGGCACTTGGCGACGAGCACATCGACGACGGCTTGCTGAAAGCTGGCGGCGATGTTGGCGCGCGTCGGCCCCGGTTCGGGCGGCGGGCCTTTTGTCACGCCGTGGCCATGGAGCGCGTAGCGCACGGCCGTCTTCAAGCCGCTGAAGCTGAAGTCGAGCCGATCCTCGTGCAGAAACGAGCGGGCGAACGGATACGCCTTCGGATCGCCCGAGGCCGCCTCGTGTTCGACCGCCGGGCCGCCGGGGAAGCCCAGGCCGAGAATCGCTGCCACCTTGTCGAACGCCTCGCCGGCCGCATCGTCGATGGTGCCGCCCAAGAGGTCGAATTCAAGCGGCGTTTGGCAATGAAACAGCGATGTATGTCCGCCGCTGACGACCAGGCCGACGCAAGGAAAGATGTCGCGTCCCGCCGCCATGCGGGCCGCAAAGATGTGCGCCTCGATGTGGTTGGCGGACAGGAGCGGAACATCGAGCGTCAACGCCAACATCTTGGCGGCGCTGACGCCTACCAGGAGCGCGCCGACGAGCCCCGGCGAGTTCATGACGACGACGGCGCCGATGTCGGCGAGTTTCACGTTCGCCTGCCGAAGTGCCTCGTCCAGCGTGGGCAGAACTTGTTGCAGATGGGCCCGCGCCGCGACTTCCGGCACGACGCCGCCAAACCGCGCGTGCAGATCGACCTGCGATGCCACGACATTGGCGAGGATGCGCAGTTCGTCGGTGAAGATCGCGACCGATGTTTCATCACAGGAGGTTTCGATCGCGAGGAAATTCATCCGAATTGTCGCCCATTTTGGAGTGTTTAAACGACATGAGCCTGACCAGGTGCGAAACACGATTCGCAAGTGGCCAGGCTCGGCAGCAATGCTTGGATCTGAAACTCGATCATACCAACCCCGCGATCGGCTCCCAGCCGGTCATCGTCAGGGCGATCTCGCGCGGCAATCCGGGGATGAGGCGGACCTCGCCGAGTTCCATCAGCGAGTGCATGATCGTCGCGACAACGTTCTGGATGCGTACCGGTTGCGAGGCGGGTTCGCCAGCGTTGGCGTTCGATCGGCCGATGACTTGGCCCATGCGCAAGCCGCCGCCCGCGAGCAACAACGGCGCCAGCGTGCCCCAGTGATCGCGGCCGCCCTGGCGATTCAACCTTGGCGTTCGGCCAATCTCGCCGCAGACGACGAGCAGAATCTTGTCGTCCAGCCCGCGAGCGTGAACGTCTTCGATGAACGCCGACAGGGCGTGATCGAGCGGGACGCCCATGTAGCCGAAGCCCTCGCCGACCGGGGCGTTGTTGACGTCGGCGTGCATGTCCCAGACGAAGTTGGTGGTGACGGTGACGAACCCGGCGCCGCGCTCACACAAGCGACGGGCCAGGAGAAGCAACTTGCCGAGCGTCTTGGCGTTGTCGACATAGTTGTTGTAATTGTTCCAACGCCGATCGATGTTCTGCGGCTTCACCAATTCCGAAGTATCGTAGGCAGCCACCAGACGCGGATCTTCCTTGGACAGATCGAACGCATCCGCCACGCCGCCAAGCACAGTTGTTAGCGCTTGCTCACGAACGCGGTCCATGCCGTCGACGGTCGCGCGTTCGGCCGCCGACCACTGCACTTCATCCAGCTGATTGAGCAGCGCCCGACGATCGTTCAGCCGGCTCATCGGCAGTGCGAGGCGCATGTCGCTTTGCAGCGTGCTGCCGGTGGAAGGATCGAACGGAGCATAGCCGTTGCCCAGCATGCCGGTCGACGCGAATCGGCCGAAGGCCTGCGTTCCCGGTTGGGTGCTGGCATCGACGGAGCGAGGCAACAAGAGCACGTTCGTCGGCATGCCGGTGTCGGGATGATTGCGCCCGGCAACACGCGAATAGATCGAGCCCAGATTGGCGCCGAAGCTATCGCGGCCGACGACCGGTTTGATGTCGTGATTGCCGTCGCCCGGCACGTAGGAACGCACGACGCTGACCTTGTCAGCCAGGGCGGCGAGCTTGGGAAACGTGCCGCCGAACGTGACACCGGGGATGCGCGTCTGCACCTGCCCGGTGACGCTGCGAAATTCGGACGGCGCCGTCATCTTCGGATCGAACGTCTCGATTTGGCTCGGCCCGCCATGCAGAAACAGAAAGATCACCGAACGATCTTTCAGCACTGGGCGGCGTTCCGGCGCCGCCAATGCCTTCGTCTGCAACAATTGCGTGAGCGACAACCCGCCCAGAGCCAGGCTGCCGATCTGCAGAAACGAACGCCGATTGAACCGATCGTCGCGATCGAAAATGGTAAGCATTGAAAGTCCCCCCGATGAATATGCGTACCGGTAGGCCGGTATTGGTTATATCACATTCTCATCGGCAATGCGAGCAGAATCTCATGAGTTTACGAACCGGAAGCGAAGGCGATGGGTGGCACTGACCGTCGCTAACGCTTCCGGCTCGTCAAAAAAGAGGTGGGCGTCTCCGTGCGGCAAGCCCTGATCTATCTTCCGGGCCTGGATGGAACCGGCCGGTTGCTGCATCGCCAGCAGCGCCTGTTCGAGGACTTTGACGTGCATTGCGTCGCGTACCCGCATTGGCCACCGATGACCTATGTGCAACTCGCGGATCTTGGCGCCGATGCGATGGAGTGCAGCGCGGGGCGGAAGCCGGGCGTCGTCCTTGCCGAGTCGTTTGGCGGCGCGGTCGCGATGACGTTGGCACTGCGCCGGCCCGACCTAGTCGAACGGCTCGTGCTCGTCAACACCTTCGCTTACTATCCACGGCGGCCGATCATCGAACTTGCAGGGATGCTTGGTCCGTGGATGCCCGAAAAACCGAGCCACCCGGCGACGCGCGGCATTCGCGGCCTGTTCTTCTTCGGGCCGGACATTCCCGATTCGGAGCGCGACGAGTGGTGGTCGCGCACGGCCGACGTGCCGATGAGCGCGTTCGGCTGGCGCTTGCCGATGATCGCGGCACTTGACCTGCGAGCGAGCCTGGCGTCGATCACCATCCCGAGCCTGGTGTTCGCAGCGCCGAACGATCGCGTTGTGCCGCCAGACGCCGGGCGCGACCTGGCGCGGCGCCTGCCGCGCGCACGTATGCTGCAATTTCGCAGCGGGCATGCGGCTCTGATTCATTCCCGCGTCGATGTGGCGCATTGGCTAGCAATGGATTGGGAAGTGTAACCGACTGCAAGGGCTTGGACGATTCCTCACCGCAGAGATCGCAGAGACAGGCGAGGAGATTGTGACATGATGCCGGCAATCTCCTCACAGAATTTGAACGTGACTCGGCGCCTTGACGGATTCGCCATCGGTGTTTTCTCTGCGGCCTCTGCGATCTCCGTGGTGAGAAATGGAAACGAATTACTTGAGGCGAACATCTGGCACCTTGCGATCGGGTTCGACCAAAGGCCCCGCGCCGAGGTCGACGCCGACCAAGCGGATCAGGCGGCGCAACGCATACTCGCCTTCGTGCGGCAAGCCGAGAAACCGCGCCGCCGCCGAACCCGCCGCGGCGATCTGCGTGAAACCTGCCTGGGCCAGCAACTCGGCTGCGTTTGCCCATCGACTTGACGGCGCTGCCAGGACTACCGTCTGCAGGCCACTCCGATACGCTCCAGCCAATTCGTTGATGTTCTCCAGGCCGCGAAACGGGATCACACAAACTGTGCGATAGCCGAGGGGGATCTCCGCCGGCGCGCGATCGACGACGAGAACCGTGTGGTCCATCGAACGGGGTCCGGCCAATATCGTCGCATGCTCCTGCCAATACGCCAACTCGCGAATCGCCGTCACTTCGGCCTTGTCGTCCAGAGTCAAGGGCCGCGCCGGTAAGCGATTGCGCACATCGGTCAGCGCCTTGCTCAACGCGCTGGCGACGTGTGCCGGCAAGTCGGCTACGTCCTCCACAAACACGACGCGCGGCGAACTGCACGCCCGTTGCTCCCAGAGCGCCACGTCCCAGGCCAGGTCTCGCGCCGTCTGCGCAAGGTCGGCGCCGTCCAGCACGAAGCCAATACCGAGCCGTGGGCCGTAGTGAATGACGCGGCCACGACATCGATCGGCCGGGTACGCGTCGACGGCTGCCTGTCCGCCCCACACGACGATTGCGTCGGCCTCTTCGCGCAACACCTGATTGAGCGCATCTTGCGCACTGGACCATGAGCAGATGGCGATGGACGAACGAAGAACGCCGTCGTCGTCAGCATCGAGAAGAGTCTTCGCGAAGAGTTCGGTGAAGCCGCTGTCTTCGCTGCTGAGCTTGATGACAACGGCATTACGTGTGAGCAAAGCTTGCGCGAGAGCGATGACACCGCCGAGAAAGACGTTGCCCGCCAGCACCTGAGCGACGACGCCGAGCGGATAGCCGCGCGTCCAGCCAATGCCGAGCTCATCGGGTTGCCACGAATCGAGCAAATCGGCCCGGCCCAACTCGCGCGCCAGTTCGGCCTTCAGAATTGGGGCGTGCAGCGACATCGCCAGGGCGTTGAGCGCCGCCTCGACCGTGTACGCGCCGAACACGCCGCCGATTAGCTTTGCCGCATGCTGGCGTGCCGGACTCCCGGCCTGCCAGACGCTGCAGAGCCGTCCCAGTCGGCCGAGCAAGGCATCGAGTGGCAGCGCGGCGAGGCGGCACGCGCCGGCCCGCAGCCGTGCAAAGCAGGCTCGTAGTTGCTCGGGGGCTTGCATCGCTTCAATCATGCGCTCACCGCCCGTCCCACTTTCATGGCACACGTTTCGAAGCGCGCCGCCGTCGTTCGGCCACGCGGCGTGAGGTACGGCGCCGCAACGCCGCACGGGCAGCCACGCTGGATCGTCACCTTGTCGGTTGTCAGGATTTTCAGCAGTGGGTAGCTCGTGGTCAGCGGAACCGTCAGTTGCAGAAGCCCGATCTCGCCAACTGCGACATCGCAACCCGTTTCCGGATCGATGGCTTGCGCCCAGGCAAATGCCGGCACGTGATAATGACCGTGACTGCACTGCACAAATACGGCGGGACATTCGCTGAGCCCAAACATGTCTCGAATCGCACCTGGCGCCAGACCGAAGAACCCGGCCATGCGTTTCTGAAAATCATCGCGTTCGAGCGGAACGCCAGGCAGGAAGCTCTTCCATCCGCCACCTGTGAGCACCATGCTGCCTTGGGGCAATGGCAGACGCGAGACGCCGGCGGTGGCCAGGCCGTGCATCGCCGCTGCCATGAGGGCCGGATAGCCGACGAGCAAAATCGGCCCGCGCGCGCTCGCTTCCTGGATTGCCGTCACCGCATCCTTGAGGGCAAAGTCGATCCCGGCCGGGCCTTGGCGTACCAGATAGCGAACCGAGCGGACCTCAGGCGACGCCTTCAGCACCGCGTCGATCACGACGGAGCCGGCCATTTGCGTCTGGCTTGGGTCGATGAGAAACGCCAGCGCCTCGACCGAACCGCTCACGATGCCGGCCGCTCGATAACTTGCCAGCATCGCCTGAACGCGCCGCTTCATGCTGGGCTCGTCCAGCGGCGTCACGCTCGGCTTTCCCGTCGTGCCAGAACTCGTCAGCTGAACCACGATCGGCACGTCCCTTGGGAGGTCGAATGCCCGAGTCTTGAGCACCGGCAGGAAGATCGCTGGCAACGTTTGCAGCGACTCGCGCGAAAGTTCCCTTGGCACGCCGCTGCCACGCTCATCCAAGAATCTGGTGTACGCCGGAAACCGCCGTAGGAGCACTTCGAGGCAAATCTCAGACGCACGAAAAAAGCGATTGTCCGGGTCGGCGGCAAACACGTCGGCTTGCAATAGTATGTCGATAGGATCGGCCATGTGAGCTCGGTCTTTTCGTAGGGATAAGCTGCCAGCTTGTCCCTTTTCGCCTGTGACAACCATATCCCACTGCGTCGGTGTGACAAGCTGGCAGCTTGTCACTACGGTGAGCCCGAGCAACTCAACGCTTCCTTGATCGCCCAATCGCGCTAGGTCTCTGGCGGGGTTTGTATCCGATTCAGCCTGTAGGGTGCGTGAAACGCACCGATGCCCGAGGGCGGCCCATCGGTGCGATTCACGCACCCTAGGGGCTGCCAGGCACTTTCTGGCGCTGTTCGCTATTTCTTGGGCGAGCCTTGAATCCGATTGAGCTCCTTGGTCAGCTCGGGCGAGGGTCTCAAGCGCGCCGGCGCTTTCACTTTGTCGGCCGGGCGTTGAACGTTCTGCTGGTCTTGCTTCTGAATCGCCGAATCCAGATGCAACGCGGCCTGGAGTTTCTGGCTGTCCTCTGCCAGTTTCGTCATTTTCATCTCATTGGCAAACGTGACGACCATGGCCTGCGTGCGTTCCGCCAGGGTGCTATTGGGGTCGACCAGGGTTTCATGCGCTTTCAACGTAGATTTGAACGCTCCGGCACGCTGGTTCAATAGTGCGTAGATCTGCTTGACGCGTCCGGTCTGACGTTCCTGAGAATACATGAACTGGACCAGAATGCTGGCCTAGTCGGTGGGTCCCAGCGCCCACGCCGTCATGACGTTTTCCGAATGATTGCACGTATACGGGACGCGAAGAACGGGAACGCCCGTCTTCGTGGATCGCACCAGGACGTTGAGCGATTCGTCGAGCCCCAGTTCTTTGGCGAGCTGCGCGTTGACGTAGCCGGCATTCGTCAACGCTTCCGCAGGCTCTGCGACGGCGGAAAATCGCTTTTCGATCCAGCTCGGCGGGCTTTGCTTGGCGCCGGAATCGATCGCGACGAGCAGAATTCCTCTCCGCTCCAGCGACGCCATGATTTTTCCGGCAAGCGCTTTGCGCTTCTCCTGGCCCGCCGACGGCGTCACGAGCGTCATCTTGCGCAAGGCTCGCAGAAGGAAAACAAAAGTGTCGAGTCCCGTGTTGTCTACGATGCCGCCATCGAGGACGCGCACGTCCTTGCGTCGATTCTCCGAATCACGATATGTAAGGCGACCGACCGCGAATCCCCACGGAAAATTCGCGGACAGCCTGGCTGCTTCGTGTGCCGCCAGTTCATATCGACGATCAACGTCGGCGAGCGAACGGGGAAACTGTTTCTCCAGAAAGAACTTCTGCTGCTCGGGGTCGTTGTCGTTCATTCCCTCGGCAAAGAATCGCGGTGGCACGACAGGCCGACCGAGCACGAGCCGAGTGCCACGCTCGACCTCGGCGGCATTGACCAATAGCAACGGCCGCTTTCCCTCGATCGGCCTGTCCCACTGAAAGCGATCGCGCCAGAACGTGCTGACGGAATAACCGCGCTCGCGTCCGGTGACCAAGGGTCCTCGCAATAACGGCGCCATGAAGTCGGTGCACATGTCGTCGGCAAACGCACTGTAGACGGGCCAACTGTTCGCCTCAATCTTGTCGCACGCCTCCTTCACCTTCGCCCATGCCTTGAGCCGGTCGTCGTCGTCGTCGGTTTTGGCGATCTTGCTAAGATCTCTCTCCATCGTCGAGTAAAAGGATGCCGCGCACATCTTGATGCGGTCGATCAATTCGGTGCCCAAGGAGTTCTTGAGCAGGCGTGTCTGTGGAAAGTCGGAATGAGCACGTTTGGGATATCGATGCCAGTAATCGGTCGAGGCCAGACTGCCGCCGGAGACGCTGCTGATCAGCGCGATACGATCGGCAAAACGGTCTTTCCGGTTCGTGGGATGAACGACCGGCGTTCCGTCCGCGTGGATCTCATGCGTCATGCGATCGTAAACCAACGCGGCAAACATGGCGGCGCGCGATCCACCGCCACTCGCGGCAACGAATACGACGGGACCCGGCGGAATATCGTCGATACGGGCTTCGAAATCCTTCAGCCACTGAAGCTCCGCTTCCGGGCCGTCTGCACCCTGCACAATCTTCCCCACAGGCGCTGCATCCAGAAACGCCATCGCGATGAGTACACAGCCAAGCACCGTCGAACGCACCGGCCAGGTGGCCGCGGTATGCCAGGTGTCGCACATGCGCGCCATCAGGATCAGGCCGAATAGTCCGTGAATAATCGCGCAGATCGTGTAGTTTCGATAGGGAAAAACCTCCGGCAAACATGTCACGATTCCCCATTGCAACTCGAGCATCAGCGTCGCGCCGAAGAGAAAGCAAATGCCTCGTCCAAGCAAGTTCATCTTCCAGCGAACCATCGGATCATTCAGATCGACAATCGAGAGGGCCGCGAACCAGGCCGCCAGCAGTAGCAATTGCAATCCGAGCATCCAGGTAAAGAGTGACGTAAGCCCGTAGAGCCAGTTCTCAGTCCAGTCAGTGCTGCGCTCGAATTCGCCATAATTCATGTACGCCAGGACAAGCCAGACGCCGAACGCAATGGCGGCGAGTGTCTGAGACAGCCACGGCTGGGCTTCATGAAGGCGAGGCAGAACCCTCAAATACTTCCAGAAATTGCTGAGTTTGCCGTCCGCATTGTCGGCCGGCGCCTTCCCCGGCGCCGCATTGTCGCCGAGCGCGGCCTTCGGTTCATCGTCCGAAAATGCGGTACGACGCGAACGACAACATACCCGTACGCCACGAGCAGCCCGAACACAAAGGCGTACATGAGCAACGAAATCGGAAAATCCAAGAACGGGCGCGGCAATTGAAAAAGAACGTGGTGCACCTGGTCGACGAACGCCAGCACGACCATGCCGATTACGGCTGCGACGATGGTAAAGAAATGCTCGTAACTGATGCGACGCAGATTGGCCCACCACGGCTCGTCGGCCGGTGGATCTCCACCGCTTCGAGGTCCACCCGTATCGGCGATGCTCACGAGCAGCACCACCAATAGGTAGCTGCTCGTCACCGCCGCCGTTACGTATTCGAGCCAATCGAATTCCCAAAACGAGTAATAAGAGAGCACCGCCAAGAAAACCATGACAAGGAGCGCGGCGCCGGAAAGGATCCAAAATTTCGGAATGCGCATAGGCGACCTCAAGAACGCGGAGAGATGATGGGTACTCGGCGTCAATGAACGGTTTTTCTGAAGGGATGCAATGAGATTCTGTGAAAAATGGGGACGTTGTCTGTTCGGATCGTAGGTATCACGCTCCGCCTGAGGAGTTCCTCACGCGGAGCGTGATGCCTTCGATTTATTCATGCCGTAACGCAGACGCCGGCGAGAGATTGGCAGCAATGATCGCGGGATAGAAGGCCCCCAGCAGGCCCGCAAAAAGTCCCATGCCGACTCCCTTGAAAAACGTTTCAAGCGTGATTCGGCTCACAACCAGCGAACTCGTCATGCTGAAGTTCGCCAAGAACTCCATCAGAGGGACCGCCAGTGCAATGCCAAGCAGCGCCCCAATGGCTGAGAGAAGAAACGCTTCCATGAAGATCATTTGCATGATGCGGTGTTTCCGCCAGCCGATGGCCCGAAACGTGGCGATCTCGCGGATTCGCTCGGAGATCGACATCATCATCGTGTTGAGCATGCTGACGAATCCGATCAGCATGGCGATGAAGGACGACGCCCAGGCCAGGCCCTTCATCGTCTGTGTTTCCATGTTCGAGCTGATGTGATCGCGCGTCGCTTGGGCGTCGATGTTGAGCGGCTTCATTGCCAGAACCGTCCCCTTGTCGACCTTCTGTTTCGCACGCACAGCCACCGTTGCGCCAACCGCCAGCGGGTAGGTTGCGAGCTGTTTCCCTTGATCGTCTTCGATGGCGATTCTTGGCTTCAGTCGCTCCTTTTTCTCAGGTCCTCCCTTGTATTCGGTGATCACGAGCCGTTCGACGCCTTTGTCGTCCACAGTCTTGCGTGCGTTTTCACCTTCCACGATATCCTGAAGCACCGCGTAACCCACATGTTCAGACGGAACCGGGTCGCGCAGCGCGTCGATGTTCTTGCGAACCTCCGCTACTTTTTCGGGACTTTTGTAATCGCCATTAAGGATCACGATGACCGTGGTGATCTTGCCCTTGCCAAGGAACTCTTGCATCTCTTTAAGCGGGATGACGCCGCCGTTGCTCTCCAAGAGGTTATAACTCTCGAAGATGGCGATGACCTCAAAGGCTTCGCCGAGGTATTCGATGCTGTCTCCGAGTTTCTTGCCGAGGTTGCGAGCCAACGTTCGGCCGATGGCGACTTTGCGGCGGTCAGCGGCGGTCAGCGGCCGACCTTCCTTGATCTTCGAACCTTCGACGAGCACACTGCTCGGATCGAGCCCGAAAAAGTAAACAACATTGGCTTCGGGAAAGCTGGCGAGATCGACGAGCGTTCCTTCGACAGCCTTCACGCCGGGGATTTTGGCAATGCGGCCGATTAGGCTCTCGTCAAGATTGCTGGCGATGCGTTGCGCCTTGCCGGCCTGGGTGATGACCAGATCGGTGCCGCGCGCTTCATAGAGCGCCGCGAAGGATTGCTCATAGCCTTCCGCCGTGCCCAGCATCGACAGCACGGCACAGACGGCGACCGCCATGCTCGTGCAGGTGAGGATCGAACGTATCTTGCGATGCCAAAGATTCTTGAAGACCAGCGAGATGAACCACATCCCAGAAACTCCATTTGGCGGCGAGCGGTCAGGCGTTCCTGCCCGGCCTGTCAGGGCGTCGACATGACTATTTGTTGTAATGCCTCGGGCTTGTCCTTGATAACCATCAGCGTGACATCGTCATTTTTTAGCTGCTTCGCGGCACGAAGTCCCGTGATGCAACTGGTAAACTCGTCAAGGTTCTTTGCCTCAAGCGGATTATACTCCCAGGTAAAGTGCCGGCGCTCTTCGATCTGGTTGACGAACCAATGGGCCAAAGCGTCGGTCATCAAGTACATTTGATCGCCGGGCGCCCACGTGTCGTCCAGGAGTTTCTCCTTGTTTTGCGACACGACATCGTCAGCCGGCAATCGGGCCCCGATCAGGTCGGGCGTGGAACGAAATTCGGGAGACCTGCCGATCGGAAACGGCGTCACCTCGCCGGCGCGTATACGAAACAGGCAGCTGTCGCCCACGGCAATCGCTCGCCACGAGCCGTCGTCCTGGATCACCAGGCCCAAGAACGTCGCATACGCCCCGATCGCCGCCTTCTCCTCGGCAAACCACGGCAGCGTCATGGCATCGATCTTCGCACACCACTCTTTTTGCAGCGGTGGCAGCCATTCCGCCCACCCCTTCGATTCTATGGGATTCTCGATGAATCGATTCACCAGAAGCTGGACCCAATCCTTGGCAAACGAACTCTCCGTCGCCCCATCGCCGATCGCGTAGCGCATCCGCTCATCGTCGCCACGGCAGAAGTCTTCATACTCTTCCGTGCTGTGCCCGTCCTTCGGCACAGAAAAGCAATGCGAGACAACGTCGATCTTCCTGTTGGACATGTCTCTGCTCCACCTTGCAGATTAGGCGCCTTCCGTGGGGCACGTTTCCAACGTGCCCTTCACGCCGGGCACGTTGGAAACGTGCCCCACAGGCACACTGCAAAATCATGATGCGCCATCACGGCGTTCGCGGTCCGGTTGGCCGGGTGCCGATTTCGAGGAACTTTTGCAATGCTCCCAGGTCGCCGTTGAACACGAAGCCTCACGCTTGATCTGGCAATGTCATGCCCATTGCCTGCGCCATGACGCGGTATTTTTCCGGCAGAATGCTCGACATGCCGTACAGTAGCCTCGCAAGTTTCGCCGTCTTTTCTTCCTGTGGCAGAACTGCCTCCGTTCCAGGGTATTCCACGGTAGTCAATGCCTTGTCGGTGATGTGGACGTTGAAAAAGAGTACGTTGCCGTCGCTGGACCGAAGGTCACACAAAGCCTTGGCGTTGGGGCGTGGATCCGTGGTCGGCCTTCCGTCAGTTAGATTGATCACTTGGGGCGGAAAGCAACCCGGATGTCCAGCGATAAAGCCCTTGACCCAGTCTGCCGCCATTGCAAGTGCCTCAGCGAGCGGCGTGTTCCCCTCGCCGTGCGGTTCGACCCAAACCTGCTGCCGGTTAGTTTTGGTGACCTCTCGTCCCATCGGGTCCTTGGCCAGCTTTTTCACTTCTTTGACACGAAGAGGGCTTAGAGCGAGGCGGCTAATCGGCGCAAGCTTTTCACCCTGAAGAGCCCCTTGCAGTGCTGACTCAACGCGATTGACATCCATCTGTGACGCATCTTTGATCGAATGATATCGAATGATCCCGAGATAGAAGTAGTCAGCCATGCCGGCATCCCTGGAAGCTCGAATACAGAGATTGGCGAGCGTATCGTTCAAAATGTCCGCGACCCCCTCCGCCAACTTCTTTTCCGGCTGGTGCCCGAACTTGCCGTTCATCGACGCGGATTGATCGATCAAGAAAACAATGCACGTCGGATTGCGGCGAGAAATCTCGGCTTGATATTCCTGAACGGCCATGCGGCAACTCCTGTGGCAGTTGTCGGTTGTCAGATGTCAGATTAGACACGGAGGCCTTTCTGCCAACTCTCACTTCTTTTTTGTCAATCCCGGCGACGGGATGTACCGGCCCGCCCACTCGAAAAATGCCGGGAAGTTGGGGACGTTGGTGTGTTCGCCATCGTGTTGGCGCCAGGCCAGCTCGCCGCCGATCAGGGCGTTGACGGCGGGCATCTTGTCGGTCAAATAGTCGCCGGGTGTGCCGAAATCCTTCTTGCCGAACAATCGATAGGCCGGACCGGCGAGCACGCCGGCCATGAAGCTGCCGCGTGCGTCGACCCAGCTCGGGTCGCCCTTCGACGGAATGCCGTACCTGATGAAGCATGGCCACGGCCCACAAATCGCAATGAGTTGGTGCTGAGCCATAGCCCCAACCCTTGTTGAGCGCCTGCTGTTGCCAGGAATTCATCCCCGATTTACCTCCGAATCCACCGAAGCCGAAAATGTACTCAATGATTATCGGCACCTTTCTGGCGGCGTATTTGGGCACGGTGAACGATGCTTGAATTTCGACCTTGATCTTCGAAAACGCGCTGTTGTCAACATCCGACGAGCGTCTTTGTGACGATGGCGATGCCGCCGCTTTCGCCTTCGGTGGTGCTAGTGACTTCCCAGGTCCCTTTCGGGAAGTTCTCGGGAATGCGCCCATACACATGGACTTCGAAATCGTCGACGATCTCGGCACGCCGTTTCGGCCATTGATCGGCGGCGGTCACCTTCGTGCCGTTCTTGAAGGTCATGAGGTCGGACATGGTTTCTTTCCATGTATTTGTCGTGGCCTCCTTCGAGGTATCTTTCTTCCCATCGCGGACGTTGCGCATCTTCTTGATGCCGAGCTGATCGAGCATGTTTTGATAGTCGTCATGTCCCGGCGGGATAAAGTCGGGGAGCTTGCCTTTTGCCTTAGAGTCCTGCGCCGATCCAGAGTCGCCGAAAACAACAAGGCGCCCAGCAGAAATGCCCCTGCTTGCAATGCGTACGATACATATCGAAGGATCGGCATGATTCCCTTCCGGCCCGAATCGGTCGCATTCACGAGCCGGAAGCGCTGGCGATGGTTGAGCACACACCGACCGTCTCTCGGCTCGTCAGCGATCTCCATCGTTACAAGAGTTTTTCTAGCCCGGGCTACATACAATGCAAGACAAACCATTCATCCTCCGCGACCTCAAGCCAACACAAAGGTGAGTCGTGAAGCGAACCCTCCTCGTTGCCGGCCTTGTATTTTCGTCTGTCCTTATCGCGCATCCTGCACTCGGCGACGTCAAATCAGCCGACCCCCTCTTCGGCATGACCAAGGTTCACGCCTTTCATCTCGAGATGACGCCCGCCAATTGGAAGAAGATGCAGCCCGCGCCCGGCATGAAGTTCCCCGGCTTCCCGATGAAGCAGCCCGCCAAAGACGCCAAGACTCCGTCTGACGTTCACAAAAGCGCCGGCGCGTTCGGCACCGAATTCCCGTGGGTCAAACAACTCAAGAACGTCGGCATTCGTTACAAGGGCAACTTCACCTACGTCGCGTTGTCCCAAATGCTGCGCCGGCCGCTCAAGATCGACCTCGACCACTACGACGCCGACGCCCCTCGGCTGCATGGCCAACGCAAGCTCAACCTTTCCAACGGCGTCACGGACGCGGCTCGGACACGGGAGACGCTGGCCTTCGCGTTCTATCGCGCCGCCGGCATTCCTGCCTCGCGCACGGCATATGTTGAGCTGACGTTGTCCGTCCCCGGAAAGTATGACAAGGAATTCGTCGGCCTGTACACGCTCGTTGAACAAATCGACAAGACGTTCCTCAAGGCACATTTCAAGAGCGCCAAGGGCTTGCTCCTCAAACCCGAAAACCTGCGCGGCGGCCTCGAATATCTCGGCGAAGACTGGGCCGCCTACGACGCCAAGTATCGTCCCAAGTACGAGGGAACCAAGGAACAGCAAAAGCGCCTCATCGCCTTCACGCGACTCATCCATAAGGCCGACTCCGCCGAGTTCAATCGTGACGTCGGCAAATACCTCGACGTCGACGCGTTCGTCCGCTTCATCGCCGCCGACGCCATAATGGCCAACCTCGACAGCTACTTGGGCTTCGGGCACAACTTCTACCTCTACCTCCGACCGGACACCAATCAGTTCACTTTCATGCCCTGGGACCTCGATCTTTCGATGGGAATGTGGCCCGTCGGCGGTCCGCCCGAACGGCAACTCGATCTGAGCCTCGAGCACCCTCATATCGGCCAAAACAAGTTGCTCGATCGGATCTTCAGCATCAAAGAAGTAAAGGACAGGTACGTCAGTGTACTGAAGGAACTGTCGCAAACGTCCTTCACCAAGGAGAAACTGCTGAAGGATCTCGACGCAATCGAAAAGGCCACCAAGGAACCGCTGGCACGAGAGCGCGCAGCGATGGCGGCGTGCATGGAAGGCGTCGGCAAAGGACCCTTCGCCGGAATCGTCGGCCCAGGGCCAGGAATGCGCACCTTCATCGACAAACGCACCGAATCGGTGCTTGCCCAACTCGATGGCAAACGCAAAGGCTACGTGCCCGCAGGCATGGGCTTCGGGCCTCCCGGCGGCGGCTTCAAAGGGCCTCCCGGTGGGTTCGGTCCCGGCAACTTTCTCGCCAAACCTTTGATGGAAGCGATCAACACCAGTAAGACCGGCAAGTTGACCAAGGCGGAAGTCGTCATCGCCGCAAAAACGTTTTTCAAGCAAGCCGACAAGGACAACCTCGGCACGCTCGAC
Organism: Planctomycetota bacterium; assembly: GCA_016872605.1. Lineage (GTDB taxonomy): Bacteria > Planctomycetota > Planctomycetia > Gemmatales > Gemmataceae > SIAQ01. Next base: position 36,760 of record VGZI01000039.1, read on the forward strand.
GAAGCCCAGATCGCAGCCGGCATCAACGCCATCGTGCCGCGTCCCAAGGGCTTTCCGCCGCCGAAAGCCGGCGGGTTCGGTATGGGCAATCTCATGGCCGGCAGCATTTTGAAACGCGCCGGTGCGGACAAGACGGGCAAGATCACGCTTGACAAATTCGTCGCTGCAGCGGAGGCGCTGTTCGTGGAAGCCGACAAGGAAAAGAAAGGGCATCTGGAGGAAAGCGCAGTCGCGGCTGGCCTAAATCTCCTGTTCGCGCCACCGCCTGGCTTTGGTCCCAAGATCGATGTACCGAAGAAATAACGCCCGACTCTTGATCCTACGACAGGGAAAGCGGAGAGGGCGGGATTCGAACCC
>VGZI01000040.1 GCA_016872605.1 Planctomycetota bacterium
TAGGGGATCTCAATCGCCGGATTGCGGCCCACGGGTTTGCCCTGGGCGTCGCCGGGGTGGAAAAAGACGGGAACAAACGCAAGGTAGGCGTTGGCCGCTTCCTCGTAGACAGTTATTCCAGCCTGGTAGTAGTCTTCGACGACCGGGTTCTCGGGTTTCATCACGTGAACGGGAGCGGGAAACTTGAAGGGCGTGTCCGCTTCGCTGCGCCCAATTTGCCGCCACGGGCCGAGCCTGGAATAGAGCAGATACTTCTTGCGCTGGCGGTCCCAGAAGATCTGGCTCTGCGTGTCGAGGGCGGCCTTGCCTTCGGGCAAAACCTTGTGAGTTGGCGCAGACCAACGCAAGCCGTCGGGCGAGGAAAGGATCGTGAGGTAACGCGGCGGGTCGCCCTTCTTGTGAGGATAAATTGCGACGGCCATGCGATAGCGCTCCGCGGCCGGGGCATTGGGATCGACGAAGACATCTCCGAAGGCACTGCTGTAGCCGAGTACCAGATTGTTTTTCTTCGAGCCCGCATACTCGACGAGGCCCAGCTCGGGTTTGACCCAATGGATGCCGTCGCGCGATTCAGCATAGGCAACCGCATATTCTTCCCCGTTCCTGATGCCGTGGCTCACCGTGTACCAGATTCGCCAACGGTCTTTTTCTTTGAGGAGCTTGTGCCCGCCGCCGATTTGCCAGGACTCCCAGGGTTCCTTGGCGACGATGTTCTTTTCCCCCGTGCGCTTCGGCGCGTGCATCTGCCAGCGAATGCCTTTGTGAGAGCTGAACAGGCTCTCGTCCCACGTAAGCCGCTTGGCAGTGCCGATGTTGAGCGTAAAGTCTTCCGCTTTCCTCTTCGTCAGGTCAGGCTTCTGCTCGACCAGCTTGAAGCTATCCATCACGATGGACTGATCCACGGAGCCGTAGGCGTTGTCGCCGCCGATGTGGCCGAAGATGAAGATCGTGCCGTCCTTGGCTTGCACGCTGCGTGGATAATACGCGGTGCCGGGCACATCGAGTTTGTGCCAGGACTTGCCGGCGTCGTTGGTCCAATGCACGCCGCTCGTGGCAACATGCAAGACCGGACCTTCCTTCGTGGCGAGCAATTCCGGTTGACCGCTGTGAGGAAGGACCGAAGGCGCCGCCTTCCCCGCTTCCCAGCTTTTGCCGGACTTCTTCAACACACTCTGCCAGCGCTTGGCATCGCTCGCGCGGCGGAACACGGCGAGCAAATCGCCACTCGCAAGCTCCGCGATATCGAACTCCTCGGTCCAGCCGTCTGGCTGGTCTTTCGGCACCGCGGCGATGGGGCCAGTCCAGCTCTTGCCGTTGTCGGCAGAAACGACCAGCATCGGCTGAATGACCTTGCTGAATTGCGTGCGCGTTTGGCTTCCGGCCGGAAATGGGGCGACACCCAGCAGCAGAACGATTCGGCCATCACGAAGCACGCGAATTCGCCTCGGCCAGGTCGTGTACTTGTCGGGATGGAGAAACGTCTCGGGCTTGCCCCAGGTTTTGGCGCCGTCGCTGGACCGCTGGAGAAAACCCGTCTGCGGAACGTCGCGATCATACGGCAAATAGAAACCGAACACCCCGCGAATCACAGTGCCGTCAGCCAAGGCCGTTTGAGCTTCCCCGGTGACGCCGTTCATGCACGACTTGAACGCGTCGGCACTGACTTGCTTCCAGGTTCTCCCCGCATCCTTCGAACGGAGATGCACGTTCTTGAGATCGAGCCCCGTCATGTCGTATCCAGGCGATCCCTTGGGCGGCCAGGTCAGCTTTTCCTGCACGTCTTTCGGAGCCTGGGGACGGCCATTGACCGGGCCGGTCGCCTGGGTGAAGCAGGTCATCAGGTCGCCGTCCGGCATGATCCATGCGCCGACCCAGCAGGTGTAACCAGGCTTTTGCGCCGAGTGATACACCGTCTGCCGTTGGTATTGAGCGGCTGAGATATCGTTGGCCGCAGCCGGTCTGGCGAGTGCAAACAGCGCCAGCACGAACAGAGCAGAGCGCCATGTTGTCGAAAGATGCATAGTGAATTCTCAAATGGTGTCTCTGATGATTTGCCGACCGGGGTCGTGGTCTTCATTTGCCCGCGGCGGCCGGCTCTTCGATTCGATAGAGATGGGTGTCGCTTCTCAAGAAGATCGCTCGCCCCGAGACGGCCGGCGACGCCATGAATCTCCCATCCAGTCGGTTCCTGCCCAGTACATTGCAAGTCCGTCCAGCAGCGAGGACCGTCATCGTGCCATCGCGGCCCTGGTAGTAGATCCGGCCCCGCACTTCGATCGGTGACGCATCGTGATTACCACCCAGACGCTCGCGCCACAATAATTTCCCAGTAAGCGCGTCCAGGCAGGAGGCCACGCCAATGTTGTCGATGACAAAAAGCTCCTTGCCGACCAGGAGTGGCGACGGAACGTGCGCGATTCCCTTCGAGTTTTGCCAGACCACCTGGTCATCCTTCAGTTTCCCCTTGCCGGGCCGGACGGCAAACACGCAGAAGTGGTCCTGGGCAACTGAACCCACCACGTAGAACAATTCGTTGCCATACGACGGCCGAGCGACCTGTGAGAACCCGACATAGGGCATCCACCAGATCTCATGGCCTGTCTTCAGGTCATAGGCGGCCACGTGATCCGCCCCGTTGCTGATCAGCTGCGGCGATCCGTTGACCATCTGAATCAGGGGCGTCGAGTACGACATCTTGGCGATCCGCGCCATGGTGGAACCTTTCGCATGCCGAGCGGCGGCATTCTCAAGATGCGCCCGCTGCTGTTGCCAGACTGTCTTGCCAGTGAGTTTGTCCAGCGCGACCAGAAACTGCTGATCCGTGCCATCGCACGTTAGGATGAGGAGGTTGTCGTGAAGAATCGGCGAACTGGCGGCCCCCTGGAACGCCTCGTAAATAAGCTCCGTGTTCTTCCAGACGATTTCCCCGGCGCTGTTCAGGCACACCGTGCCACGTGGACCGAAATGCACGTAGGCCCGATTACCGTCCAGGACGGGAGTGGGAGAAGCGTATCCATTTTGCGAATGCCGCGGCCCCGGATTGTTGGTGGTCAACACCTTGACTTTGTGCAGCAGTTCACCGGTTGCCTTGTTGAAACAGAGGGCATGCAGCGACTTTCCGTCCTTATCGGAACTGGTCAGCCAAATCTGGTTGCCCGAGATTACCGGCGAAGACCAACCCTCACCGGGAACGGCAGCCTTCCAGCGAACGTTCTTCTTTTCGCTCCATTCGATCGGCACTCCCTGGGCATCCGAGTGCCCCTGACCATCCGGCCCCCGGAACTGCAACCAGTCGCTCGCGCCCGCGATGCCCTGCAACAAGCTCCAAAACAGAATGAACGAAACCGTCGTGTAAAGTCGCATGAATCCCCTTTCATCTTTTTCGGAGAATCGCTGGCGATCGTCTCCAAGATCAAGGACCAGTTTGGCTGCATCAACGAGGTTTCCTGTCAGGAAGGACGAGCGTATTCCGCCACCAGCGAAGTTCGTTGGCGCCGCGTTCGGCTGTGGCGATGAGGTCGAGGCGCTTGTCGTTGTTCAGGTCGGCAGCGATCACTTGATTGGCGTTGGGCCATCGCTCCTTCAGCACCTGCATCGGCCAGGGGGCTTTGTTTTCTCCCGGATTGCGAAACCAGACGAGCTTTCCTGCCGGTCCCCAGGCCGTCGCGATGACGTCTTGCTTGCCGTCGCCATCCACGTCGGTTGCGATGGCCTCGAAAGCGTAAGGCAAGGCGCCGACGACGTGTTTCTTCCACGCCGTCCCTTTGCCGGGTTTGCCAACATTCTCGTACCACACGATTTCATGCTTGTCCTTCGGAGCGATCCCGTCGCGCATGCCAAAGGCTATGACCACGTCGAGATCGCCGTCGCCGTCCATATCGACCGGGTGACCGTGGATCGGCGCGGGAGATTTGTCGTCGATGACGTGCTTTTTCCAGGCAGGCAGGCTGCCAGGCTTACCAACGTTTTCGTACCAGACGACCAGCGAAGCGCCACTCGCTGTGCCGAGCACGTCGGGGCGTCCGTCCCCATTGAAGTCGGCCACGCCAATGGTGCGTGTCTCGATCAGCTTGTCCTCGATGACCTGCGCGGGCCACTCCTTGGCAAAGCCATCCTTGCCCGGGTTGCGGTACCAGACGAACCGATTGCCTCGCGTCCAGCTCGAAGCGACCACGTCAAGTTTGCCGTCGCCGTCGAAGTCTCCGAGCGCGACGTCGTATGCGCCAGGCAATCCACCGTTGACGATTGTGTGACGCTGCCATGGCTCCGCGGTTTGCTTTCCTGGGTTGCGAAACCAGACAAGACTGCCGGCTCGATTGAGGACGACGGCCACATCGGGATGGCCATCGCCGTCGATGTCGCCGATCGCGTTCCGTTCGAACCAACCAGGCTCGTTTTTCGCAATGATATGTTGCTTGAAGTTGCCTTTGCCGTCGTTCTCGAACCAGAGGAGCGCACCGTTGATCTTTTCCGGAGTCTTGTCGTCGGTCGTGTCCGAACTGACGAGATCGATGGAGCCATCGCCATTCAGATCGGCAGCTGCGATCCCATAAGCGTAGCCGTACTTGTCGCGAATCAGGTGTTCGGAGAACTGCACCGTTGGCTTTTTGGCATCCGATGGCTGTTTTCCAGACGATCCAAGGCCAAGAAGGGCCAGCGCCGCGCCGATCATGAACGTCCAAGCAACGAGCAGTGTTGGCATCGCTCGCCTCCGAGAAAGGGCACCGGTATCGTCCCGGGGCCAGCTCAGCCAAACAAATCGCGCAGCGGTTGGCCGGCGTCCATGAGCGCCACGGGCCGACCTTGTCGATCGGGAATGAAACCGTGTGGATCAATGCCGAGCGCGTCGAAGATGGTACACGCCAAATCCTCGGGGCTGACGGGGCGATCGCTCGGATAAGCGGCGTCCTGGTCCGATCGGCCATAGGTGATGCCGCCGCGAATCCCGGCGCCGGCGAGCACGCACGGGAAGCAATAGCTCCAGTGACCGCGGCCCCATTGCGGAGTGTCCGGCCGAGGGCTGCGGCCCATTTCGCCGACGCAAACTACCAGGGTTTCGTCGAGCATGCCGCGGAGGTCCAGGTCTTCAAGAAGCGCCGACAGCGATTGATCGAGCCCAGGCAGGAGGTGGTCTTTGACGTCTGCGCTGGTGCGGTGCGAGTCCCAGCTGTAGCCATCCGGTGCATCCCACAGCACCGTCACAAATCGTGCGCCGGCCTCGATCATCCGCCGGCCCATGAGCATCGATTGGCCGAACAAATGCCGGCCGTAACGGTCGCGCACCTGGCTTGACTCGCGGCGAATGTCCAGCGCGTCGCGCAACCGACCCGAGGTCAGCATGCCCAGCGCTGCTTGCCGAAAGTTGTCGAAGTCGGCGACCGCCGTGGATTGCTCCAGGCGGCGCTGGCCGGCCTCCAGTTGTTCGAGGAGATTCTGGCGACGGTGAAACCGATCCACGGTCAAGGACGGCTCGACCGCAAGGCCCGCGATACGGAAATCCAGCTCGGCGTCGGTGCAAGCGCGAAAGTACGGGTTGTCGTTTGCGTCCCGTTTGCGGATGTCGGTCGCCAGCGCGTTGTAGGCACGTCCGAGCCAGCCCGCATATTGGCCGAGTCGATCGTATCCCTGAATGTGCCCCAATCGATTAGGCAAGTAGACATAACTGGGAACCGTCCGCACCCTGCTGCCAGCCGCGCGCTGATCCAGGTACTCGATCACCGAACCCATCGCCGGCCAATCGCGGTCGGTGGCATCGACTCCCGCGGCGCCGCGCGGCGCCGGCGGCATTGGGTGTCCTGTCTGCAGGTAGTGGCACGCGTTGTGGTCATTCTGCCGATGATTCACGGTGCGGACTACGCTATAGCGATCCGACAATTGTGCCAGACGCGGCAGATGCTCGCAGATGTGCAGCCCCGGCGTGTGCGAAGCGATTGGCCGGTAAGGACCACGGATACCGCTTGGCGCGTCCGGCTTCATGTCAAACGTTTCCAGTTGACTCGGCCCGCCAAAAAGGAAAACGAACATTACCGACTTTGCCCTGGCCCGGCGCACCGGCTGGGCCGCTTCGGCAGCCAGCACCTTGGGCAGACTCAGGCCGAACAGACCCGCGCCGCCGACTTGAAGCAGTTGCCGGCGCGTCAACCCGTTGCAAACTCGACGTGGATGGCCAAGAACGGTAAGCATCGATTCCCTCGGCCGGTCGATCCATTGATTTTTGCAGAATGTTAGTTGATTGTAACCAATACACGAGTAACATCAATGGCGTTTTGCGGGTCTCGTCAGAAAAGGAGCCAAGAGATGAACCGCACTTTCATCGCCGCCGAAATCGTACCACCTGTTGCTCGACGAAGGCCGCGGCGCCGGCTACCCGAGCCTCACCCGCGTCGACAAGCGCCACGTCGGCATTGTGTATGAACGAAGCCAGGCGCATCTGGTGTTCGAGAAGATCCCGTTGGCCGAGTTGCTCAAACCTGCCGCTCCATCCGCAGCCATCGCCGAGGCGACGATCGAAGATATCAACTTGATGTTATCGTACTGCCTGCTATAGTCACTAGAGTCGCACGCCGATAGTCTCCTATTCAAGTGGCATGAGATTCGGACCCGCAATGGAATCTGTGCATGCTTACCATTCTTGGTCGAGGTTCGACGCTGTGTGATGGCCTTAACCGCCGGGAGTTCCTGCGCGTCGGTGGGCTATCGCTTTTCGGTGGACTGACCGTGCCCCGCCTCCTGCGGGCGGCGGAGTCGGCGTCGGACGGCAAAAGGGCGCGGGCGAAGTCGGTGATCCTGTTCAACCTGCTGGGTGGCCCGAGCCACCTGGACATGTTCGACATGAAGCCGAATGCCCCGGCGGAGATCCGGGGTGAATTTCAGCCGATCCCCACGTCTCTGACCGGATTGCGCATCTGCGAGCATCTGCCCAATACCGCCCGGATGATGCACAAGGCTTGCTTGATTCGCACGATCTCGCACACGTACAACTCCCACGATCCGCTGCCGATCATGACTGGGTTCACCGGGGCCAATCCGCAGTTGCAGGCGCAGCCCTCCGACCCGCCCGACATCGGCGCCGTCTGTCAGTACCTCGGCATGGGGCCAACGGACTTGCCGGGCGCCGTGTGTCTTCCTTGCTTTCCCGGCTCAGGGGAGAGCTACAAGCGGGGCGGCCCCTACGGCGGATACCTGGGAAGCCAGTACGATCCGCTCTTCTCACTTTGCAGCCCGCGCTTCGCGCGTGAACCACGCATGAACTACTACGACCCGGTCATGCCCATGGGCGAACCGTATCTGCCGGGGCTTGATCAGTTGCCCGAGATGTCCGTCCGTCGTTTCGACACGCGCCAATCGCTGGTTCAGCAAGTCGATCGCGTGTTTGAAGAAACCCGCCGTTCGCCGGCCATGGAACGCCTCGGCCGATTTCAGCAGCGGGCCTTCGCCATGCTGACTTCAAGCAAGACTCGTGAGGCGTTCAACCTCGCCAAGGAGCCTGACCGGATTCGCGACCGCTATGGCCGCAATCTTTATGGATCGAGTTTACTGGTGGCGCGGCGACTGGTCGAAGCTGGAGTTCCCTTCGTCAGTGTCCACCAGGAGATTTTCCGCCATTACGGCCACGCTTACGACATGCACGAGAACAACTTCCAGATGCTGAAGAACTTCAACCTGCCGCTGCTGGATCAAGTCTACCCGGCGTTGATCGAAGACATGGAGGCTCGCGGCCTGCTCGATGAAACGCTGGTGATCGTCATGGGCGAAATGGGGCGCACGCCGCGCATCAACGGCAGAGCAGGTCGCGATCATTGGCCGCAGTGTGGATTCAGTCTGTTGACGGGGGGCGGAGTTCGTCCCGGTACCGTGTATGGCGCCACCGATCAACATGCCGCCTATCCTGTAAACCATCTGGTGCGGCCGGCCGACCTTGTCGCCACGGTTTACCATCTGCTGGGCATCGACCCGCATCTGACCGTGAACGATCGCGTCGGTCGGCCCATTCCAGTAGCCCATGGCGGCGAACCGGTTCAAGGCGTGCTCGCGTAATTCTTCCTGCCAGGAACGCCGAGCGTTTTTCGCCGCCAGTGAAGTTTGTTGGCGCGGCACGGCCGTTTCCGGTCGCAAAACGAAGTGGGGAAGTGGATGTTGACCATTCGTGATTCGGGCGCCGCGCTCTGCGATCACTTGACCCGGCGTGATTGGCTGCACATCGGCGCCCTTGGGGCGCTGGGGTTGTCATTGCCCACGCTGCAAGGTGCGAGGGGGCATGCCGCTTCCACCGCTCCCGCTGCGAGGGGAGGTTCGTTCGGCAAGGCGAAGGCGTGTATCATTGTCGGGTTGACGGGCGGCCCGCCGCAACATGAGACCTGGGACCCCAAACCGGACGCGCCCGCGGAAATTCGCGGGCCGTTCCAGCCGATCGCCAGCTCTGTTCCCGGCCTGCGCGTGTGCGAGTTGATGCCCAGGCTGGCACAACAGGCGCACCATTTCGCGGTGCTGCGGGCAGTTTCGACGCGCGACAACGCCCATTCATCCAGCGGCTATTACATGATGACCGGCGTGCCGCACCAGCCGCCCAACGTCGAGAACGCCCGACCCGGGGCGCCCAACAACTGGCCAAGCGTGGCGGCGCTGGTCAATCGCGTCAAGTCGAGGCCCGGCGGCATGCCCGCATCGGTGGTGATTCCCGAACATATCTGGAACGATGGCAATATTCCCTGGCCCGGTCAGGACGCCGGTTTCCTTGGCCGCGCCGCCGATCCCTGGCTGATTCATTGCGATCCGTCGGCAGCAACGGCGCAAATTCCCGCCATTGCCCTGCCGGCCGAGATGACACCGTTGCGCTTCGACGAACGCCGATCCTTGCTCTCCCAGGTGAACCGTCACTTTGATACCGAGCAACGCGCCGCGGCGGTCAGGAATTACGACCATCAATTCCGCCAGGCACTCGATATGATGCAGTCCGGCAACGTGCGCCGAGCATTTGATCTGGGGCAGGAGCCGGCGTCCATGCGCGACCGCTATGGCCGATCACGCTATGCCCAGAGCGTATTGCTGGCGCGGCGGTTGGTCGAGTCGGGCATCTCCCTGGTGCAGATCAACTGGACGCGCATGGGCCCCAACCTCCCCAACCAGGGAGGATGGGACACGCACGACAAGAATGCCGAATCGCTGCGCGGTCATCTCATGCCGCTGATGGATCGCGCCGTCAGCGCCCTCATCGAGGACCTCGCCGTGCGCGGCCTGCTCGACGAGACGCTGGTTGTCTGGATGGGCGAGTTCGGCCGTACCCCGAGGCACAACGCCAACGGCGGCCGCGATCACTGGGGCTCCGTTTTCTCGCTCGCCATGGCGGGCGGCGGCGTGCGCGGCGGTGTCGTCCACGGTTCCTCGGATCGCCTGGGCGCCTACCCGCGCGAAGGCCAGGTATTGCCGCAAGATATCACCGCGACAATCTTTCACTTGCTCGGCATCCCCCCGGCAACGGAAGTCCACGACTCGCTCGGCCGGCCCATCGCCGTAAGCCGGGGTGGTTTCATTCAGCAGATTGTCCAATAACCATGATGACCAACCACTATCCCATGGACCGGCGTGTTTTCCTCGTCGCCGGCGGTCTCGGTTTCTTTGGGATCGACCTGGCGAACGCCGCGGCGTATGGCGCAGGGGATGGGCCGCGCACGCGGCGACCGACGGCGAAGTCCACCATCATGATCTGGCTGGGCGGCGGCGCGTCGCACATCGACACCTGGGACATGAAGCCGAACGCCGTCGCAGAATATCGCGGCCCGTTTCGTCCAATGCCGACGAGCTCGCGTGGAATCGAATTGTGTGAATACCTACCGCACCTGGCCCGGCAAGCGCATCATCTGGCCATCGTGCGTTCCCTGGGCGACCATGGCCGCGGCACCGGCGATCATCACGCGGGCTATTATTACAACCTCACCGGCCACGCGCCGGACCGGTCGTTTCATCAACTGCTCAATGCGCGCACGCCGTATCCAACGGATTGGCCGGCGATGGGGTCAGTGGTCGCGATGAAACGTCCGCCGCACGGGTTCCTGCCCAATGCCATCACCTTGCCGCACAAGGAAGGCGCTCCGGAGTACACGCGGCCGGGGCAATTTGCCGCCCGGCTCGGCATCGCCTACGACCCGGTGTTCGTGGAGGGCACACGCGAACGGCCACTGGATTTCACGGTTCCCGCGCTCAGCCTGCGCGGCGATGTCTCCACGGATCGAATGCTAGCACGGCGCGGCCTCGTGCAAGCGCTCGATCAATCGCGACGCCAAGCCGAACGTGACTTCGCCATCCGCGACTACACCATCCATCAGCAGCGGGCTTTCACATTGCTGGGTTCGGGGCAAGTGCAGAACGCGTTCGATCTGCGCCGGGAGCCAGAGGTGCTGCGTGCGGCCTATGGCCCGGGCATCAACGCTATGTCAATGCTCCTCGCCCGTCGGCTCGTCGAGGCAGGAGTGCCCTACGTCACGGTTTTCTGGAAAGGCAACATGCAGGTTGCTGAGTTGTGCAAGAGCGGCGGCGGCTGGGACACGCATGGCAACAACTTCAACTGCCTAAAAGATCACCTTTTGCCCGAGTTCGATCGCCCCTTCGCCGCGCTGCTCGATGATCTGCACCAACGCGGCTTGCTCGAAGAAACTCTGGTCTTGGTGTCCAGCGAGATGGGCCGCAAGCCACGCATCGGCGATCCGCGCTCGGGCGGGCCCAGTGGCGCCGGCCGTGACCACTGGACCGCGGCCCAGTCGGTGCTCCTGGCCGGCGGCGGCATTCGTGGCGGGCAAGTCTATGGCGCCAGCGATCGCCGCGCCGAATATCCCACTGACAATCGCGTGGCTCCAGAGCACATCGCCCGCACCGTATTTCACGCCATGGGCATCGACGATCTCCATGCCACCGACCGCGAAGGGCGGCCATTCCACTTGATGGAGCAGGGCAGGCCGCTTTTGGAACTTTTCTAGGCGTGACGGCATTCGAATGGCCGCACGCGATGCCCTTACAGTCCCCGCCACTGGCTTGGTTCGCTCCGGCAACAAGTCCGAAATCTGCCTTGTTACCGACGGAGCCGTCGATCCGCCCCGCGGCATCGGCAAACGCCTCGAAGCTCAAGTCGGCATTGACGAGGGTCTTCGCGTCGAACCAAAGAACGACACCCTGACCGGCCGAGCGCTCGTTATCGTCCGCGGCGCCGGCGTGCTTCGTGCTGGCGACCCGGTCATCGCTGTCCCGGCAAAACAGGCGGATTGACCAATGGCGGCCTCTAGTCGGCATCGCGCGATGGTAAGAACGGTAACAAATAACCTGCGTCGGTTGCATCGTCCGGAGCAGTGAACGCACGCTCGCATACGTCCGTGAATGTACCGTCGTCCGCTAGGTGACCGGATTACTGGTTCGTCATTCCAACCCGGCATCACCCCTTTTTGGGAATGGCCCCTTCCTGGGGTTGCCGCCGCTGCCGTGGGGTAGGTTCTTGGTTTCGCCGTTGACGGAACCCCATTTTTCGTAGGCTGCCGTGGGGTTATGCCAGCGTCTACGCGCAAGAATAAGTCCGCCATTGTCAGGCCGAGGGCCGCCGTCACCGCCTGGGCAGAACAGCCGGCGTGACACTTGAGGAGTACCGTGCCGTCCTCGGCCGCGCGAATGGACAGGCTTGGGCTGCGATCTTCATGGGCCGGGCATCGGGCTCGGAAGCCGTCCGGGGACCGTTTATAATCACCTACGGCAGTCAACACCTTTTGAAGGGGGGTATCGTTCACGCGATTCCCCCGTTCGTTTTTTGGGCGTCGATGTAGTTGGCCAGGTCAACCGGATCGTACAGGCAGCGTGAACCGATCTTGACCACGGGCAATGGGCCGCGTGGTGCAGAGATAGCCCATAGGGTGCGCTGAGAGACGCCGAGGTGCTTGGCCGCCTCTTTCGCTGACAAGAGGGCCGGGGTCGATGTTGCTAGCATTGTGCAAGCTCCAACAGGCCGGTCGCCGCGATGCGCGGCTCCCATACCCATTGCGCCAGCGTTCGGTGTTTTTTGCCGAACGGTCACCGAACCGCACGAAAAAGAAGTGAATTGCACGGGAAAGTGTGCAACAGAATATTTCTGCGCGTTCGGCATTTTTCGCCGAACGATCGAACGCTAGCTATTCATCGCGTTCTTTTTCGCCGGGCGGAGCTTTGCCGTAGGTGTCGTCAACGGTGAAATCGCCGTTCATCGACTTTAGCACGCGCAGGATTCGTTCGGCGAACCCGCCATGGCGCAGGCAGGCCGCGCGGTAAACTGTGTATTCCTTGAAGTGATGTTTGAAAAAGTCCGATGTCGTCGCCTTGCCGCGTTTGCCTGCCAGCTCTGCGAGTTTGTTGCTCCCGACAGGTTCGGAGTTGAGTGATCCGCCGTCGGCATACTTGTGCCATGCCAGCAGCACGGCGATAAGGGCGGCCTCGGCGTTGCCTTTCTGCGTGCTCGCCTTGGGCTTCTTGGTGGCCGGTTTCTTGCCGTTCGCCTCGGCCTCGGCCAGGCTAAGTATGCCGATCGCTTTTCCCGTGATCGCCCACCGCGTTTGTTGCCATGCCCTACCCCACGCGATTCTTTCGGCGGTCAGAGTCTCCAGGTCAACGAACCTTCACAAGACCGCCAACGCTCTTTTCTCCGCTCCCGTCGGTTTTAGTTCGTTTTCCTGCCACGTTCGGCAAACGTATCCATTGCCATCGTTGAGCATCTTCACGATGTAGCGGAGCGCGACGAGTTCGACGCCGTCAAAATGCGGCATGGTTCCGGTTTCCTGTTGCCGGCCTTCCTGTAAGAGTGAGAAGGGGGAAGGCGGTCAGGATGCCGGTTTTTGGGAACTACCCTATCCCCGATGGGTGCCTTCTATATCGCGGGTCCTTCCGGGCCGCTTTTTTGCCGAGGGTGCATCGCGAACAGTCACATTTTTCGTTTTTGTATTCCAGTGGTTCCGCCAAAATCAGATGGAAATGCGCCGGATTCTGCGTCGCTATTTTCGGAGATGCCCGTTTTTCCAGTGTTTTGCGGGGGGTGTTCTAATCCCTTCGGGGGTCATCAGTGCCAGAAGTCAGAAGTCCGATCAGCCTGGGCAAATGCTTTCGTCGCCACGATTGAGTTTTCACGTTTTTGTTGCAATTTCGGCCCGATCGTATAGTATACTTATGTACATTATGCATCGGGGCTTCGATCATGCCACGAGTTTTGTGCGCGTATTTCCCGGCGTGGAGCTTGCAGCGGAATCGTCGGCAGCGGCCCGATCTACGCAATAGGCCGATCGCCCTCACTCGGCCGATCGCCAACAAGGGGAACAAGATCGCCGCGTGTTGTTCTGACGCGCGGCGTCTCGGCGTTCAGCCCGGGATGATGCAGACCGAGGCGGTCGCGACGCTGCCCGGTTTGATCTGCGTTGAGGAAGACCTCGATGCCGATCGGTTGGCGCTTGTGCAACTTGCCGAGTGGGCGCAGCGATTCAGTCCCGTGGTCGGACTGGAGGACGCGATCGCGCCGACGTGTCTGTTCCTCGACACCACCGGATGCGATGCGTGCTTCGGCGGCGAGGAACGGATGATTCAGGCCGTGTGCGAGGCATTCGCGAAGAACGGCTGGTGCGTCGTCGTTGTCTTGGCCGACACGCTCGGAGCGGCCTGGGGGATTAGCCATCTTCTCCCCTCTCCCTCCGGAGTATCGGGGGAAGAGGGAGAGTTGCGGAACCCGCCAAACAGCCGCTACGTACTGATTCCTCGCAATGAACATCCCGCCTTTCTGTGCGACCTGCCCCCGGCGGCATTGCGCTTATCCGAACGAACCTTGACGCTTCTGACACAGCTCGGCATCCAGCGCGTCGGCCAACTGATGATGCTGCCACGCGATCAATTGGCTGAGCGGTTCGGCGCCGAAGTCGGCCTACGGCTCGATCAGGCGCTGGGGCATGTCGCCGAGGTCATCACGCCGTTTCATCCAGAGCCGGATGCCTCGGCAAGCTGGCGATTTGACGATCCGATCGAGCGCCGCGAGGTCTTGGCCAAAGCGATAGATCTGTTGCTCGAACGGTTGCAAGCGGTTCTGCAGAAGCGTTGTTGCGGGACGCGGTTGCTTGAATGCACGCTAGAACTGGACGGGGCCGACGCGATCCGGTTCGAATGCAGCCTGTCGCGCCCGGCGCGGACGGCTCACTACCTGCGCTCGTTGCTTAACACCCGGCTGGAGCAGATACGCATCGAGGCGCCGGTCCGTGGCGTGTGCGTGCGTGCCGTCGTGCTCGAAAAAATTCCGGACGATCAGCAAAGCCTGTTCGATGCGGACGAGGCCGGCGACGAAGCGTTGGCGGAACTGCTGGACAGCCTGGTGTCGCGGCTAGGACAAGACGCAGTGACCCGGTCGCGATTCGTTGCCGACCCGCAGCCGGAGTTGGCATGTCGATTCGAGTGCGCGGTTGCCAAAGCCCAGGGGTTCGCTGCGCTCACCCCTGGGCTTCTGGAGTCGGTATTCGCACATCGACCGTTGCGCCTGTTGTCCAGGCCGATTGCGATTGAGGTGGTGGCGATTGCGCCGCTAGGGATGCCGCACCGGTTTCATTATGCGGGGACGGATCATACGGCGGTTTTCTGTCAGGGGCCGGAACGCATCGAAACCGGCTGGTGGCGCTCGGCCGATGTTCGCCGCGATTACTACATGGTGGAGACGAAGGAAGGAACGCGCTGGTGGATCTTCCGGCGTTTGGACGATGGCCGATGGTTCCTGCACGGTTGTTTTGATTGAACGGCTTGCGTTTTCGTTTAGCGTTCGCGTGGCGTCAAGCGGACGCCGCTTGCGTTTAGCGCTCGCATGGCGCCGTGCGAGCGCTAAACGCAAGCGGCGGAAGAGTGTGGAGTGCCCCGTGAAATATGCGGAACTATCGTGCAAGACAAACTTTTCGTTCCTGGAAGGGGCGTCACACGCGGAAGAATTGGCAAGCCGGGCGGCGGAGCTGGGCTATCATGCGCTGGCGATCACCGACGTGAACTCGCTGGCGGGGATTGTGCGCGGGCATCAGGCAGCGAAGGCGGCGGGATTGAAGTTGCTCGTGGGCGCCCAAATCACGCCGACCGATGCCGCGCCGGTGTCGCTACTGGCGATGAACTTCGCGGGCTATCGGCATCTGGCGAGTCTGATCACGCGCGGCCGGCGCAGCGCCAAGAAGGGGGAATGCCGGCTAGCTATGAGTGATGTTGCCGACTATGCCGGCGATCTGCTCGCCATCATCCCGGCCACGTCGCACGATTCGCTTGACGTCTACCGCGACATGTTCGGCGATCGGGCGTACTTGGCCGCCGCCGTTCATCTCGGCCCGTGCGACGACATCGACCTGGAACGCTCCGCCCGGCAAGCTCGGCAGTGCCGGTTGCCTCTCGTTGCCGTCAATCAGGTGCATTATCATGTCCCGGCGCGACGCGCGTTGCACGAGGTGCTGATGGCAATCAAGCATCACACCACCGTTGCGAATCTGGGCGAATTGCGTTTCGCGAACGGCGAACGGCATCTGAAAACGCCGGCGCAAATGGCCGAACTGTTCGTCGAGTACCCTGATGCCATCGCCCGGACGATCGAAGTCGCTGGTCGCTGCGACTTTTCACTCGACGAGTTGCGTTACGAGTATCCCGAAGAACTGTGCCCCGACGGCAAGACGCCGACGGAATATCTCGCCGAATTGACCTGGCAGGGCGCTGAGAAACGTTATCCGGCCGGCATTCCGGACAAGGTGCGCCGCCTGCTCGAACGCGAGCTGACGCTGATTGCCGAGTTGCGTTATGAAGCGTTCTTCCTGACCGTCTGGGACCTGGTCGTCTTCGCCCGATCGCGCGGCATCTTGTGCCAAGGCCGAGGGTCGGCCGCCAACTCGGCCGTGTGTTACTGCCTGGGCATCACCTCGGTCGATCCCGATCGGACCGATCTGCTTTTCGAGCGTTTCATCAGCAAGGAACGCAACGAAGCACCCGACATCGACGTCGATTTCGAGCACGAACGCCGAGAGGAAGTCTTTCAATACATCTACGGCAAATACGGCCGCGATCGGGCAGGCATCGTCGCGGAGGTCATTACGTATCAGGCACGCTCGGCGGTGCGCGACGTCGGCAAGGCGCTAGGTTTTTCGCTTGACGCCGTCGATCGGCTGGCGAAGGCGATCGATTGGCATGCGTATCCGTCGACGGTGGTGGATCACTTGGCCGAGGTCGGTTTGCCGGCCAGCGCGGCGAGCGTAAAGCACTGGGTCGAGTTGGTGTCGTTGCTGGTCGAATTTCCAAGGCATTTGTCGCAGCATGTGGGCGGGTTCGTGATCACGGGCCGGCCGCTCTCGGAACTTGTTCCCATCGAGAACGCCGCCATGCCGGAACGCACGATGATCGAATGGGACAAGGACGACATCGACACGTTGGGCATTCTCAAGGTCGATTGCCTGAGCCTGGGAATGCTGACGGCGATTCGCAAGTGTTTCGATTTGATCGGGCCGGTATTCCTCCCCTCTCCCCCCTGTACTCAGGAGGGAGAGGGGAGGAATGCACTCACCCTGGCGACGGTTCCAGCTGAGGACCCGGCGGTGTACGACATGATTTGCGCGGCCGACACGATCGGCGTGTTTCAGATCGAAAGCCGGGCGCAGATGAGCATGCTGCCGCGACTGCAGCCACGTTGCTTTTACGATCTGGTGGTCGAGATCGCGATCGTTCGTCCGGGACCGATCCAGGGGGGCATGGTGCATCCGTACCTGCGCCGGCGCTCGGGGAAGGAAGTGGTGTCGTATCCGCATCCGGTGGTCGAGGAAGTGCTGGCCAAGACGCTCGGCGTGCCGTTATTTCAGGAGCAGGTAATGCGGCTGGCGATCGTGGCGGCGGGGTTTACGCCGGGCGAGGCGGATCAACTGCGGCGAGCGATGGGCGCCTGGAAACGTCACGGCGAGATTGCCAAGTATCGCCACAAGTTCCGCGACGGCCTGATCGCACGCGGCTTTCCAGTCGAGTTTGCCGACCAAATCTTTGAGCAGATCAAAGGCTTCGGCGAGTACGGTTTCCCCGAATCGCACGCCGCCAGCTTCGCCTTGCTCGCTTACGTCTCGGCCTGGCTCAAGTGCCATTACCCCGCGGCGTTCACGACAGCCGTCCTCAACAGTCAGCCGATGGGCTTCTACGCGCCGGCTCAACTGATTTACGATGCGAAAGCGCACGGCGTCGGCGTTCGGCCCATCGATGTCAACCACAGCGAGTGGGATTGCACGCTCGAAAAAAACGACAACGACGAGCCGGAGATTCGCCTGGGGTATCGGCTCATCAAAGGCTTGCCGGAAGCACCGATGACGGCGCTGGCAGCGGCGCGGCATGCGGGAGCGTTTTGCTCGATCGGTGATGTCGCTCGGCGCGGTTGCCGATCGAAGGCGTTGCTCGTTCGCCTGGCGGCGGCGGATGCGTTCCGCTCGCTCGGCCTGGATCGCCGGGCCGCCTTGTGGAAGGTGCTGGCGCTGGGCGAAGACTTGCCATTGTTCGCGAAGTTGGATGACGACGATGGCGACGTGCCGAACTTGCCGGCGTTGTCTGCCGATCAGCACGTGGTCGCGGATTACCAGACGACGGGACTGTCGCTCAAGGCGCACCCGATCGGTCTACTGCGTGCTGACCTGGATCGAATGAACGTCGTGTCGGCCGCCGGGCTGGCGAAGTTAGACGACAAAGCGCCGGTGCGCGTCGCCGGGCTGGTGCTTGTGCGTCAGCGTCCGCCGACGGCCAACGGCACGGTGTTCATGTCGCTCGAAGACGAGACCGGCTTGATGAATCTGATTATCTGGGCGCGGACGTGGGAAAAGTATCGCAAGATCGCGCGCGATTCGGTCGCTTTGTACGTTGAGGGGAGGATCGAGCGGGCCGACGGCGTCATCCACGTCTGCCCGACGAAGTTCGACGATTTGTCGCGCGCTTTACAAGGTGTGCCGGGCCGATCGCGCGATTTTCGGTGAAAATCAGAGCCTGAAGCGTAAGCGAAAGATGACCTTCGCTTACGCTTCAGGCTCTGAATATCAGCTGGGAACCACGATCTGCCGAATCTTCACCGCTGTGTACGGCTGGCGATGGCCCTTGAAGCGGCGATAGTTCTTGCGGCGGCGGAAATGCTGCACGTAGATCTTCGTCGACGGCAACGCCACCACTTCGCCCACCACGGTCGCGCCGGCGATTACCGGCTGGCCGATCTTCGTGTCGGCTTCCTTTTGGCATAGCAGAACGCGCTTGAACTCGATGTTCGAGCCCACCTGCACGTCGCGAAAATCGACGTTCACGACATCGCCTTCCTGCACGCGATATTGCCGCGAGCCGTCTTCGAATACTGCGTAGATCACGTTCGGTTCCCCGCTCTCAAATGATTTCGATGATCGTTGGTTTCTTGGCGAGTTAATATAGAAATTCCGGCCACACCGTCCAGTGATCGCGAGCGGTGCGCCGCGCGAAACCGCCAGCGAGCTTCCATGCGGCCCACGGCGCCAATCTGCACTTTGCTATTGGACCGTACAATAACGCGAGAACCCTGTCAGGAGAGGCGGCATGGCCGGTCATTCCCATTGGAAGAACATCCAACACAAGAAGGGCGCTGCCGACGCGGCGAAGGGGCGGGTCTGGAGCAAGCTGAGCCGGGCGATCATGGTGGCGACCAAGAGCGGCGGGGCCGATCCGGTCACCAACGCCAAGCTGCGTGGCGCCATCGAAGACGCCCGGGCCGTGTCGATGCCCAAGGACAACATCGAACGCGCCATCAAGAAAGGCGCCGGCGAACTCGAAGGCGTCACCTACGACGAAATCAGCTACGAAGGCTTCGGCCCGGGCGGCGTCGCCATCATGGTCGACATCCTCACCGACAACCGTAGCCGCACGAACGGCGAGATCCGCAGAATCTTCGAGAAAGGCGGCGGCAACGTCGGCGCCCCAGGCTGCGTCAAGCATATGTTCGAACGCAAAGGCGTCTTCGAAATCCCCGCGAAAGGCATCGACGAAGACACCCTCATGAGCGTCGCTCTCGACGCGGGCGCCGACGACCTGAAGAACTTCGGCGAAAGCTTCGAGATCACTTGCGACCCGACCGCGTTCGCCCAAGTCAAGGCCGCTCTGGAGACGAACCACATCACGCCAACGTCAGTGGCAATCACGCAGCTCGGCAAAGTCCCGGTCGACTGCGACACCGAAACCGGGCAAAAAGTGCTCAAGCTGCTCGAAGCCCTCGACGAGCACGACGACGTGCAGAAGGTGTACTCCAATCTAAACGTGACGATCGCGATGACGGCGTGACGGCGACAAGTACGCCCGCCTCTACGAGGCGGGGCCAAACATGAGGGTGCGATGATTCGCAACGCAGTGATCTGCTGCCTTCTCGTCGCGCATTCCATGCCTGCGCAGACTCCTGCGACACCTCAGCTCGACACCATCGGCGATCCGCTGCCGCCGCACGCACTCCATCGATTCGGAGCCTCACGACTCTGCACACAAACGGAAGCGATTTCGCTTGCCATTGCTCAGGATGGCAAGTTGGTCGCCGCGGCCGATCGCGATGGCCGAATTTATTTGTGGGAAACCGAAGCCGGCAAAGAACGCATCCGCAGCGATGCCGGCGTCGGCAGGCGTGTCGCCATCTCACCCGATAGCCAATGGCTGGCGTACGGCGGCGATGGCCCCATTGAACTTCAAAAGCTTGCTGACGGCAAACGGGTTCGCCTCGAAATCCCTGGGACCGTTTTCGCTTTCTCGCCCGACAGCAAATCGATTGTTGTCGGCGGCGGTGAAAACAGCGATCTGGCAATTTTCGCCCTCGCAACGGGCAAGAAGTCCCGCCCGCTCGCCAAGCTCGATTTCGATCTCGCTGCCAGCGCCGTCGCGATTAGCCTCGATGGCAAGTACGTGGCAGCCGGTGGTTTTCCCAAGGTGGACATGAATCAGCCATTTGTGCGCAGCGTTGTGTGGGACGCGATCACTGGCAAAGTGTTGAAGCACTTCGATCGCGCGGGCAGGACGATCGGGAGCCTGGGTTTTCTTCCCGACAATCGCACGCTCGTCGCGCAAGTCGGCTCGCGGCTCGTCGGCTGGGACGTCGTCAAAGGCGAAACCGTCGCCACGATCACACACGAAATCGGCTCGGCATTCGCGCTGGACAGCGACGCCAAGACACTCGTCACCAGCGACGGACCGCGCCTCGTCGACTTCGCGACCGGCAAGACGATTCACGATTTCGAGCATCCCGCGCCGATGCGGCACGTCGCCCTCTCCCCGGACGGCAAGCTGCTCGCTGCCGCTCCGGCTCGCCACGAAAACGCCTCGCCACGCATCGTGCTTTGGGACGTGCCGAACCGCAAGGAGCGGACCCTTGGCGATGCCCATCACCATGCGGTCGATGCGGTTGCATTTTCACACAACGGACACGGCATCGCGACCGCGTCCAACGTCGAGGGGATCGCTCGAATCTGGGACATGAAATCGGCAAAGCTGCGGGCGGTTCTCAATCTCGAAAGCCGCGACGCGCACCGGAGTGGCGGTCCGCGGGCGCGCACAACCTTGCTCGACGCCATGGCCTTCTCCGCCCATCGGCCCGAGTTGATCATCTCGGGACAGCGCTGGGATCTGGACGACCGAAAGCCGATTCCTCTCAAGGCCGACGATGACTTTTTGTTCGATCAAACCAATAGCCGGCGGGCCATCGTGTCGTCGGATGGCCGAATCATTGCCAGCTATTTGAGTGAATACAGCATTCTGTTTTGGGAGTCGGCCACCGGAAAAATTCTCAAGCGGATCGAGCCGGCCGGCGTCAACTCACGCCCAAGGCGTGAATGGCGATCCCTCGCGCTTACCCCGAGCGCCAAGCTCGCGGCTCTCGGACTTTGGTTCGCCCCGCTTGGGAAAGACCCCGAGACAGGGCTCGTGCCCACTATCGAGATATGGGATATCGCGGCCGGCAAGCGGGTGCGATCCTTGCGAACGAGCCCCAATCCGGTCGTGCGCCTGATGTTCGCCCCCGATGGCGAAACGCTGGCCGTGATCGGATTCCCTCATCGGCTCGAACTCTGGCATCTGCCGACGGGACGACTATTGCGCGAGATGTACCTGACCGAGATTGTCGAAGACATGCCGTTTGCGTTTGTCATGCCCGCTGTCGCATTCGCGCCGCATGGCCAGTGGATCGCCTACGCACATCAACCGGGACGGATCGCGATTCTGGAAACGATCACCGGCAAGGAAGTGCTTTCGTTGCACGGCCACCACGGCGATATTGCCAGCGTCGCGTTCTCACCGAACGGCGTCAAACTTCTGTCGGGCGGACGCGACACGACGGCGCTGCTCTGGTCCGTCCTACCCAAAAAAATCGCGCTGCCCGCCAGCTGGAGCGACGACGATAAACTCTGGCAGGACCTCGGTGGGCCGACGGAAAGAGCATATGGCGTGGCGTGGGCGCTGATCGCTCATCCAGCCCGAGCGATGGATGTGCTGGCAAAACGCCTGGAGCCCGACTCCGGCGCCACGGAGAAAGAGATCCAAGAGTTGATCGCGAACCTCAGCTCCGACAAGTTTCCGCAGCGAGACGTCGCCCTGCGCCGGCTCAAACAAATCGGCGCTCGGTCGCTCCCCTTGCTTGAGCAGTCCCTCAAGAAAGCGCCCGATCTCGAGACCGGTCGGCGCATCAGGCAACTCTTGCAAACCGTGGAAACGTCGCTCACCCCCGAAACTTTGCGTGATCTGCGCGCGCTCTTGATTCTCGAAATGATCGCGACGCCGAAAGCACGGGATTTGCTCGCCAACGTCGCGCGCGGCGACCCGGACGCCGGCAAAACCCGCATCGCCCAGGCCGCCCTCGCAAGAATCAATCAGAGTCTGAAGCGTTAGCGAAGGAGGCATCGTCCTGTGCTGACGCGTTCGGCTCCGTGCGTACGAGCCACCACAACACAATTGTCCACGCCGTGACCGAAACACCCTCGCCGATGATCCACGCTGTTGGCATCTCTATCCACACGTCGATCGCGACGATTACGATGTCAAACACGACGGTGCACGGAATCGTAAATCGCAAGAGCGGAAGGTAGCGACGAACGTCATACGACATGAACCAGTATCCCGCGCCCGCGAAAGCATACAGGAGCGACACCGATCGCGTCAGATACTGGACAAGTGGTGCATCCGGAAACGGGCCGAGACCGAGCCAATCATGGATCGTGCTCATCCAGGCGGTGGGCATGAACACGGCTGCCGTCGCGGACAGTAGCACCAGCGCGGTGCTACGCAAAAACCACGTTAGCGGCACATCGCTATGAGTCATACCGGATCATCTATGGAGTTGTTGCCCGGTTGTGCTGCTCGCGTTACTTCACGACGGTGCGAGATTTGGCTGTAGGGTGCGTGAAACGCACCGTCCGAGCACGTTCGTCCAGCGGGACGGTGCGTTTCACGCACCCTACGTTTGAGCCGATTCGCGCACTGTGTTTAGCGGAAGGGCCGGGCGCCAGGACCGTGGCGATTATAGGATTCCCGAACCGAACTTGCGCTTGCCCGGCGCCGTCGGCTGGGGCGTCTCCGTCGGCGCATGCGTTCCGCGTTGTTCGTGAGCGTCGTCGGTGCGGTAGCCTTCGGAGGCCTTGCGCGCCGCCGCCATCTCGGTCACGATCTGCGTGTAGCTCTCGGCTTCGTATTCGGCGTCGTAGTCGTCATAACGGCAGACGTAGCCGGGCTGTTTCGAACGTTCGCGTTCCTCCTGAAACGCCTTGATGATCGCATTTTGGATGTACTCGCGGCAGGTGGAGTTGATCGGATGCGCGATGTCGGCGTGCAGCTTCGCTCGACCGTCGGTGGCGCGCAGACCACGGTTTTCGTCCAACCGGCTGCCGCACTGATTGCAAAATCGCGCCCGCAGGTGATTCTTGCAGCCGCACTGGCAGCGATCGGTGAGCTTGCGGCTTGGCATCGCCACGAACGACCCCTTGGCCCCTTCGATGATCTTCAGATCACGGATGACGAAGCAATCGTCAAACGTGATCGAGCAGAAGGCTTGCAATCGTTCGTTGTTCTCATCCATGAGCTTGATACGAACTTCGGTGATAACCACAGGGAAACTCCTTTTTGCCGTGGCACGGGGGTGGATCGCGCTCGCCTGAGGCGAGCGGCTAAACGGTGCGCGTAACGATCAGGCGAAAATCGTACGCCTTGGTTCGTGTCCTCAGGTTGGCAGCGATGCGCAGGGCTTCGTCGGCGGATCGGCACAGGGCAAACAGCGTGCTGCCGCTGCCCGACATTAAACAACCAACCGATTCCGCCTCCTTCAGCATCGCGGCGAACTCGCTGATGCGCGGATCGAGCGCGGCAGCTGCCAACTGAAGCCGATTGTGCATAAGTCGGCCAATAATATCAACGTCACCTTTGCCGATCGCCGTGAGAATTGGTTCTCCCGAGATGGGCGATGCGGGAACGACGACCTTCTGGTAAACCGCGGCTGTCGACAGACCGAAAGCTGGGCAAAGCAACACGAAATGTAGTGGACTGGACAACCCGATCGGGGACACGCTTTCGCCCCGTCCGGTGCACCAGGCGGCGGGAGTGTGAAAGAAGAACGGTATATCGCTGCCGATCTCGCCGCCGAGCTTTGCCAACTCCGCGTTTGACAGCCCAGTTTGCCAGAGGAAGTTTAGCCCAGCGAGCGTCGCTGCTGCATCGGTCGACCCACCGGCCAACCCCGCAGCCATCGGAATCCGCTTGAATAGCCGAATTGCCGCCCCGCCTGGGAAGCCGGTGCGACCCTTCAGAAGGTTTGCCGCTTTGAGCACGAGGTTTTCGGGGCCCGTCGACAGGGATGCATCCGAGCATTGCAGGCGCAGCGATGGGTCGGCGCGAAACACGAGCGTGTCGTAGAGCCGAATCGCCGTCATGAGCGTGGCAATTTCGTGGTATCCGTCGGGCCGTTTCCCGAGCACTTCGAGAAAGAGATTGACCTTAGCGGGCGCCCAGACGACGACGTCATCGAGATAAGTGGAGATGTGCATGAGGTTTTTTTATGGAAGCCCAGGGGTGAGGTACGCCGAACCCCTGGGATCGGGATGTGCATCATCCCAGGGGTTCGGCGTACCTCACCCGTGGGCTTCCACATCAAACATCCAACTCTTCCGCCTCGACTTGATTCGCGGAGTCCATGATGAATCGATAGCGCGTCGCCGGGTCTTTGCCGAGCAACTCGGTGAACGTCTTGTCCGCCTCGATGATGGATTCAATGGTCACGCGCATCAATGCACGCTTTTTCGGATCGAGCGTCGTCTCGTTTAACTCGCCCGGCATCATCTCGCCGAGCCCTTTGAAACGCGTCACCTCGGGCTTGGCGTTTGGTCGCTTCGTCAGGATTTCTTCGAGCAGTTCTTCCTTGTGGGCATCATCCTTGGCCCAGAATTTTTCCTTGCCGACGCCGATGCAATAAAGCGGCGGCAGGGCGATGTAGAGATGCCCCTTGCGAATTAGCTCTGGCATGCAGCGGAAGAAGAACGTCAGCATCAACGTCGTGATGTGATGCCCGTCGGCGTCGGCATCCATCAAGAGAATGATCTTGCCATAGCGCAAGTTGTTGATGTTGAAGCTCTCGCCCACGCCCGTGCCCAGCGCGGTGACGACGTCGGCCAATTCTTGGTGCGTCATCACCTTGGCCAGCGTAAGGCCTTCGGAGTTCATGATCTTGCCTCGCAGCGGCAGCACGGCCTGGGTGCGGTTGTTCCGTCCCTGCTTGGCCGACCCACCGGCGGAATCGCCTTCGACGATGAACAGTTCCGTATCCTCGACATCGGTCGCCTTGCAATCGGCAAGCTTGCCGGGCAGGTTGAGCCGGCGCGACGTTGCCGACTTGCGTTTGACTTCCTGCGCCGCCTCGCGCGACGCCAGGCGCGCTTTCGCTGCCAGCACGATGCGGCCAACGATCTGGTCGGCCATCGTCATGTTGGCGTTAAGCCACGACTCCAGGCCCGGACGCACGAAGCCTTCGACAATCGCCGTGATCTCCGGGTTGTTGAGCTTCTCCTTGGTCTGGCCCTGGAAAGCCGGGTCGCGAATGAAGATCGACACGATGCCGACGAGCCCTTCGCGAATATCGTTGGCTGTAATCTCGATGCCCTTGACCTTGACGTCGTGGGTCTCCATGAAGTTGCGAATCGCCTTGACGATACCGCTCTTCAGTCCGGCTTCGTGCGTGCCGCCGTCGGTGGTGCGGATGCCGTTGACGTAGGAGCGAATCGATTCATCAGTTGACTCCGTCCATTGCATCGTCAGCTCAATCTTCTCGTCACCTTCTTTGATCGCGTAGTAGGGCGTCGCATTGACTGCCGGAACCTGCGCCTCGGCCACGAGCCGCTGCAGGAACTCCGGCAACCCGCCCGGATGCGTCAGGTCGATCGACTCGCCGGTGATCTCGTTGCGGAACGTGATTTTCAAGCCGTGATGGATGTACGCGATGTCGTCGAGGCGGGTCCTGATCCAGTCGGCGTCGAAATGGGTGACGCGGAAGATTTCGGGATCCGGCTCGAAATAAATGGACGTGCCGTGCAGCCGATTGGGCCCGACCTTCTCGAGCTTGTCGGCCGGCTTTCCTCGCTTGAAGGTCTGCGTCCATTCGTAGCCGTCGCGTTTGATGGTAGCGACGAGCTTCTTGGACAACGCGTTGACCACGGACGAGCCTACGCCGTGCAGGCCGCCGGAGCGAAAATAGCTGTCGTTGTCGCCAAACTTGCCGCCGGTGTGCAGCTTGGTAAGGATGAGTTCGAGCGTCGGAATCTTGTACTTCGGATGCATGCCGACGGGAATGCCGCGGCCATTGTCGGTGACGGTGACGGCATCGCCCGACTTGTGCAGCGTGACGGTGATAGCGTCGCCGAAACCGTTCAGATATTCGTCGATCGAGTTATCGACGATTTCCCAGACGAGATGGTGCAGCCCCTTCTTGTCGGGCGCCCCGATGTACATGGAGGGCCGATGCCGAACGGCTTCAAGCCCTTCGAGCATGCCGATGGAGGCTTCGTCGTATTTCTTGGTTGCGGTGGCGGTGGCCATGAGGGTAATCCGTTACAGGTTCAACAGGAGGCGGAGCTTCGGTTCCACCTCGGTCCAGGTTTTTGGCGAGACACTTCCGAGCAAGCGAACGAAATTCGACTTATGGACGGTCGCTAACTTATGCAAACGCAGGACCGATACGGTTCTGAGTTGGGTCTGAGCGTGATCCGGGTTCGTGGGATCAATCAGAATGTCCGTTGCCAGGAGCGGCGATGGCAGAATGGACGATATGTAGGCGACAAGCACTTCAGGTACAGATCCTACGTATCCAGTGAGCGCGAGGACACACCGAACCTTGGCGCCGATCGTGCCGCCGTATGGGAACAGGGCAGGATGAATTTTACTTGGCTTCATCGAACGGGACCCCATCCTGGAGTGTGTAGATGTCCTCGCGCGGATGATATTCGCGCGCCCACGTGGCGGCAACGCCCTGGAACCAATCGTCTTCCTCTTCGTCAACAGATTCAAGGATGACCTTAATCGGCCCGACCTTGATTTCGTCTGGGACTATCCGGTTGAGTCGGTGTTGGTCGTCGACCGTTCCGAGCACTTCGATTCGCGACAAAAGCGATTCCTCCACGGTCATTTTATCATTTTCTGAAATCGCGAAGACAACTCGTTCAAGGTCCGCCTGTCGACTATGCCGATGGAGGCTTCGTCGTATGACTTGGTCGCGGTCGCGGTGGCCATGAATCGATCCTTGATTTCAGCGGCGCCGGGCAAGGCGCTCACGAGATTCCTCTACATTGTTTGCTAGTTCGCCGTCGGACATTTCTGAATCGTCGTCGAAGCCAACTTCCATGCGTGCGGTCGCCTCTTCGAGAACACACTCTGTGGCGATGTCCTGCCGTAGAAAGGTTGCGAGCATTTCATTGGACAGCTCACCAATTGGTACGTTCCAATTAGGGCGGCATCGTTCGATCAGGCCCGAATTCCAGCCGCATTCTTCCCAGGGGCCTTCGACATCGGCGGCGCTAACAGAACTGGTCTTTGTCATGAACGAAATTCCATGCTGCCTTCTCTATTTCTTGGCAACCCGCTTCAGCGTCAACAGGCGACGGTTTGGGTCATTCTCGTCGGTCTTGAATTCCTTCGGGCGTTGGCCGTCCTTGGCGCTCCAGCAGATTTGCAACACGTCATTGTCGAGCCGATAGATGCCGGGATCGACGCCGTTGTAGTCGAGATTGAGGTGCTTTGGCGATTTCGATGGGTCAAGACTGATGCGCCCGGCCGGTTCACCGTCGATGAGAATCTCATCGCCCTTGAACGTGACCTGATGTAGCCGCGTTTTCTTGTTCTTCTTCTGAATGATCGTGTTCCTGCCGCGAATCTCGATCTGCACGATCTCCCAATGTCCCTGGATCGCAGCCCAGTCGTTTTTTTCTTGTGACAATGCGCCATCCGCAAAAACGAAAGTGCAGGCCAAGAAAATGGCTCCACACATCAAATGCGGCCGACCGCGCGCCGCAAGAGCTCTGGGCTTGTTGTGCATTCGTAATGCCTCGTCACGGGGTCGGGGGTGGAATTTAGTAGTTTGCTAACGTCGCCATAAACTCTTCGTCGGCCATGTCCAAGACCGCCAGATAGTCGAACGAATCCGTCCCGTATTTGTTCTGGTAGCTTTCCAGGTGCGACCGGATCAGCATCAGCGTTTCATCGCCCCAATCGAGAAGGTATCCCGGCATGACTTCGAATGCATCCGCCAGATCTTCCGCTTGCTCGTCGTTTCCCACCCGCGCAAGATTGCGGCATTCGACGAAGCCGCGGTGAAGGATAAAACAGAGTTTTCGAAACAATGGTTCGGGTATCGATTTCATGGCTTACCGCAGGGATCGAGAGTAACCTGAGCGAGCGGCACGGCCGATTTCTGCCCTTTTTCTCCCAGCAGTTGCACATCGATCGGCGGAACCTTGGCACGTCCCTGAGAGGAAGTCATGCCGCTTAGCGCTCACAAGTAACGCCGATGGGACTGGCTGATTGACGATTTCGGTGAATGAAGGACATCGCGATCAACCGTGATTAGTTGCGGCTGCTTTCCAGGCTCATACAGGAACGCAGGAATTTGTTTCAGGCCGGCTTCACGCGCCGCCACCGCCCGCCGAACACCATTTTCAATGTAGTATTGCAGAGAAAACCACCCCTTGACAAGCTTGCCTGGTGCGGCATTAGTCAAACAACTGTCCCTGCCCCCCCTTGCCGTTGCGTTCGCTCGGTTTGCCTTCGAACTCCTCCCAGTTGACGAGTTCAATCGGCGTGGGAATGACCTTGACCAGGGACGCGCGTTTGACGGCTTCAAAGCCCTTGCCGCCGCGGCTGACCGTCTCGTAGCGGCCGGTGAACTCGAGCGTCTTGCCGCCGCTCGTTTCGACTTGCAGCATTTGGCTCTTGCGCGACAGGACGGCGCCGCCGATGCAACGATCGTCGTCGGCCAGCTTGATGCCGATCACCCCCTTGCCGACGCCGGCGAGGATGTTGATCTCTTCGATGCGGAAGTGGATGACATGCCCGTCGGCCGAGGCGAGGAAGATCGTCTCCTCGTCGCCCAGAAGCACCGTCGCCAGCACGATTTTGTCGCCGTCGTTGAGTCTGGCATAGCGCCGTCCCGCCTTCGTCGATTCAATGCGGTACGGCTCGAACGGCGTTCGCAGCGTCAGGCCATCTTTCGTCACGGCGAGGATGTACGGCCCTGGAGGATCGTCCTTGGTCGGCGGCTTGATCTTCTCCACGATGAACCGATTGTCGGTCGTCACGGCATTGACGATCTTGACCTGATCGTCGAGCTTGAAGAACTTACTGATCGGCTCACCGTACCCGGAACTGGCCGGTACCTCGTTGACGCGCATCGTGTAGGCAGTGCCGTCGTCGGCGAAGAAGACGACGTGATCGAGGGTGCTGGCCGGCGCGACCGCGATGACCGAGTCGCCTTCACGGACACGCGTCCCCTCCACCGACGCCAATCGGCCCACGCGCTTGATCCAGCCGTCGGCCGTCAAGACGACGTTGGTGTTTTCCTTGACGATAAACGCTTCCTCGCTGAACTCGACTTCATCCTCCGCGCCGCCGAGGCGGGTTCGCCGTTTGTCGCCGTGCTTCTCGGCAAGCGCCTGCAGTTCGCCCTTGACAATCGTCCACAGCTTCCGCGTCGAGCTGAGAATCGCCTCGATCTCCTCGGCGAGTTTCTTCTTCTCGCGCAATTCGTCGAGGATCTTTTTGATCTCCATCTGCGCAATCTTGTAAAGCTGCGCGTCGAGGATCGCGTCGGTCTGGATTTGATCGAGGTCGAACGCCTTCATCAGCTTCTCGGCCGCGTCGGCCCGGCCTTGGCTTTCGCGAATCAGCTTGATGGCCTTGTCGAGGGCGTCGAAGATGATCTTGAAACCCTTGAGAATGTGGATGCGCTTGCGCAACAGGTCAAGCTCGTATTCGAAGCGCTTGCGCACCGTCTCCAGGCGAAAGTCGAGGAAGTAGCGCAGGATTTCCTTAAGCCCGAGACGTTCGGGCCGCATGACGCCGTGATCGTAGCCATCACGCTCCGCGTGCTGGGACTCCTCACGCGGAGCGTGAGGTCTACGATCTTCCGGCACCAGGCACGTCATGTTGACGGCGAAGTTGTCCTGCAGAGCCGTGTGCTTGAAGAGATAGGCCATCACAAGCTGGGCGTCGGCGTCCTCCTTGATGTCAATGGTGATGCGCAGGCCTTCTTTTTCGTTCGACTCGTTATTGACATCAAGCGCTTGAGGCAACTTGCGCGACTGGATATGCTCGCCGATGTCGGCTTCCAGCGTCGCCGTGTTGACGCCGTAGGGAACCGAGGTGACGACGATTTGGCGTTTGCGGCCCTTCTCCTCGACTTTCCATTCCGCTTGAATCTTGATGCTCCCCTGGCCGTCCTCGTAGATCTTGCGAAGCGTGCGGCGATCGGTGACGATCTTGCCGCCGAGCGGGAAGTCGGGGCCCTTCACCTCATCGAGCAAGTTCGCCGTCGACGCGTCCTTGTTTTCGATGAGCAGCACGCAAGCACGGCACACGTCGGCGAGATTGTGCGGCGGGATATTGGTCGCCATGCCGACGGCGATGCCGGCGCTGCCGTTGACGAGCAGATTCGGAAACTGGGCGGGCAGAACCACCGGCTCTTCCTGCGTGCCGTCGTAGTTGGGCCGCATGGTGACAGTCTGTTGCCGCAACTCCGTCAGCAACTGCTCGGCGAGCAGCGTCAGGCGTGCTTCCGTGTAGCGAATGGACGCCGGCGCATCGCCGCCGATCGAGCCGAAGTTCCCTTGCCCGAATACGAGCGGCATGCGGAAGACGAAGTCCTGGGCCATGCGGACCAGGGCGTCGTAGATGGCGGCGTCGCCGTGGGGATGGTATTTGCCGAGCACATCGCCGACGATGCGGGCGCACTTGGCGGGCTTGCGGTCGGCGTAGAGCAACAGCTCGTGAAACATCGTGTAGAGGATGCGCCGCTGCACCGGCTTCAGGCCATCGCGCACGTCGGGCAAGGCGCGCGACGTGATCACCGAGAGGGCGTAGGTCAGATAGCGGCGGCGGGCTTCTTCAACGATGGAGGCGGGCAGAATGGTCTCGGCCATTTCCATGATCCCGTAGCGATAAATCCGTTTACAGGGGCATGGAAAGAATTGTAGGAAATGAACGGGGCGGCGGCAGTTTTCGTTTAGCGTTCGCATGGCGCCATGCGAACGCTAAACGAAGTCGATGTTACCGGGCGCCGACACTCACCGGCGACGACGGCGGCGGATAGGCCTTGAGCGACGCATCGAGCACCGCATCGAAATTGGCCGGCGGCGCTTCAAACGAGCGAAGTTTCCACAGGTCGAAGAGATCCTTGTTCTCGTCAATCGTGTGCGCTTTGAGCAAGCCGGCCCGGAATTGCTTCAGTGTCATGTCCTTGACGGCTCCGTCCTTGTACACGATCACGGCATGCGGAAAGCGATCCGACTGCTGCAAGATCCGCAGGTTCTTGCTGAACACCGCGGGCTTTTGTTCACGGTAGAACTTCAGATCGAGAGCGTCGACGATCACGGCATCGATCTTGCCTCGGCATACGTCGTCCATGCCGACCAACGGCGACTCCGACTTCACGATCTTGCCGAAAAACGCCTTCGGATCGGGCTGGGCGTTGTCCGTGCAATGCCGTTCGATGTAGGCCCAGCAGTGCTGTTTCGTCAGGAGCGGCATATCGAGCGTCTTGCCGCGCAAGTCCTTAATCGACGTCGCCGGATTCTTTTGGCTCACGATCACGAAGCAGCGGATGTCGTCGAACGCGTTGACGGCCACGGCCACCGGCTTGAGTTTCGGATACGCCTTGCGCACCCAGGCGAATTCGTGCCCTTGAAACACGGCAAAGTGCAGCTTGTCGTCGTTGAGCAGACCAGCGGTGTCGAACGCGCCCTTGTTGTAGGTGAGCGCGCCGTCGAGCCCCGTCGTGTTTTTCATCAGCGTGCCGAACGGCTCGGTGACGATGGCGACCAGGGCATCCGGCAGGTCGTTGAAAAAGTTCTTGACCATGCCGATCTTGATCGTGTCGGCATTTTTGGCTTGAGCGTTGGCGGCAGCGGGGTGCGACAGCGCGAAGGCGAGCGCTGCCGCAAGTGCGATTTCGAACAGGTTGCGGCGGGTCATGAGAGAAGGGTCCTTTGCGAAACGATCGCGGGGGGGGTGGGGGAAGAAACAGTGACTCATTTCGCCGACGGCGGCGCCGGCGCGGGAATCGGATAGATGCGGAACGCGCCTGCGGTGGCGCGCTCTAAACCGGCAAGCGCCAAGGCATGCGTGTGCACCTGCTCGTTCAGCTGAGTCCGCACCAGTATTGCTTGAATGTTGGCCTGAATGACCGCCTGGCTCGTGAAGTTCTTGCCGGCAAGGTTCTGGGCTTGGCCCGGCAACGCGGCGGCGCGCTTTTCGATTCCTTTGAGGTTGACCACTTCCTCGGCGGCTTCCTGCCATTTCAGGTATTGGGCTTCCACGTCGAGGGAGACAAGATTGTGCGCCTTCTCGACGACTGCGAGTGATTGCTGGTGCAGATCGGACGCACGCTGCATTCGATCGCGCTTGTTGCCGGCGAGCATGTTGGGCATCTCGATCGAGAACCCGCCAGGCCGATATTCGTTGTTGAAGACGCCCTGCGGCGCCTGCTTGGCGTGGATGTCGCCACCGTTGGCGAAGGTCGTCCCTTTCGGGCCGATGATGCGCGACTGTGCGTCGACCTCGAGTCCGACAATGTCGCTCGCGGTTCGGGCCTGGATCATCTCGCCGCGATTCGCAAGGGCAGCCGTGATTAGATCGGCCTTGTTGATTTGGAAATAACGGTGATACGTGATGGTCTCGACAGGAGTTTTTGTCACTTTCCCCTTGTCATCCTTTTCTTCCTTGAAGCCGGTTGTCTTCTTCTCCTCCCATACCGCCGGCGGCAGCGCGACATCGGCGATCTCTAACGGATAATCGTGGCCCAAGCCCATCGCTTCCCGCAGGGCAGCGAACGCCTTCAACTCGCCGTTCCGCACCTGGCCTTGCTTGCCCTTCACCAGGGCAATGTTGATGTCCAGATTGTCGATGTCGAGTTGGGTTATCGGAATATTCACATCGCCATCGTCAAAGAGCTTCTTTGCGCGAGCACGCGCCTTGGTCAAGCTGCCGAATACATCGTCGAGCACCTTCTTCTGCGAGCGGATGTATTGCACCGTGAAGAAATTCCGCGTGATCGAATACCGGGTATCCCATTCCGCTTGGGTGAGGCCCGCCTCCGCAATCGTCACCCCCAGGCACGATTGGCGCTTGCGAATCGGCAGCTCCGGCGCCATAAACCGTGCGAACACCATCTTCTCCAGGGCGCGCTGGCCGGTCTGAGCCGCGGCAAGACTGGCGCGCGACGCGTCCAAGAGCGGTTGATGCTGGAACCCCAGATTCAAGCACGCCTCCAGCGACATCGGGCCAGGCGACTTCTTCGGCGAGATCGGCGGCAACTCGTCGGTGTCAACGCGCGGCGGCGGCGGTTCCGCGATGTTGATCGGTCTCTCGGGCGCCCTATTGACAATCGTCGGCGCTTGTCCAAACGCAATGTTGGCGCAGGAGGCGAATAGAAGAAACGAGAACGCCGCTCGGATGCTCATGGTAGGTACCTCTCGGTTGTCTGCGGGCGTTGTTATCTCGTGAGGCCAGACTGGTCAGGTCGTCCCACGAGAAATGAAGGCCTATTGCTTTGTCACAATCAAAAGTTCGGATTGTAGGACGGCTCTCCGGAGCCGTCCGGCTAAACAGGGACGGCTCAGGAGAGCCGTCCTACGGAAACGAGAACACATATTTTTGGCTGTGACAAAGCACTATGCTCTTTTCATCGACGCGCAGAACATTCAGGCTGAATCAAGCGATCGTAGAAAACCTGCCGGTTGTATGGCGAACTGTAGGCATTTTCGCACCGGGCGAATTGGCGAAGCTGGTGAAGACATGCCGGCGCGGTAAAATAAGACCGTCATGAAACTCGAATACTCGCCAGCTTTGCAGTCTGCACATGACCGCGCTCGCTATTTCGCTCAGCGCGACGCCGCGGACGCAGTCACGCCCCGCAACGTCCTGTGCGCCATGTTGGAAGAGGTAGAGGGCAAGGCATCGACGCTGCTTGTGCACGCCGGCGCCGATCTCCAAGTTGTGCGCGAACGCTTTGGCCTTCCCGCGTCCTTCGATGCGGCGCCGCCCGAGTTGGAAATGCACCACTCAATGCGCTCGGTGCTAGCGCTGGCGCGTGAGTTAGCCTCGATCCATGGCGATGAAGGAAGCATCGCCACCGATCATTTCCTTCTGGCGATTCTCGAAGTCGATGAGTCGATCCGTGACGAACTGGCTGCGTGTGGCATGGATTACGGTCGGCTGCAAAAAACGATTGTCGGTGACACGCCTCCCCTGGCAATGGACGAGCCGCTCCTGTTGCAGGAACCAACCGAGGAGTTGAACATCGCCCGGATTCTCGACGCCAACGCCAACCGGGCCCGCGAGGCGCTGCGCGTGCTGGAGGATTTCGCGCGTTTCACGCTGGCCGACGCCGTGCTGAGCGCTTGCGCCAAGCAGCTTCGCCACGATTTCGCCGACGCGATCCGCTCGCTCTCCGCGCCGCTCTTGCTTGCATCGCGCGACACGCTGGGCGACGTCGGCACCGCGATCAGCACCGCAGCAGAGTGGTCGCGTCCGTCGCTGGCAGCCGTCGTCCAGGCCAACGCCAAGCGATTGCAAGAATCGCTCCGCAGCCTGGAGGAGTATGGCAAGGTGGTGTCAGTCGAGTTTGCCCAGCGCGTCGAGAAGCTGCGCTATCAAGCCTACACGCTGGAACGCGCCATCGTCCAAGGCATTGCGTCACGCGATCGGCTCTCCGATGCTCGGCTCTATGTGCTCGTAACCGATACGCTGTGTCGGGCGTCGCTGGTCGGAACGGTGAAGGAGGCGGCACTGGGCGGAGCGCAGATCGTTCAACTGCGCGAGAAAGGCATTGACGACCGCTCGTTGCTGGAGCGCGCTCGCCTGGTGCGCGAAGTAACGCGCTCGGCGGGGATTCCGTTCATCGTCAACGATCGGCCCGATATCGCCCGGCTTGCTCAAGCCGACGGCGTGCACCTCGGCCAGGATGACATGCCGATCCACGATGCACGCCGTATCTTGGGGCCGGATGCAATCATCGGCGTCAGCACACACAACCTCGACCAAGTACGCAAGGCGGTGTTGGAAGGGGCGAACTACATCGGCGTCGGGCCGACGTTTCCGTCCAAGACGAAAGAGTTCGAAGGATTCGCGGGTCTGGACTTCGTGCGCCAGGCGTTTGCCGCGACGACGCTGCCAGCTTTCGCGATCGGCGGGATCAACGTGGACAATGTCGCCGAGGTGGTTGCGGCAGGGGCTCGCGCCATCGCGGTGAGCCATGCGATTTGCGCGTCGGAGGACCCGCGCCGCAATGCGCGGCGATTGCGCCAGGCGATCGATCCTCACTAGCCCGCAGCGCACGCAAGGGCCAGCCCTTGCTTGCGCTGTGGGCTAGTGTGACTTTTCTCGCGCCAACGCCAGAGCCCCATGCACAACGACCTCCTCACCAAGCGCTGCCGGGACGATGTCGCAGCACTCGGCGAACGGTTTGAACACGCGCTCGGCGACCAACGTTCGAAGAGGGTCGAAAAGCAACCGTTCGCCCATCAGTGACACGCCGCCGCCGATGACGATGCGGCGCGGGCAGAGCAAGGCGATGACGTGGCAGATCGCCGTGGCGAGTGCATCGACTGCCAGGTCGACGACTTCGCGTGCGGCGGCGTCGCCGCTCGCTGCCTGCCGAGCGATTTCAGCGGCGCTGGGCGGATCAGCGACGCCGGTCAATTGCGCGAAGGTTCGTTGCATGCCCCAACCGGACGCGACGTCCTCGAGGGTTTCCTCGAATTGCAGGCCGGGCACGCGGAGATGCCCGATCTCGGCCGCGCCTCGACCGCAGCCGCGAAAGATTTCGCTGTCAATAATAAGCCCGCCGCCGATGCCGGAACCGATAGTGATGTAGAAGATCGGCGACAGGCCCTTGCCGGCGCCGAACAGGGCCTCGGCGAGACCAGCGACGTCGGCGTCGTTGCCGAGTACCCCCGGAACGCCGACGATGTCCGATATCCAGTCGGCGAGCGGAAAGCCGTCCCAGCCGACGATCTGGTGTGATTTGATGACAGTGCGCGTGGCGTCATCGACAGGCCCGCCGAAGCCGATACCGACACCCGTCAGCTCGGCCTTTGCCAGTTTAGCGTTCGGAAGAAACGCTGCAATCGCGTCAACGATCTGGCGACGAATCCCATCCGCTCCGTTGGCCGGAACCACGCTTCCGCGCCACAGCGCATGCACGGTACCGTTGCCGTCGCCCAGACCGAGCTGCAGTTTCGTGCCGCCGATTTCGATGCCGAGGAGCATGCGCGTATTGTAGCATTTCGCCCATCAGAGCCTGAAGCGTAAGTGAAGATGAGTAGCAGTTCCCTTCGCTAACGCTTCAGGCTCTGATCGGACGGCAAAACTAGGAATCCATCGCAGCTATTTGTTGGAATTCCTCCTGCTCGATACGTCGCTTGATGGCCGGATAGTTGACGCCGAACACACAGGCCATGACGCCTCCGATTTGTAGCGGCAAGAAGTAGACATGATACGGCTGGCCCGAGAAAACCGCGCCGATGCCAACGAAGAAGACGATGACGCCGACAATCGCCATGACCAGGCTGAGGCTGAGCAAGAATCGCAACGCATACCCCAGCCCGGCCGAAAACCCGTAGATCGCGCCGAGTAGCCCAATCGAGCCGCCAACGATGCCTCCCAGCCAGCCGGCGGTTTGCTCGTCCCACCACTCGACTGCAGCGCCCGGCTGGCCGTCGGCGGCGAGCAGCCGCGATCCGCTAATCGCTACCACGAGTAGAACTGCGGGAAGTCTTCGCATCATCGTCGGCCTCTCTTTCACGTTGGTATGCTTTGAGCAGTTGTTTCAACGTCGCTTGATCGATCCGCCCGTCCGCGTGCATCGCTCGAAGCGTCCGCTCGAAGTCAGTCATGTCCTGCTGGCTATCGAACACCTGAACCTTGGCAATGAGCCGATCAAGCCGCAGACGCACCGTCGGATACGAAATGCCGTACGCCTCGGCGAGTTCCTTGAGCGAGCCCGACGCCAGCACGAACCGCTTCAGGAATGCGATGTCTTCGTCTTCAAGCAGGTCGACCCAGCGGTTTTGATTCGGCATTGAATTATATTAATATTAATATCGATATTATTCAAGTCAAATCGAAAGTTATTTTGAAAAAAATGATTAACGAGCGCAGTGGGTCGATGGTCAGTACTGGCAATCGGCGGGATGATTGGCTAGGCCGTGTGGACAATAGCTGGGAAGCTTTGGATATTTGGGCACTCGCATAAGGCGTGCTGCCAGTACCGCTCTCGGCGTTGATTTCCGTAGACGGCTGTCCAGAGCCATCCGAAAAGGACGTC
>VGZI01000041.1 GCA_016872605.1 Planctomycetota bacterium
AGGCGGAGGTTGCGGCGGTGGCGGCGGCGACTTCTAAGCCGTACTAGCCGCAAGAAAACGTCAAATCCCAAGAAAACGCGTGGCGCAGACCAATCTCTGCACCACGCGTTCCCTCGCTGACGATGGCCACGGAACGAACACAGAAGAAACACGGAAGGGAGAGGGAATCAAGTCTCTGGCTAAATCGCCAGGCTGGCACCTGTTTTTCTCTCTGTTCCTTTCCGTGTTCAATCCGTGTTCTTCCGGGGTCAAGCTCGCCGCCGTTACTTGTTGTGCCTTTTGCGTTTTTTCGCGGCAAATCATGAAATGTCCGCTCTGCGACAAACTGACTCGAGTTCACCAACTGCCAGACGACGAACTCGTCTGGCAGTTCCCCTTTTCTGTCGCCCTCTTGGGTCCATGGCAGTACTACACCGGCTATTGTGTGCTCATCTCTCGCGTTCACATCACGGAACTGCATCAGATGCCGACCGACGTTCGCATCGCCTATTTCGAGGAAATGATCGTTCTAAGCCGGGCCATCGAATCGGCGTTTGAGCCGCGCAAGCTCAACTGTGAATCGCTCGGCAATCAAGTGCCGCACGCACACTGGCATCTGTTTCCTCGCCGCGCGGATGATCCGGACCATCTGAAGCCGGTCTGGCTCGCCCTCGATCGCGCCGATCGCGATGAGGAGGAAAAACGCCGGCTGCAGACGTCGCCCCTGTCGCGCCGGATGATCCTCGATCGCCTCCGTGAAGCCCTTCGCACGCAAGGGGCCCCCACGCCATGACTCCGATTCGGATCGGCACGCGCGGCTCACCGCTGGCGCTCTGGCAAGCTCGGCACGTCGCAGATCTTCTGCGCAGCGTCGATCCCCATTTTGTCGTCGAACTGGTCGAGATCGAAACCGTCGGCGATCAAGTCCGTGACGTTCCGCTCGTTCAGCTCGGCGGGGAAGGCGCATTTACCAAGGCGATCCAGCAAGCCCTTCTCGACCGCCGCGTCGATGTTGCGGTTCATAGTTTGAAGGATTTGCCTACGTTCGCGGTGGATGGCTTGACGCTGGCGGCTGTCCCGAAGCGCGGCCCGACCGGCGACGCATTCGTCTCCAAGAAACACCGCGGTTTCGCGGCACTGCCGGCAGGCGCGATCGTCGCTACGAGCAGCCTGAGGCGCAAGGCGCAAGTCCTTCATCGACGTCCGGACCTGAAGCTGGTCGACATTCGCGGCAACGTGGACACGCGATTGCGCAAACTCATCGAGCAGGATCTCGACGCAACGATACTTGCACAAGCTGGGCTAGTTCGCCTCGGGCTGGCGGACCAGATCACCGAAGTGCTCGACCCGGTGTGGATGTTCCCAGCCGTCGGGCAGGGCGCCTTGGGCCTCGAGTGCCGCTCCGAGGACACAGGGACGCTCGCGATCGTCGGCCGGCTTAATGACGCATGGGCGCGCTGGTCGGTTCTCGCTGAACGCGCCATGCTGCGTGGTCTGGGCGGCGGTTGCCATGTGCCGATCGGCGCACGCACCCGAATTGCCAGCGGGGTTTTGACGTTGATGGGTGTCGTGCTTCCTCCCAATGGCGCGCAGCGGATCGAAGCGGACGTTGCTGGGCCGATGCAGGAAGCGGAGATGCTGGGCAAGCGCCTTGCGGACGAGTTGCTACGGCGCGGCGCCGCGGCATTATTGTCAGAGCCTGAAGCGTGAGCGAAGAGAAACTCCTTCGTCGCTCACGCATCACGCCTCTGTTTGTCGGGAAAGCCTGATAGCGATCGTGGCGTGCATTCCCGCGCGGATTCGGCCGTCAGGATTGGGCAGGTCGATCTCCACGCGCATCGCGTGAATCTTCGGATCCAGAGCGACGCCGATTCGCGAGACCTTCGCGGACAATTTCTGCCCGGGCAAGACGTCAATCTCCATGTCAACGATCTGGCCGGCCTTGACCAATGGCACATCGCGCTCGGGAACCGTCGCGACGACGCGCATCAAGTCCGTTCGCTGAATCGTGACGATCGGCGTCGTTTGAGAGGGCTGGATCAATTCACCAACGGAATACCCGGTCTGCGTGATCACGCCGTCAAAGGGCGCTGTAATCGCCGCCGCGCCTAGTGCTTTGGCTTCCATGGATTGATGGATGCAGGGTGCGTGAAACGCACCGGTCCGCTCATCGGTGCGTTGCACGCACCCTAAGTCTATCCATCAACGGATCGTAGACGGTGCACTAGCCTGCCCTGCGATTGATCAAGCCTGACACGCGCGATTCTCACATTCGCCTCCGCCAAGCCGATGTCCGCCTCGGCTTCTTCGAGCTTGCCCATGGCGGCGACAACCTGAGACTTGGCGATCGTGACACCAGCTTTGGCCGCATTGACGTCTTCAATCGAGGCGTCGTATTGAAGTTTGCTTTCGACAAACGTGGTCTCGTCGATCGAATTGCGATCGCGGAGTGCTTTGAGCCGTGTATACTGCACTTCACGGAATTTCAGCGTGGCGGCGGCGCTCTTCCCGAGGGCTTCGGCTCTGGCGACCGCGGACTTCGCGGAGTCCAGGTCCGCCGTGGCGATGCGCACGCGCGCCTTAACAATCGCCACGTGTGCCTGAGTTTGCAGCAGCGCCGCGCGGTCCTGCTCCACTTAGCCAAATAAGTCCGGCACGTCAAGTTCCGCGAGGATGTCCCGAGTCTTGACGCGGTCGCCGATGTGCACGCGCTGCGCCTGAAGCACGCCGGTCACCCGGCCAAAGAGTCGCGCCGACGCCGACGCTTCCACGACGCCCCGAAGAATGCAAACATCTTTCGGGTCAGCGGCTTTCTTGTCTTCGGCCTTCTTGTTCTCTGACTGGCCGGCTTGGGCGCGCTCCAGGGCAATTTCGATGCGCAACCGCTCGGCCCGAGCAGCGAGTAGATTCGATTCGTCGCTTTGGCCTGCTTTGACGAGGCCCGAGGCCAATTTCTCCTGGTCCTTGGCCGCCGCCCGGAAGTCCTCTAGGATCTTGACTCGCTCTTTTTTTGAATCTGCCGCCTCCAACGCCGCCTCAAGGGCCAACCGCGCCGGTTCGCGCAGGGCGTCGGTCCCGACGGCGCCCGCCTTCATTCGCAGGATCGTGAGATCGAGCGCCTTTCGCGCCGTCGCCGCGCGTTCCTTGAGCAGGTGTTCCAATCGCGGGCCTTGTGCCGAAGTTCCCGGCGCGTCGTCATCGGACGATACCAACGGTCGTTGGTCAACCAAGACGGACGCGATTGCAACGATCACAATGGCAGCCAGTGAACTGCGTGAACTACATGTCAACATGGCAGACTCCATGGCGATTCGTTGGGCGAGCGCGGAAAAGCAGCAACGCACTTCGATCCTAATCGATGGCCGCTTGACACGCAAGAAAAATGACGCCAATCGAGATCACGCAAACCAGTCCTGCAATGGCTTCACCGTCAACTCGCCTTGCCGCATCGCTTTGCACGCTTCGACGGCGGCCTCGGCGGCGGCGAGCGTCGTGATGCAGGTGACGCGGTTCATGACTGCCGCGGAGCGGATTCTACCCTCGTCGGTGCGTGCGCCTTTGCCCGACGGCGTGTTGATGACCAGATCGACCTCGCCGTTCTTCATGTAGTCGATCAGGTTCGGCCGACCTTCTTGCAGCTTCGAGATCTCGTGCACTTCGACGCCGGCTGCACGCAGAACGCGTGCGGTGCCGCGCGTTGACAGGACGCGATAGCCGAGTTCAACCAATGCTCGCGCCACGGCGATCACGTCTTGTTTGTCGCGATCGTTGACGCTGATGAACACCGTGCCTTCCTTCGGCAATGCACTGTTGGCAGCGATTTGGCTCTTGGCGAATGCCATCGGAAAACTGTCCGAGATGCCCATGACCTCGCCGGTCGAACGCATCTCAGGGCCGAGGATGATGTCGACGCCGGGGAACTTGTTGAACGGAAAGACGCTTTCCTTGACGGAGAAATGCGT
This sequence comes from Planctomycetota bacterium, assembly GCA_016872605.1. GTDB lineage: Bacteria > Planctomycetota > Planctomycetia > Gemmatales > Gemmataceae > SIAQ01. Next base: position 3,942 of record VGZI01000041.1, read on the forward strand.
CGGCACGATCTCGCCGAAGATGCCGAGTTCGTCGAGTGTCTTGCCGGCCATGATGAGCGAGGCGATCTTGGCGAGCGGCACGTTGGTCGCCTTGGCGACAAAGGGGACGGTGCGGCTGGCGCGCGGGTTAACTTCGAGGACGTAAACGGTCCATCCCGACGGCTCGCTCCGCTCGCCATCGGGATTCGCGCGGGCCTTCACGCCGGTGACCGCGAATTGCACATTCATGAGTCCCTTGACGTTGAGTTCCAGGGCCATCGCCTTGGTTTGCCGTTTGATCTCATCGATGACATCGGTCGGCAGGCTGTACGGCGGAATGACGCATGCGGAATCGCCGGAGTGGATGCCGGCTTCCTCGATATGCTGCATGACGCCGCCGATGACCGAGCGTTTGCCGTCGCACAGGCAATCGACATCGACTTCGATCGCAGCGTCCAGGAACTGATCGATCAAGATCGGCTTGCCGGCCGAGACCTCAAGCGCCTGATTGACGAAGGTCTTCATTCGATCTTCGTCGTAGACGATTTCCATGGCCCGCCCGCCGAGCACGTAGCTCGGGCGAACAAGCACGGGATAGTGAATCTCTCGGGCGGCGAAAACGGCGCCTTGCAGGTCGCGGGCCGTCCGATTCTGCGGCTGCTTCAATCCGAGCCGATCAATCATCTCGCCGAAGCGTTTGCGGTCCTCGGCGATGTCGATCGAATCGACGCTGGTGCCGATGATCGGCGCCCCGGCCGCCTCGAGCGCTTTTGCGAGATTGAGCGGCGTCTGTCCGCCGAACTGCACGATCAGCCCTCTCGGCTTTACACGATCGCAGATGTTGAGCACGTCTTCGGTCGTGAGCGGTTCGAAGAAGAGCATGTCGCTCGTGTCGTAGTCGGTCGACACGGTTTCTGGGTTCGAGTTGACCATGATCGTCTCGAACCCGGCTTCCTTCAGCGCAAACGCGGCGTGACAGCAGCAGTAGTCGAACTCGATGCCCTGGCCGATTCGGTTTGGCCCGCCGCCGAGGATCATGATTCTTTCTTTCCCCTCCTTGGGGGGACGGGTTTCATCCTCGGCCGAGATGGGGAGATAGGGTGAAGGGGCGTGAGGGAGATCAATATTGCCTCGTTGCTCCCCTTCTCCCTTGCTCCCCTTCTCCTCATCTGCATGTGCGACGGGTCGTTCATACGTCGAATAGTAATACGGCGTGAACGCCTCGAACTCGGCGGCGCAAGTGTCGACACACTTAAACACCGCTTCGATGCCACGCGCCTTGCGATCAGCGCGAACCGCCATGTCGTCGGTGTCCCAAAGATGCGCAAGCTGCCGGTCGGAGAAACCGGTCTGCTTCGCTTCCCACAGCAAATCGTCCGATGCCGCCTCGAGCCCAGGACAGGCGCAGAGCCTTTCTTCGACATCGATAATCTCACGAATGTTGTTGAGAAACCACGGATCGATCTTGGTGCGAGCGTGTATCTCGTCGGTCGTCATGCCCATCTTGAAGGCGTAGCGGATGTACCACATGCGGTCGGCGTTCGGCGTCGCCAGCATGCGCATGACTTCTTCGACCGGCGGCTGCGACGGCTTGCCCCAGGCATCCTTCGAATCGCAGCCCAGGCCGAACCGCCCTGTTTCGAGGCCGCGCAACGCTTTTTGCAGCGATTCCTTGAACGTGCGGCCAATCGCCATCGTCTCACCGACCGACTTCATCTGCGTTGTCAGCGTCGGATCGGCGTCGGGGAACTTCTCGAAGGCGAAGCGCGGAATCTTGGTAACGACGTAATCGATGGTCGGCTCGAAACAGGCCGGCGTCTCGCGCGTAATGTCGTTTCTGAGTTCATCGAGGCGATAGCCGATGGCAAGCTTGGCGGCAATCTTCGCAATCGGGAAGCCGGTCGCCTTGGATGCGAGCGCGCTCGATCGGCTTACGCGCGGGTTCATCTCGATGATGATCATCCGCCCGGTGGCGGGATCGGTCGCGAACTGGATGTTCGAGCCCCCCGTCTCGACGCCGATCTCGCGAATGATCTTGAGGGCAGCATCGCGCATGCGCTGATATTCTTTGTCGGTCAGCGTTTGCGCCGGCGCGACAGTGATCGAATCGCCGGTGTGCACGCCCATCGGGTCGAAATTCTCGATCGAGCAGATGATGACGACGTTGTCGGCATTGTCGCGCATTACTTCGAGTTCGTATTCCTTCCAGCCGATGACCGACTCTTCGATAAGGACTTCGCGAACGGGAGAAAGCTCGATGCCGCGGGTGACGAGGTCGGTGAATTCCTCGCGGTTGTAGGCGATGCCGCCGCCGGTTCCGCCGAGGGTGAAGCTGGGGCGAATGACGCAGGGCAGACCGATCGCCTCGCGAATTTCCAGGGCCTGCGATACAGTTCGGACGACGACGCTCTTGGGCACGTCGAGGCCGATCTTTATCATCGCGTCCTTGAACTGCTGGCGGTCCTCGGCCTTGTCGATGACGTCAGCCTTGGCGCCGATCATCTCGACATTGAATTTTTTCAGAATGCCATGCTTGTGCAGGTCCATGGCCGTGTTGAGGCCGGTCTGCCCGCCCAGAGTCGGCAGCAAGGCGTCGGGGTGTTCCTTCTCGATGATCTTGGCGACGACTTCCCAGGTGATCGGCTCGACATAGGTGCGGTCGGCAGTCCCGGGATCGGTCATGATAGTCGCGGGATTGGAATTGACCAGAACGACGGTGTAGCCTTCCTCACGGAGCGCCTTGCACGCTTGCGTGCCTGAATAATCGAATTCACACGCCTGCCCGATGATGATGGGACCGGAGCCGATGAGGAGGATTTTCTTGAGATCGGTGCGTTTCGGCATGCGTGATAGTATCCATCGTTGTTTACGTTTAGCGCTCGCATCGCGCCATACGAGCGCAAAACGCAAGCGGCAAAAATGCGCAAAAAAACTTATGGATACTATCGGGGAAAGAAGCAAGGCGTCAAGGGCCGCGCTTGATTTGCCGATTGACCGGCACGCCGTGAAGTTGGCGCGACTGGGATTGAGGACGATAGCGCGACAAGTAGCTCAGCACGTCCTGGTGATCATCCAGAATGGTGTATCCAAGCACGCGCATCTCCGCGAGGGCTGCCTCGTTGGTCCAGCCTTGATAGTCCATGCGAAATACGGCGCAAATGGCCCCGGTGCGATGATACCCGGCGTAGCAATGCACGAGCACGGGATAGTTCGCGGGATGGTCCATCACTTCGCGAAATTGCTTGAGAGCGTCTTCCGCCGTGATCCTGCCGTCGGCGTTGGGCCACCACTGACCCGGCGAGATTCGAACGAAATTGAGGCCGCGTTCTTTACTCCACGCTTCTTCGGCCTGATCGTCCGTTTTGGCTCCTTCCCGCATGCTGATCACGGTGCGAATGCCGCGCGTGAAGACGATTTCTTGCAAGCGATGCAACGGCAGCTGACCACTGCGATAGAGCACGCCTTCCTCGACGACATGGAAATTGCGGTACTCGCGATCGCGCCAGCGATAATACCCAAGCGGCGCCAGCACCATCGTCAAGAAAAGAGACGTTCCGAAGAGAATGGATAGCCCGTTGCGCATCGGTCAGCATCCTTGCTGTGAGTTTCGTTCACCGTTCAGAAGACTATACCAAACGCGCGGTTTCGGCAAAAGACGTACTGGCGAAGAATCGCCGGGTCACGCCGGTGACGCTATCCAGACAAGTACGTTTTGTGTCGCGCCTACCTAACACGGATCGATTGCAATTCGACAAAGATCGCGAGGCCGAACGGCGCAACGCGGAGCTGGAACGCTGGAAAAAGCTCAGCGGCATGAGCAACCGAGAGCTGCGAGCGCAGGCGTATCGCGAGCTTCGCAATGCAGGCGCGTTCGGCACCAACAAAGATCAGGTTCGCCGAAATTTGCAAAATGGCTTGAGCGTAGTCATCTACGGCGCCGAGATTGACCACGTGGATGAAATTCAGTTTGCCGCCTCGATCGCTGCGTCGATTGCGACGGCGAATCCCGGCCCGGTCGCGGCCTATCTGCAACAAATGGTGGCCGAGTCCAAGGCGACGTTTCTGCGGAACCTGCAAAACGCTCCAGCCGAGGCTCGGGATCAGTTGCTCGCTCGGTTTGAACAGGATTTTCTACGGGCGATTGAACAGTCGCTCCGCGAACACCGTCCGATCCGCTTGCCCTACAACGAGGTGGTCATGGAGGTCGGCATGGCGACGTACAACAACTGGATTGACGTGCATTATCAGACGCCGCGACTGGCGGACAACGGCTCCGCACTGGGCATCCGCCTCTACCGGATCGAGATGCAACGGCACCATCGGCAGATTCAGCTACCCAACACCTTCCAGCCGTACGTGAAGATTCAGCTGCGGTAACAGGAGGCACGCCGCATGACGAGCACGCGGCGCAAGCAAGTGATCGTCTTCACTTGCGTGTGCTGAGGGTGCACGACATGGTTTGCAAACGGCACGGGAGGGCGAGGCTCCTGCCGAGCCGCGAGCCCGCAAATAATCTGAGTTGACATTACGATGCTGACGCTTCCGGCTCGGCAGGAGCCTCGCCCTCCCAAAAGGGGCCGCGCAGACCGTGTCGTGCACCCGTGTGCTGCGTGCTCTAGGGTGCGACGGTAAACGTCGGCAATTCGTTCTCCCCTTCCACGATCTTGACCTTCCATGTCGGCTTCTTGGGGTCGGCGTAGCGTCCGCCGAACTTGTCTGGAGCAGCGCGTTCTCGCTCCATCTTTGGCGTCCATAGCAACGTGACCGCATACTCGCCGACGGGGATGCCGTCGCCCGATTCATACGTGGTCAGTACGAACGCTCCGTCTTTGTCGGTCGTAGCCCGCGGGAAGCCGTGCGGCCAGTCGGTCTCTGACGCCGCGTTCCCAACAGGCGTCAAGATCACCAGAACCCCCTCCAGCGCCGCACCCTTCTTGGTAGCGACCTTGCCCCGCGCCGGGTGCACGGGCTTGCGGGCTTCCCGGCTACACGAGACGCAGAAGAGGACCGCGACGAACAAAACAAACGCGGCTCGATGCCCGAGAATCATACGGATTTTCCCGTTTGAACTCTTCATTGACTCTTGCGCTGCGAACCATTTCATCAGTCAGGCAAGGAGTAGGATTCGCCGCCCGATCGCGTAATCATGGCGGCGACGATGCGAATCGAAACGCTGGTGGAAAGAAATCGCACTGAGCCGTCGCCCAGAACAACATTTGCGCCCCCAGTATGGAAACTGTAGATCTCATTGTTGTTCGAGCAGTTGACGGCGCAGGGACCGGGATTTGAAGTGCCATTGGCCGTGAATCCGTGCAACGTGTATTCGGCGTCGCGATCGGCCCAGGCGGCGCCGCTCACCGTGCTGCCCGCCACCTGGACACCGGCGCGCCACAACTGCGGTCGACCGGCGTCCTCCGCAATGAGAATCGTGTTGGAAAGGCCGTCGGTAACGTCGGCCATGCGCGCGGTGAAGTTGACGTCGAGAACTCCGACGCTCTTGGCCACGTTGTCAACGAGGCCCAGCGCCGCTAACGCCGCGGTGTCGACCAGGTTGACCGGGGCGTAGTCGCTGACCGCTGCGCCGCCGCTCAACGTCCCGTTTGTCGGCGATGCCGAACACTGCAAAGCCGTAACCTGCGTCGCAACCGCCGTCTTATTGGCTGCGGCATTCCATGATGCCGAAAAATTGTAACTCTTGAACAGCGGCTCTTGCTCGAGCTGCGGAAGAATGAACACCGCCCACCCGTGATTGACGCCCGAGGGAATTCCAAGCTGCGGCATCGCCGTCGTGACGCCGCCGGGTGGGAAAAACTTGCGCGTGTCGTGATAGTTGTGCAGGGCCAGGCCGATCTGCTTCGCATTATTGCCACACTGCATCCGCGCCGCCGCCGCACGCACCTTCTGGACCGCCGGCAGCAAGAGGCCGATCAGTATCGCGATAATCGCGATGACGACGAGAAGCTCGATGAGCGTGAAGCCTCGTCGATCGCACCGTTTCCGGGTCATAGCGCTTCCTCGATGAAATGAGAGTACATTAATGAGGAACAATGCCCCTATTATGACAGGTGACCATGAATTGGCTACGGGAACTTAGTAAAAGATTGGAAGAATAGTCAATGCCGCCGCGGCCGCCCCGGTCAGCGAACTGTCCTCGAATCCCTCTGTATACTGACCAACGCACACGTCCGCCCTGGAGTTATGTCATGCACATTCCCATCACACGCCGTTCTCTCCTCGGTTCACTCGGGCTCTTCGCGGCCACGCTGCCCGCGCTGGGCGCTCAGGAACGCCGCACGCCGAATGTCGTTATGATGGTCGGGGATGACATGGGTTGGCCGGACTTCGGCTTCATGGGGCACAAGGTCATCCAGACGCCCAGGCTCGATCGGCTCGCGCGCGACGGCGCCGTCTTCCCGAACGGATACGTGCCGACGTCGCTGTGCCGGGCGTCGCTGGCGACTCTGCTCACGGGGTTGTATCCGCATCAACATCGCATCTGCTGCAACGATCCGCCCCAGGGCGTCGATCGCACCGAGATGCATCCGTTCATCCGCACCTCTCCGACGATACCGCGCCTCCTGCGCGGCGCCGGGTACGACAGCTTGCAGACCGGCAAATTCTGGGAAGGCAACTTCGCCAACGCCGGCTTTACTCACGGTGAGACCACGAACACCGATCGGCACATCGCCGTCAAGACGCCGCAGATCGGCCGGGCGACGATGCAGCCGATCTACGATTTCATCGACAATCATCAGCGATCCCCGTTCTTCATTTGGTACGCCCCAATGATGCCGCACCGCCCGCACAACCCGCCCGATCGATTCCTCAAGCGCTACAACGTTGGCGGCCGCGACCTCAACATCGCTCGCTATATGGCCATGTGCGAGTGGTTCGACGAGACCTGTGGGCAACTGCTCGACCACCTCGACAAACGCAAGCTGACCGACAACACGCTTGTCGTTTTCTGCATCGACAACGGCTGGATCACGCCGACCGTCAAGGAAGACAAGAAGTCCCCGTTCGGCGCCGACCGCGGCAAGCGCAGCCCCTACGACGGCGGCATCCGCACGCCCTTCGTCCTGCGCTGGCCGGGCCGCACCCGCGCCGGACGCTACGACGATCTGGTCATCACCATCGACTTCGCGCCGACGATTCTGCGCGCCTGTGGCGTCAAACTCCCGGCTACGATGCAAGGAGTCGACTTGATGGAGCCCGCTGCCGGCCGAGGCCGACTGAAGCGCGACGCCATCTTCGGCGAAATCTACACGCACACCTCGACAAACCTGAAGATGCCCCAACTCGACGTGACCCACCGCTGGACGCGGCAAGGCGACTGGAAGCTCATCGTACACCTGACCGGCCGCAAGCAAACCGAGCTCTTCAACCTCGCCAACGACCCACACGAGCGTACGGACTTGGCTGCGCGTGAGGCGAATCGTGTGCGCGACATGCAAAGGGCGATAGATCGGTGGGTCGCGGCTAGATGAGCGGACTAGACTTGCCATCGGTTTGTGATGGCGAGATCTTCGTTAGGGCGTGAAAGGCGATCAGCAGTTTGGCCTGCTGCTACGACCGTTCCACCAGAAACAAATGCTCGGTAACATGGATCGAGCGGTTGCTGAAATTGCGACTGCCGCGGAAAGCGTTGTAGCGCGTCTCGAGCGTCTCGACCGTGCCCACGGCTTCGAGGAGCGAGCGCATCTGTGCCGGCGAGATGAAGCCTTCATTGTTGAATGACACCAGCAGAAATGCCGCGTCAAGCGATTCAAGAAGATCACGCATGAGGTCCAGCGAACGGGAGCGGACGTTGTAGCCCGAGCGGCGCCAATCGGTCGGGATGCCGGACACGCGGCTCACGTCGGTCGGCCGTTGATAGCGGGCGAGCAGATTGAGCATGAAGTAGTTGGAACCGTACGGGTGCTGATTGTACGGCGGGTCGATGTAGGCCAGGTCGAACGCCTCGAGCCGGCGGGCCGCGACGTTGGCGTCTTCCTGCCAGACTTCGCAGTCGCATTCGAAGCGGCTCAGGATCGGCGCCTCCATGCGGATTTCGCCGAGGATGCGCACAAGTGCGTCCGCGCCGCTGCCGCCGAACTGGCCGACCTGCGTGCGGCGGTTCTTGTAGAAGCCTTTGAAGACGCCGGCCGTGTTGGCATGGATCGATGCCTCGCTAAGCAGCGGCCCCAACAACAGGTCGCGAAACTTCGCTGGATAGGAATCGATGAGCTGGCGATAGGCGTCCAGGCGACGCGCGTTGGCCTTGGTGTAGAAGACACGATCGCTCTTGGTGATTCGCTTCTCGTCGCTCGGCGAGTACATCTCTTCGATGAATCCGTCCGGGAACTGTTCCGCAGCAACGCGCGCGTTCATGTCGGCGACGATTTCAGCCAGTGCCGACAGGTCCACGGCACTGCGATTCGCCAAGTAGCAGCGTCCCGTGACGGCGGCGTAGTCTTCGAGATCGTTGCTGACGAGCAGTGAAGCATGCGCTTTCAAGAAGCGCGAGACGACCCCGGACCCGCTGAAGGCGTCGAACACGCGCAAGCGAGCCTTGCCCATCCGAGCCGTGACGCGGTCTATCGCCTTGCCGATGAAGCCCAGCAGCGCCCGCTTGTTACCGAGATAGGTGATGAGCTGCCGCGTGAGGTAATCCGGGTTCTCCGCACACGGATTCTCCGGGCTAAAAGACGGCTGCGCACTGACGTTGATGGGTGCATCCAGTGTTTTTCGCATTCTCACGCACACCCCCAGCGCAAGGTGAAACTGGCGCCAAATTCGAAGCATATCCTATCGAAACGGATTCACGCACAAACGAGGGTCGATTCTCCACATAGTGAACGTTTTTATACTTATCCGTTGCTTTTCGCGAAGTCCGAACGTATGATATATACAGAGGTTCATTTGGGAGGATTTCCTATGGACAACCACGCCATCGCACGCAAATTGCTGGGCCTCGCTCACGATCTCGAGGAAAAACATGCAAGCCTCTACCGCGTTCAGGCGTATCGCCGAGCGGCCGAGACCATTTTGGGGCTTGATCGGCCCGTGGAGGATTTACTGGCACAGGGCGGATTCAGGGCGCTGCGCCAGCTTCCCGGTATCGGCGCCAAGATGGCGCTGAAGATCGAGACGCTGGTCCGCGCCGGCGCTATCCCTAATGTGAAACAAGAGGATTCGTTAGCCGTCGCGATTTGACGCGCGATTCGGGGATGGCATGGAAACGGTGCGGCGATTCTTGGAGATGATCCGCTTCAGCCACACGCTTTTCGCGTTGCCCTTCGCGTTCTTCAGCGCCATTCTCGCCTGGCACGTCAAACGTGCATTTTCGTGGATCGAACTCGTCGGCATCGTACTCTGCATGGTGTTCGCCCGCAGTGCCGCCATGGCCTTCAATCGCCTGGCCGACCGCGACATCGACGCCCAGAACCCGCGGACCGCGACACGTCATCTCCCTGCCGGTGAACTCTCGGTCGCCTCCGTCTGGTTCTTCACGCTCCTTTGTTCCGCTGCGTTCATCGGCTCAACAGCCATCTTTTTGCTCGAAGGCAATGACTGGCCGATCGTGCTTTCCGTTCCAGTGCTCCTTTTCGTCTTGGGCTATTCGTACACGAAACGGTTTACCGCCCTCGCCCATTTTTGGCTCGGCGCCTCGCTACTGATGGCGCCCGCGGCGGCGTGGATCGCCATCGAGGGATTTGCACATTGGCCCATTCCCCTCGTGATCGGGTCGGCGGTGCTGTTTTGGGTCGCCGGCTTCGACATCATCTACGCCTGCCAGGACGCCGAGTTCGACCGCGAAGCGAAGTTGCACAGCATCCCCGCCGCGTTCGGCGTTCCGATGGCGCTGCGTATCGCGTTCTTGTGCCATGCGGTGATGGTCGCTCTGCTCATCGTCCTGTACATTCTCGCATCGCCGCCGACGGGCCCGCTCGGATGGGTCTACTTGATCGGATTGGGACTCGTGTCCGCGCTTCTGACCTACGAACACTCCATCGTGCGACCCGACGACCTTACGCGCGTCAACGAAGCGTTTTTCAATGTCAACATTATCATCAGCGTCGGCTTGCTGGCCGTGTTGCTCATCGAGATCGCATTGCAGCATGCATGACGGTCACGGCTTCACACGAGCGCTGATCGATGTGTCCGGTGTCGCAATCCGGTGCGGCACGAAGCGGCTGGTGTTCGTCGTGATCCAGCCATCGTCCTCGCGGATTCCCAGGCCGCACGCGTGGCCGTTCACCATCCAGCTGCCGAGCACGGCGGTGTGGCCGCCGAAACGCGGCGTCTCGTGGTAACCCTGGTAGACGAAATCGCCATCGCCATATCCTCCCGACGTGGAGGCAACGGTGGAGTCCCCGTCGTAGATTGTGATGTTCGCCCCTTCGCGTCCCAAGGTTGGCTTGCGGACATGGCGGCCCGCCAAAGGCTTCCACGAGGAAGGCAACAGATTCGGATGATCGGGGAACAGCTTCCAGAGCAAGGGTAATAGTGCTTTGTTGCTGAGCAGTGATTTCCAGGCCGGCTCCAGCCAGCGCGTTGGGGCGCCTGGAATACTCGCACCAAAGCTCTCGCGCATCAGCCATTCCCAGGGATAGAGTTTGCACAAGCAGTGGATCGGCCGTTCGTGCATGTCGACGAAACGTTGTCGTTGTGGATTCCAGCCGACCGCGGAGATCGGCAGAAACTGGGTGAGCAACCCGGCCTGATGCGCCGTGTCGCGCAAATACGTCGTCGTCAAATAGTCTTCGAGATGTCCCTCGATGCACGTAAAGCTGATCGGTCCTCCCATCTCGTTTTTCACTCGCTTCCATGCGTCGATCAGCTTTTCATGCAGGGAGTTGAATTGATCTGCCTGCGGCGAAACGTCCCGGAGCCAGTACCACTGCACGATAGCTGCTTCGACAAGTGCGGTCGGAGTGTCGGCGTTGTACTCGGCGAGTTTCGGCGGATTCACGCCGTCATAGAGGAGATCGAACCGGCCAAGGATCGTGATCTCGTCCTCATCCCAGCTTCGCTTCAGGTATCCATGAAAATCTGCGGGAATACCGAACTCGCGAAACAGGTTGCTGCGTACGACATGATCGACCGCTTGAAGGCAAAGATCGTTGAGGGCCAGCGTCGCCGACTCGATCTGCTCGACTTCCCCGGACGTGAACTCGTAACAGGCCGATTCGTCCCAGTACGATTTTCCGTCATCAGTCGTGTGAAAAGTGAGGCCGACTTGTTCGACCTTTTGTTGCCAATTGGGTCGAGGTGGAAGGGCAAGGCGCCGCATGGTTAGCCTCCACCACCACCGCCGCCGTGAGCACCCGAAGATCCGAATCCGCCGCGCGACGTTCCCGTGGCGGCGCCGCCGGAGTGGCCGGTGGAATGACCTGAGGAACCAAAAAAGGCTGGGAAGAACCGACTGCGGCCCGAACGATGCCCGCCCCCGCCGCCAGGCTTCTTTGCATCATCGTCGTTGTCGAACCACCCGCTGCAGCAACACACACACATGCTGGCGCCGGCGATCAGGCCGAGGATGCTCAGGGTCACAATCGTCGACTTGCGACTCATGAACCACCTCTCAGTGGATAGCTGCCGCCACAATAATGCAGACGCCAAGAATAAAGGCGCCAGCCAAAATTGCGGCGGCCACATTCTGCTTTTGAAGTATCTCCTCATCGAGATTCCCCGGCGTCAGCTTGTCCAAGACCTTGAAACCAAGGATCGCCATTACGATGCCAATAACAGCGAAAATCAGCGTGGCGAGCACGGCCATGCCGAACGTTTGAGGGTCGTCCCATATGTGCGTGGGTTGCTGCTGTGCCAACAAAAACATGGGTTGGTCCTTCATCAAGTTAGGTTTTTTTGACGGGGATTATCATAGGATGATTGTCACAACGGCCTTAAGAAAAAGCAAGAGACCCTGGCGGGAACTTCGTATAGGGGGTGCACGACATGGTTTGCAAACGGCACGGGAGGGCGAGGCTCCTGCCGAGCCGCGAGCCCGCGAATAATCTGAGTTGACACTACGATGCTGACGTTTCCGGCTCGGCAGGAGCCTCGCCCTCCCAAAAGGGGCCGCGCAAACCGTGTCGTGCACCCTCGTATAGGTTCACAAGGCCGACGGGCGGAGCCAAACAAGGAGTACAACATGGGGCGAGTAATTCACTTCGAGATTCACGCCGAGAACCCCGAGCGGGCCATCAGCTTCTACCAGGCCATGTTCGGCTGGTCCTTTCAGAAATGGAACGGCCCCATGGACTATTGGGTGATCGTAACGGGCCCAGACGGCGAAAAAGGGATCAACGGAGGCATGATTCGCCGCATGGGCGTTGCCCCGGAGCATGGCCAAGCGGTGAATGCTCACGTGTGCACCGTCGATGTGCCGGCACTTGATGCGTGTGTCGCCAAGGTGCCTACGATTAGGGGATCGATTGCCCTGGCGAAGATGCCGATCCCCGGAATCGGTTGGCTGGCCTATGCGAGGGACACGGAAGGCAACATCTTCGGCATGATGCAACATGACCCGCAGGCGAAGTAGCCCAGCCATTCGGCTTGCGGCCCGCGGCGAATTACTACTTGATCGTCAGCGGTTTGCCGTTGTCGCGCGAGTTGAGCGCCAGGATGAACGGGACCGCATGTTCGACCCATTTCTGCGGCGACGGATAACGGCTGGCGCTGCCGCCCCAGCAACTTCGCAGCATGTCGGTGTCGATGACGCCTGGGTTGAGCGGGACGGCCGCCATGCCGCGCGGCAATTCTTCGGCCAGCGCTTGCGTCAATCCTTCGATGGCCCACTTACTGGCACAGTACGGCGCCACTTCGGACGAAACGGAACGTCCCCATCCCGAACTAAAGTTGACGATGATCCCTGTCTTGCACGCGATCATGGCAGGAACAAAATGTCTGATGACATGGGCCACGCCTTTGACATTGACATCGATAACGCGATCAAACTCATCCGACGGCACCTGCCAAAGCGGTGCGTTTTGATTGATGACGCCGGCGTTGTTGATGATCATGTCGGGGGCGCCATGGCTCGAGAGCAGCCGCGCCGCCCAAGGTTCGACCTGGCTTTCCAACGACACATCGACGACCGCGAAATCATGCGGCGGCCGAAAGCGCAGCCGCAGCGACTCTATGACCTCGCGCGACCGCAGCGAGCCGCAGCCGAGCACAGTATGCCCGAGCTCGACGAATTTTTCCACCATGGCCAGACCGAGGCCGCGTGTCGCTCCGGTGAGAACGATGACCCTGGGTTGATTGCGCGCCACGAGGACGCCTCCCGACGTAGGTAGGGTTTCCGCTGCGTGCCGGCAAATGGCGCCGGCTCATCCCTGAAATTGCTGCTGACAAAGGCGGGGTCTTTTCCTGATGAGATTTTTGTATAAGAAATCTGGTTTTGCGTAGCGGAGATTGATGGGAGCAAACTGAGAATTAACGCTATAACTCCAAACAGGAACATGAGTTGCGTGAATCATATCGATTCGCCAGCCATCCGGTTGCGGGTCGGTGTGCCGCCGGTCCCAGTGACATCTACTTCCGCAGCCGTTCCAACGCCGCTGCCGCGTCGGCGCGGATATCCTCTTCGGGTCCGCGGGCAGCCAACTGTTGCAGTGCTTCCATGGCCTCCGGCCCTCCGACTTGCTCGCAGATTAACATGATCCGCCACATGCGCAATCGCTCCTGCGCCAAGGATGGCGAGTTGGTGGCCGAGAGTTTCTCTTTGAGCAATTCAACTCGACGCTTGTATTCCAGCGACAGCGGATTGGCAATGGCGGCATCAAAGCGGCCTTCCATCCAGCGGCCATACCCGCTGAGTTCCGCCATCGATGCCATGCGCGTTGGATAATGCGTAGAGTCGAGATCCCGGATCAGCTTCTTGACGCGATCCGGGTCGAGGAGGTACAGCTTCTTCTGCTTCGTAAGGAATGGAACCGCCTGCTTACCCGAGGCGATGCAGCGCCACACCAGTTCGTGCCCACGGGGTGTTTCCTCGGTTAGCAATGTGGTCCAGGCGTCGTCGAGTTCTTGTTGGCCGAGCGTAATGTCCGGCAGGTTGCCTTTGACCTGAATTCCCGGTACGTCCCATTGATAGATAACGGCATCGGCGCCGGCCGAGAATGCACTACGTCCATCACGCGAGATCGCCACGCCGCCGATCTCGCCTCGATGGGCGTTGAAGACGGAGATTTGCTTGCCGCTGAACGCCTCCCAGAGCCGAACCGTCTTGTCAAAACTTCCGGTAATAAGCGTTCGGCCATCGCGTGAAAACGCCAGGCTGTAGATGGCGCTGACATGGCCTTCACACGTGCGTTGCTCACGGGCCTCAGTCGGATTCATGGCATTCAGGTTGTATAGACGCGTGATCGCATCGAACCCGCCGGCGGCGAGCGTTGTGCTGTTGGGCGCGAACACCAGTGTCTTCACGGTTGGAAAAGTCGGCGCCGGCCCCTCCTTGACGTTGAATGACTTGTAGACTTCTCTGGCTTGCGGATCCCAGACGACGATTCTCGCCCCGCCGCCCGCCGCCAGCTTTTTCCCGTCCGGCGACCAGGCAAGGGCATGCAGCGCTCCGGGGTATTTGAACGCGCCGACATTCTTGCGCTCCTTGAGATCCCAGAGTTCCACTGCCGTGCTGTGCATGCCGAGCGCCAGCGTGTTGCCGTCGGGCGACATCGCGATCGCAACAGGGGGATCGATCGACTTGGTGGGCAGCTCAAAGAGCAAGTCACCCGCTTCGCTGTTCCAGAACCGGACAGGCGACGAAGCCGTGATCAGCGTCCTGCCGTCCGGTGCGAAAGCAAGCACGACATCGCCAGTCAACTTCGAATCCCATTGCCTGAGTATTTTCCCGCTGGTCGGCTCCCAAACCAGCACCTGACCGTCGGCACTAATCGCGGCGAGCCGCTTGTTGTCGGGGGAGAGAACGAGTCCGGTCAACCCTGAAGTCAGACCCGGACCGGGGGTGACATCCTGGAACTTGCTCGTCTCAAAGATCCGGATCGTGTTATTCAACCCAGCGGTGGCCAAGAAGTCGCCGGCCTTCGTGACGGCGAAAGCATCACAATCGCCGACGGCGCGTGTCATCGAGCGGAGCGAATTCGTGGTTTTGGTGTCCCAGTAACGGACTGTCCGATCGAGCGAGCCCGAGATGAGCGTGTCGCCTTGCAGGGCGAGAGACACCACAATCCCTTCGTGCCCTCTGAACGATCCAGTCATCATGCCTTTTGTGCAGTCCCAACGGCGAATGAGGTTGTCGTCGCCGGCGGAGTACAGTGCGTTGCCGTCGGCCGACGCAACCAGGGAATGTACGCCGCATCCCGCGTCGATCTTGAGCTTGATGGTCGGCGGCTCGACGTTCATGTTCCAGATAATGATGGAGCGATCGCCGCCGGCCGACGCGACGAACGTAGCATTGTCCTTATCCGCAAAGAACGCGATGGCGTTGATTTCGTCGGTGTGTCCGAGCATGTCGCTGAGTTTGGTCTTCGTATTCATGTCCCAGCGTGCGAGGACGCCATCCTGGCTGCCGGTGACGATGATCGATGCATCTGGAGCGACCGCGATGGCCTTGACGGTTGCCTTATGTCCGTCCAACCGGCCGGTTTCTTTGTTGAGCCGGAAGTTCCACATGCGGACCGATTTTTGGAAGCCGCCGAAGAGAAGCGTCTCGCCCGACGGCGAAAGCGCCATGGCATGGACCCACGGCTCGTTGAGTTCGCGAATCAGCTCGCCCGTTTTGGGATTCCAGAGCCGCAAGGGATCGTTGCCCCCGCCCGCCGCCAGCCATTGCCCATCATGCGAATACGCCAAGCATAAAATGCGGCTGCCATGGCGCAACTTCGTCGTGCCGATGCGTTGCATGGCCCTCGCAGGCAGCGGCAGTTCTTGAGCGTCGACGGGTAATATGTTGGCGCATAGGACGAGAACGAGAAGCGCGAGAATTCCTCTCGGTGCGATGCGTCTCATAGTTTTTCCGTTCATCGATATGCAGGGCGATGGCTTCTGAAAACCTACACACGGAAAAGACGATTGAGAAGCCCAATTTGATCCAGATTTTCAGCATGAGGGAGTCGCGCACGCAGTAAGCGGAGTCGGCAGGCCGCTTACTGCGTGCGCGGCTCTGTTCGTCACTCGGCAGCGGCTGCAGCTGGCCGAC
Source organism: Planctomycetota bacterium (assembly GCA_016872605.1). Lineage (GTDB taxonomy): Bacteria > Planctomycetota > Planctomycetia > Gemmatales > Gemmataceae > SIAQ01. Next base: position 20,068 of record VGZI01000041.1, read on the forward strand.
GGCGATTGTTGGTTGGGGCGGGCATCGGGGCCTCTTCTTTCGGCTCGGGCGTGGAAGCGGGCGCTGGAGTCGGAGCCGGATTCAACAGTCCGCGTTTTTCCAGGATCTTTCGCGTCAACTCCTCGGCGATGGCAGGATTATCGCGCAAATACTTCTTGGCGTTCTCCGCGCCTTGGCCGAGCCGCATCTCGCCGTAGTTGACCCACGATCCGCTCTTGTCGATGAGCTTGTCTTCGAGCGCCAGATTGAAGATGTCGCTCTCGCGATTGATGCCGCGATCGTGCATGATGTCGAACTCGGCCTGGCGGAACGGCGGCGCAACCTTGTTCTTGACGACCTTGACGCGCACGGATGAGCCGACGACTTCTTCGCCCTCTTTGACGGTGGTGACCTTGCGGATTTCCATGCGAACACTGGAGTAAAACTTGAGAGCCAAGCCGCCCGACGTCGTTTCCGGATTGCCAAACATGACGCCGATCTTCTGCCGAATCTGATTGATAAACATCAGGCACGTTTTGCTCTTGGATACCGTCGGCGTGAGGATGCGCATGGCCTGGCTCATGAGGCGGGCCTGCAGGCCGACATGCTGATCACCGATCTCGCCTTCGACTTCGGAGCGAGGCACAAGGGCGGCGACTGAGTCGATAACGATCAGATCGACGGCGTTCGATTTGACGAGCATCTCGGCGATTTTGAGCGCCTCTTCGCCGTGCGAGGGTTGGCTGACGAGCAAGGCTTCGAGATCGACGCCGACGCGTTTGGCCCAGGAGGGATCGAGCGCGTGCTCGGCATCGATGAAGGCCGCGACGCCGCCCGCCCGTTGAGCATTCGCGATCGCCGTGAGCGCGACGGTAGTCTTGCCGCTGGCTTCGGGGCCGTAGATCTCGATGATTCGTCCGCGTGGCAAGCCCTTGCCGCCCAGGGCGATGTCCAAGGCAAGGGAGCCTGTGGAGATGCCCTGAACATCGGTGGCGTTGTCGCCGCCCAGCTGCATGATGGCGCCTTTGCCGAACTGTTTTTCAATCTGCTGCAATGCGTTTTTCAGTTCACGATCGTGCTCGCCAGCCATGACCAATCCTCCTTACGCGGGGAAATGAAGGATGCAACCGTTTAGTGTACGCATGTTTATATACGTCTAATATTATTTCGTCAAGTGCAATGCGAAACTTTTCTGGAATTCTGGATTTGAATTCCAAGGCGCCAATTGAAACAATGATGTACCCCCCCCGATTTTGCGGCTTCGCGCTCGCATGATGGCCTCGCGGGCGCAACGCCGCACGCGGCACAAAGGAGCTTTCCATGCAACTCGAATCCACCTCGCTGTGCCCGGACTGTAACGAGCCGGAATCGGTCGATCGACGCGATTTCCTGCGTGTCGTCGGCGCCGGGACCGCAGCCGTCATCGCGGGCGGCACGCTGACGCCGATCGCAACTGCGCAGAATACGCCGCCGCGCCCCGCCGGTAAACCGCCCCGCCCTGCGGAAGCCCTGTGCCGCGAGCTATTCACCGGCCTGACCGCGGACCAACGCCGGCAACTCGTGCTCCCCTGGAACCACGCCAACCGTATGCGCACCTTCAATGCGCCCATGAACGCACGCATCGCAGACATCTACACCCGGCCGCAACAAGAGCTGGTCGATCGCATCATGCACGCCATCAGCTCCGGCGAGGAAGGCTATGCCCGTCTGTCGCGCAACGGCGGCTGGGACACGCGCGGCGGTTTCGGCGGATGCGGCGCCAACTTCTTCGGCGACGTCGCCGACGGCCGACAGTGGGCCTGGGTCTTCTCGTGCCACCATCTCACCGTCCGCTGCGACGGCAATTCCGAGCCTGATGCGGCCTTCGGCGGACCGATGTACTATGGCCACAGCCCGGACGGCCACAGCGTGCGCAACGTCTTCAACTATCAGACGCGCTCGGTGCAAGCCGTCTACGACGCCCTCAATGAAGCTCAACGCCGCCGCGCGATCATCACCAACCCCGGCGAAGGGGCACGCTCGATTCAATTCCGCAGACAGCATCCCGGCGTCGTCGCGTCCGACATGACGGCCGATCAGCGCCGCCTGGTGGAGACGGTCATGCGCGAGCTCTTGTCGCCATACCGCCGCGAAGACGCCGACGAAGTGATGGCGCTGGTGCGTCGCAACGGCGGGCTGGAGCGTCTGCACCTGGGATTCTATCGCGACGCCAACGCGGCCGAGGCGACACGCTGGAATTTCTGGCGTATCGAAGGCCCCGGCTTCGTCTGGAACTTCCGCGTGTTGCCGCACGTGCACTGCTACGTGAACATCGCGCGAGCGCCGCAAGCGTAAGAAATGTTCGTTGCCGAAAAAAAACGCCAGCGGACGAATCGATCGATTCGTCCGCTGGCGTTTCGCATTTTCTTCATCGCCTTCGTCGGCATCAACCAGCCATCGCCATCTTGCGGCCTGCCGGCGTCGTTTCGAGCCGTGCTCGAGCGGCGTCGATAAGGGCGCGAAACACCTGGATATCGAGACCCGACGCGGACGGCGACGCGGGCTGCCATTGCACACCGACGGAGAACCAGCCACCGGCCGTGTACTCAACCGCCTCGACAATGCCGTCGAGCGCCGTCGCCGTGGCCGTGAATCCCTTCGCCAACTTTTGAATGGCCTGGCGATGCTCGCTGTTGACGACGATTTCGCCCTCGCCGTAGATGGCACACATCAACGACCCAGGCAAAATGTTGATGGCGTGGCGCAACCCTGGCTCAGGCGGATGCCGATGCTGCAATGCATCGGGCATTTCCCTCGCCAGGTCGCCGTAATTCAGGCCGCCGAACGCCGAGTTCATCGCCAACAGCGCGTGATCGATCGTCAGAAGTGGGAAGCGATGTTGCCGGCACCACAAGCAGAGCGATTCGATATCGCCCATTTTGCCCGGCGCCGCGGTATCGAATCCGCAAACGACAACGCCGGCGAAACCGTGAAGGACCTCGCCCCAGGAACGGCCGCCGCAGTTGGGCTTGAGGAAAACGGGATCGGCGCCGGCCGCGGTCAGCGTGCCGTGATAGCCGGTGGTCCAAAGACCGACGCCCTTGCCCTTGGATTTGATCTCCGACCCGTAGACCGCAATACGCAGGGGATTGTTGGAAGTGAACATGCTCGGACTCCTTTCCGCCTGATACGTGAATGCCTGCCTTGGCTTCTTCCACCGATGGAAGAATTTTCGTTGATTATACGACAAAGCCCGGGCGAAAATCCAGCAAAATATCGGGAAATCGGCGCGAGAATGTAAAATCCGCGGCAGTCAGCCAATGTCGCATGCCCTGGCGGAACTGATCCAATCATCCCCTTGCGTATAATGCTTGCAATGGCGTTTCCTGAGCGATAATAAGAAATCTTGACCGACACGGCGCGAATTGCCGAGTGCGTCGTCTCCCATGGATCGTTGCCAGTGCACTACCGCAACCGATGTGCGATGCTGGCGTTGAGACGGTAACCGCCGATAACACCTATTTTCGGAGCCACTTCGATGGCGGAAATGTGGTATTACACAAGCGAAGGCAAGCAGATGGACCCCGTCACGCTTAAGGAGTTGAAGCGGATGGCCGGGGACGGGACCTTGAAGCCGACCGACATGGTGTGGAAGGACGGCATGGCGCGCTGGATTCGCGCGGGTTCGGTCACGGAACTTTTTCCAGATCCCGCATCGGCGCTCGATCCGTATTTCACCCACACACGCCAAGAAAAGAAGCAGGATCCCAACAAAACCGGGGTCACTCCCGCGGCAGGCACGTCGTCCACCAGCACGACGACGCCGAAGCGAAAGGCCTCCGACGACGATGAGGACGAAGGCGGGCCGCCACGCCGCCGAGCGGAGTCGGCTGCAGCAGGCGGGTCGAGCATCGGCATGTTCCTCGCCATGGGCTGTGCCGTGATCGTTCTCGTTGGCGGTTTTCTCGCCGGCGTGGTGCTCCTCGTGGTCGTGCTGCGCCCGGCTGCCGATGAGACGAAGAAGGATGGCGACCAGGGCCGAAAAGACGGCGAAGTCGCGACGCCGATTGACGCAGACATCGAGTATGACGCGACGATCAAGCCAGGCCACCCGCACGTCAGCAAGCTTTTCACTTTCAAGGCCGACACGTCTTATCAGGTGTTGATCAAGCCGAAGAAAAAAGACGACAACGCGCGCTTCAAACTCGTATTCAAGGATGCGGGCGGCAACGATGCCGGCGTGCAGCTCGTCAACCTAATCCGGCCCGGTGTCAACACTTCGTGGCCCCAGAAAAACGCAGGCGATTTCCGTATCGCGCTCGAACTCGCGGAAGGAAACAAAACGGTCAACGCGACGGTGACGCTCAGAGAAAAGGCCGGTGGTCCCAAAAACGATCCGCTTCCTCCTGACACGCTGGAAGGCAATGGCAGGTGGGACAGCGACCCGATCGGCCCCAGGCAAATCGTGGAGAAGAAGTTTCGGATTAAGGCAGATCATAATGTGTCCTTCAATGCCACATTCGTCCAGGCGGGCAAGGGAACGAAGTTCGACGTCGTCGTGGTTAGAGACGCCGATCGTAACGCCGAGGTGGGCTCGGATAGGCAGAAGCCGAAGAACGCCAGCGTCCGATTTCGCCGCGACGTTGCCGAGATCGTCGTTGTACGCATCATCAATGCAGGGTCGACGACCAATAAAGTCATCGTGAACTACGACGTCAGTCCGTAGCCGTCAGTTTCGCGCTCGCCGGCGAGCGCGACTGGGCGTGTCGGTCAAGTTCTTCTGAGGCAGTCATGGCGGCGGAATGGTACTACACCACCAACAAACAGCAGATGGGACCCGTCTCGTGGGAGGAACTGGTCGATCTGGCGCGCAACGGCCTCATCAAGGCTAGCGACAAAGTCTGGACCGACGGCATGGCCGACTGGGTCAAGGCCGTCAATCAGAAGGGCCTCTTCAACCAAGACGCGGAGGACGCGGAGACCTCGGCGCCAAGCAAGAGCAAGTTCATCGGCGAGTCCAAGCCGCCACCCGGCCGCAAATCGCGCCGCCGCGAAGATGAGGAGGCTGATGAGGAGGAAGACAACAAGGCCAAGAAAAAGGGCGACAGGCGCAGCGAAGAAGAAGGCGTCATGACGTCGATGGGCGTCAAGATCGGCCTCATCGTCGGCGGCGTATTGCTTCTGCTTGTCGTCGGCGTCGCCTGCATCGGCGGCATGATCTACTTGGCCTTCTTCGCTGGCAAGGCGTCTCGCACGGAAACGTACGAGATCAAGAACCTTGGCGTGAACAGCAACCAAGTCAAAGCGTACGAGTTCAAAAAAGGCCAGAAGGTCATCACATCACGGTGACCAATGAGTTATCTCAGAACGATACCGATGTTGACCTCTATGTGTTCCGCGGCAGGAACGCCGTCAAGGGCGAGAAAGCGCTCGCCTGGGACGCACGAACGCCGGACGTCGACTGCAACTGCTATACCGAACTCAATGTGCCGGCAGATGACACGTACCGCATCGTCATCATAAATCTCGGAAAGGGCGTCGCCAAAAAATGTAGCGTCAAGGTCGAAATCGATTGACGGTCAGGTCCGTCCCTTACGATTCAGGCTCGGATGCGTCATCGCGGTGCACGAGGGTCGGCGAGAACGCAGGGACGCACACTGCGATGTACTCCGCTCCTTCATCGGTCGGCGTGCTGTATTGCACCCATTCGCCGGCATGAGCGATCACCGCTTGCCCGGCATGCACATCGAGATGTCCGCCCGCATAGGCGACGCGCAACAGCCCCTTCAATACGATCGTGAATTCCTCGAACTCCGGCGTCTGTCCCGGCTCGACCCAGCCGGCGGGACTACGCATGTGCGCGATGCTGATCATTTCCTGACGTGAATTGACGCGGCCGATGTACTCGTCGATAAGCTTGGGTTTGTTTCCCGCCGCTTCGATCCGCGTCGGCGAGCCGATGAGTGTTGGCATGTTGACTCCGCAGTCAGGATACCTGATAGGGTCGAGAAGGGGAGAAAGGGAAAAGGGAGAAGGGGAGATAGGGAGATTGCTCGATCATTCTCCCTATCTCCCCTTTTCCGCTCTCTATTTTCGTAGCTTCTCTTCCTTGAGCCGCTCGATGAGCCAATTGCGGTTTTCATCGGAAAGGCGCGTAGCGGGATCGCGCGTGTAATCGATTTGCTTGCAGAAATCGCCCTGATCGAATGCTTTGGCGACGGCGGCTTGCAGATCGAGCACCGTATCGCGATCGTCGGAGGCCAACGGCACGCGGAATCGCGGCAAGCGCTTGGGCAGCGTTGCCGAGTAGATCTCGTAGCGGTCCGGATGCGTCCAGCGCGAGACGACGACGGCGTAGTCCCACGTCGGCGCCGTGTCGCGTGCACAGTCAAGCAGCGTCGGCCCTTGCAACACCAAGTCGATCTCGACGACGTTGGCGTTCATCTTCTTGACCTCTTCGCGGCGATCGAGATAGAGCCGGCGCCCCTCTGTCGTGATCTTGTTAGCCGGGCTGATCACCTCAATCAGCGTGACGAGCCTGCCGTCGCTGCGCTGGCGAACTTCGACATACGCTTCCTTGTGCGTTTCGCGGATGATCGAGGTGAACAGCGTTTCTTCGCTGGTATATTCGCGCTCGCCGACGCGCGCGCGATAGCGGTCCATGAGCCCGGGAACGAGCATCTGATAAAGCGCCTGCACCGTCAATGCGTGAAAAGCAGGCCAACGCTTGTCTTCTTCCAAATAGGGATCCATTCCAGGAAATGGGCTCGCCATCGCTAATCCTCTCGTTACGCTTCCTCAAGTAGGCAATGCCATTTTATCGTTCGCCTAGCCCGGGCATCAAGACGTCGTGTCACGATTCGCCGTGCATTGCTAATGTGACGGTGCGCCATCCAAGTCCGCGCAGTGTGGGTCGAGCGCTGCGAGGCGCACCAAGCCCTCGCGAGCGCTTTTGGTGGGTCTCGCTGCGCTCGACCCACCCTAAAATTGGTTCGCACGAGCCGAGCACTCGCTCACACCATCGAATAATCCTTGACGTTGCCTTGCGTGGAATATACTGATGATGATTTCATTCGCTCACCCGTGTGTGAGGCTTTCCTCTGATGGAACTAATCGACCAGTGGAAGATTCAAGACTCCCTTGATGTCTACGAAGTCAAGCACTGGGGCAAAGGCTACTTCGGCATCAACAGCAAGGGGCACGTCACCGTCCATCCGGACAAGCGTCCCGAGCAGGCCATCGACCTCAAGGTCCTCATCGATCAGCTGCAAGATCGCGGCATCCAGCTGCCGATTCTGCTCCGCTTCACCGATATCCTGCGTCATCGTGTCGGCGAAATCTTCGAAGCCTTCAAGAACGCCATCACAGAATACAACTTCACCGGCGACTATACCTGCGTCTATCCGATCAAAGTTAATCAGCAACGCCATGTCGTCGAAGAAATTCTCGACTTCGGCAAACCCTATGGTTTCGGCCTGGAAGCCGGCTCCAAGCCGGAACTCCTTGCCGTACTCGCTTGCACCAACGGCGGACAAACGCCCATCATCTGCAACGGCTTCAAGGACGACGAGTTCATCAAGATGACGATCCTTGCCCGCAAGATGGGCAAGCACATCATTCCCGTCGTCGAGAAGTTCAGCGAACTCGAGTTGATCACACGCTACTCCGAGGAACTGAACGTTCGCCCCGTCATGGGCATCCGCATCAAGCTCGGTGCTCGCGGCGCGGGCCGATGGCGCAACAGCGCCGGCTTCCGCTCCAAGTTCGGCTTGACGCTGACCGAAGCTCTCGAAGCGGTCGAGTATCTGCGCCTGCGCGGCATGCAGGACTGCTTGCAACTCGTCCACTTTCATCTCGGCAGCCAGATCACCAACATCCGTAACGTCAAGAGCGCGCTAACGGAAGCCTCACGCGTCTATTGTGAACTCTTTCGCGTCGGCGCCGGCGTCAAATACCTCGACGTCGGCGGCGGGCTCGGCATCGACTACGATGGCTCGCAAACCGATTTCGAGTCCTCCGTCAACTACACGCTTCAGGAATATGCGAACGACGTTGTCTTCCGCATCAAAAGCATCTGCGACGAGTGCAGCGTGCCGTACCCGACCATCATCTCCGAGTCGGGCCGAGCTGTGGTCGCGTATCATAGCATGCTCGTCTTCGACGTACTCGGCGTATCGAACTTCGACCGCTACACGGTTCCGCCGGAGATTCCCGGCGACTCGCCGCAACAAGTGACCGACCTGTTCGGCATCTTTCGGGATTTGTCCAAAAAGAACATGCTCGAGTGTTACCACGACGCCGTCCAGGCCATGGACGACTCGCTCAACATGTTCAATCTCGGCGCCATCACGATCGAACAGCGTGCCCTCGTCGAACGGCTGTTCTGGGCCGTGAGCGGCAAGATCTTGCGCATGATGACCGAGCTCGACTTCGCTCCGGAAGAGCTGCAAGGCTTGCGCACGATGCTCTCGGACACCTACTTCTGCAACTTTTCGGTGTTCCAGTCGATGCCCGATAGCTGGGCGATCAAGCAACTCTTCCCGCTGATGCCGATCCATCGCCTCAATGAGCAACCGACGCGCCGAGCCGTCCTGGGCGACATCACTTGCGACTCGGACGGCAAGATCGATCAATTCATCGATCTGCGCGACGTCCGGCAGACGCTGGAGTTGCATCCGTTCAACGGTCAGCCCTACTATCTCGGCGCATTTCTACTCGGCGCCTATCAGGAAATCCTCGGCGATTTGCACAATCTGTTCGGCGACACCAACGCGGTGCACGTTCGCCTCGACGAAAACGGTGAAATCGTCCTCGACGGCGTCGTCAAAGGAGACACCGTCCGCGAGGTCCTCGCCTATGTTCAGTACAACGCCGAGGAGTTGCTCAACCAATTGCGTAAAGACGTGGAACGGGCTGTCCGGGGCAATATGATCACCGTTCAAGAATCGCGGCAACTGCTTCACTTCTACGAATCAGGCCTGGATGGTTACACGTATCTCGAAGAGCCGTGATCGTTTTCGTTTAGCACCCGCGTTGCGCCCCATCCGTTCGAGTGGCGAGCCGCGAGCGCTAGACGAAGAAAGAACTCATGCCCGACCTATGCATCACCCTCGGTCGCCTCAATCTAAAGAACCCAATTCTGGTTGCGTCCGGCACGTTTGGTTACGCCAGGGAGATGGCCGGCGCAGTCGATTTCGCCAAGCTGGGCGGAATCATTCCGAAGACCGTCACGCAGTCGCCGCGCAAGGGAAATGCGCCGCCGCGCACGGTCGAGACGCCGTCCGGCATGCTTAACGCCATCGGCCTCGACAACGACGGGATCGATCACTTTATCGCGCATCATCTGCCATACCTGCGCACGCTGCCGACAGCGATCATCGCCAACATCGCGGGCAAAACCGTGGATGAGTTTATTGACATGGCCGCGAAGGTCGGACGTGAGGCGCCGCCTGCTCCCCTTCCCCCTGGCGGGGTGAGGGGAGGACTCGCCGGGCTGGAACTCAATCTGTCTTGCCCGAACGTTTCCGGCGGACTGGATTTCGCGACCGATCCGAAGCTCATCGACAAGATCGTAGCCGGCGTTCGCAAGGTGTGCCCGTTGCCGATCATCGCCAAATTGACGCCGAACGTGACCGATATCGTACCGATTGCTCAGGCGGCCGCCGACGCCGGCGCCGACGCGGTGTCGCTGGTGAATACGTTCGTCGGCATGGCCATCGATTGGAGAAAACGAAAGCCGATCCTTGGCAACGTGACCGGAGGGCTGAGCGGGCCTGCGATCAAGCCGCTCGCGCTGCGATTGGTCTGGCGCGTCGCGAGTCACGTGCGCGTTCCGGTCATCGGCATCGGGGGAATCCGCTCGATCGACGATGTCATGGAGTTTCTCGTCGCCGGCGCGTCGGCCGTGCAGGTCGGCACGGCCAACTTCTTCGATCCCACGGTATCCGCCCGGCTCGTCGATCAACTGACGGCGACATGTAACGATCTCGGCATCGCTTCGATGCGCGACATCGTTGGAACGCTGCGCGTGTAGGCGTGATCGATGCTCTGTGTCATGCCGCTCGGTCCAGCGGCGCGGCGCCGCCATGAGCCAGAACAACGGCGGCGACGAGGTCGAGCTCTTCCTGACCGCGATGCGCCAGTTCTTCGACTTTCTGACGCTCGCGCTCCAGGCTGGCGAGCTCTTGGTCCGCGGCATCAAGCTTTGCTCTCAATGCGAGATCGCGCTCCTCGATCATTCGTTCCCGGTCGGCAAGCGCCGCCTCGGTGGCGCGAAGTTGCATGGTCAAGTCGTTCAAGGCAATGCGTTTCCCTTCAATGTCTGCCAGCTCGCTTTTGGCGGCCTCGCGTTCGGCCTTGGCGTCGCGCAGAATGCCTGCATTCAAAGACAGCCAACGGCGCCGCAACCGCTCGACGCGGCGCTTGGCCGACGGATCGTTGGCGCGGAAGAATACTTCCTGGCGATAACGTTCCAGGGCGAGCGTGTTGGCCGCGAGCGTTCGCTTCTCGACTTCCAGTTGCTGCGTCGCCTCGAACAGTGCCAGGCGCTGGTGGCGGATGCGCTGTAGTTCTTCGCCGACGACGGCTCGCTGGACGGCAATTTCGTCGAGCTCCTGCTGGCGACGTTGGTTCCAACGTAGGCGCAATTTGGTCAGCGCTTCCAGTTGAGCGTTCAGCAGCGATTCCTTTTCATGCAGGTTGGCCGTCTCGCGTTCGCAGTCCGCGACAAACGCTTGCTCACGCAGCTGAAGTTGGGCACGCCAGACGAGCAACTCTTCCTGCAGGGCGGCGACTTCCTGTTCGCGCCCGGCGATCGCGCTCTCTCGTTCCGTTGCCGACTGCTCCCGCGCCGCCAGCGCGTGTTCCTGAGTCGTTACTTTCTGCGCAAGCGCGTCCAGGTCGGCGGCGGCGAGGCGGCGTTGACGCAGCCATTCATCATGGATCGTTGCCAAGCGTTCGTATTGGTCCACGAGCTGCAAGCGCTGATCCGCCAACTCGCTGGCCAAGGCGTCCAAGGCCTGCGTGGCCGGTTCGTCTCTGCCGTGCGGGGCGACCGGGGCGATTCCTTCCAAGGTCGCCTCCGCATCAGTTACTTGCCCCTCGTCGACCGGACTACTCGGCACAGTCAGCGTTCCTGTCCACGTTGCATTGCGCTCTTGCAGGAGTTGATCGAGCCGAGCGATTTCGATCCTTTGCTGTTCGATTTTTTCACGCTGGTGAATCGCGCGGGTATTCAGGCCATAGAGCTCCTTCTGCAGCGAATCGAGCTGCGAGTCCCAGCGTGCTTTTTCTTCGGCGAGGAGCTTCTGAGCTTTCTTGAGATTGAGCTGCACTTCGTCGTTGCGCTGCCGCATGCCGTGCAGGACGGCCATTTCATGGGAACGGCGTTTGCGCCAGCGTTCTTGGTCCTCGGCCAGCGTGGTGCGTTCGTCGCCCAGTTGACGTGTTACGAGTTCGCGCTCGCCATTGAAGCGAAGCACATTCTCGGCGTGGGCCACTTCCTTGGCGCTCAGAACCTTCTCGCGCTCAGCAAAATCCGTTGCTTCGGATTGCAGTTTCTCGCGCAACGCGTTGTACTTCACTTTCTCCGCCGCCCACTGTTCCTTCCAGCGCAGGCGCAGCCGCTGATAGACGCGGTTGATCTTTTGGCGTTCCTTCTCCAGTTTGTGCCGATCGACGCTCAGTTGTTGCTGGGCCTTCAAAATCTCCTCGTCGGCTTTGTCGAGACGTTCTTGATGAGCGAGCGATTCACTTCGCAGAGATTCGCGTTCGGCGGCGTTCTGCTCGGCCCAGAGCTCGACCTGGCGTTGCTTCTCGGCCAGATGAGCGGCCAACTGCTCTTCTTGCCGTTCAAGGTCGAGCCGCCGGCGCTCGAGCTTGGCTTCCTCCTCCTCCAGAGCGATTTGTTGAGCGGCGACCGAGGCGACTTGCACGCGCAACGCGTCGCGTGCCTCGTCGGTCGGCGTCTTGGCAGGATGGAGTTCAAGGCGAAATTCAAATGGGCCGACCTTGATAACGTCGTTGTTTTGAAGCAGGACGTCGTCCGCTCGGTCGCCGTTGACGAGCGTTCCCTGGCCGCGGTGGAGATCGCGCAACAGGATGCCCGCTGGACCAACGACGAGCAGGCAGTGAAGAGGTTTGACGCCTTTGACATTCAAGCGGATATCGCAGTCGGCGCCGCTGCCGACGAACGTCGCCGGATTCCCCAGTGGTCGACGCGTGCCGGCGTGTCGGCCTGTTTGCACCACGAGATCGCCGGGGCTGGGCGGCATCATCGCATTGTCCAGATTGACAGCATCCATGCAAACGCCCTCTCTCGCCGAAGCGCGGACGGTCCATCCTCTTTATCGACTCGACAAGGCGCTTTTGATGATTCGGGAAAGAGATTTGGAAAAACTGGCAAAGTCAACAGAATCGTTTCGTCCGGACAGGCAAACTGGGGTGTTTGGCCGGTATTCGCTTTGCACTGGGGACAGGGATCAGCGCAACAGGCCATTCAGCGCGACGGCAATCTCATTCTCCGAGGGCGGTCGCCCCAGTTTCCGAAAATCGACGGCAATCGCGCCTCGATGGAAAATGATGACGGCCGGAATCCCCCGGATGCCGATCCCTTGTTCATTGGCGAGCCGTTCGCCTTCCTGGAAGCCCTCGCCGACGTCGAACTTGGCGACTTTGATCTTTCCCGCATATTGCAACGCGATCCGGCGAACCACCGGTGCGTAGCTCTTGCACGGGCCTCACCACTCGGCCCAGAAGTCAACCAGCACGGGAATATCGCTTTCCAGCACCTCCTTCTGCCAGGTGGCGACGGTGACATCGACGGTCGGTCCGAGGTTCTGCCGCGATTGGGAGATGGACTGCCAAAGCATGAAGGCCAACAATCCGACGCCAATCAGGATGCCGAAGATGAGGAGGTACGGAGGCGAGGCGCGTTCAGGGGCCGGCGGCGGGTTTGACATGGGATGTCCTGGTTGCGGTTGTGTCAGAGTCTGAACCGTTAGCGAAGGCAACGGCAAATCTTCGCTAACGCTTCAGGCTCTGACAATGAACTCATGCTTCCTGCAAAACTTCGTCAATCGCCTTGGTCAATTCGCCTTCGGACACCATGCCGGCGAAGGTGCGGCGTGGTTTGCCCGCCTTGTAGATATAGACGCGTGGCACGCCGCTGACGCCTTCCTTGACAGCGGTTTCCTGTGATTCACCGATGTCGAGCTTGCCGACTTTGGCCTTGCCGACGTAGGCATCCGCGACTTTGTCCATGAGCGGGTTGAGCAATTTGCACGGAGCGCACCAGGTGGCGCCGTAATCGACGACAACAGGGATCGAGCTTTCGACAACTTCCTTCTGCCAATTGTCATCCGTGAATGTGAGAACATTAGGGCTGGCCATTTCCGTTCCTTTCTTCTGTCGGGCCGAACTTTTTGCGGTTCATCCACTCCATTATAAGAGGCGCGTCAAATCGCAGCAATGTGCCGGCGCTCATGGCTTCGTTTAGCGCCCGCAGTGCGCCGCGTGCTTGTATGGCGCATTGCGGGCGCTAAACGAAGCCATGAGCGCCGGCTTGACGCGACTCGATGATCCTTCTACCATGTGAAGGTGGTTTGCACTGGCCCCGTCGTCTAGAGGCCTAGGACACGGCCCTTTCAAGGCCGCGACACGGGTTCGAATCCCGTCGGGGTCATTAGGTAGTTTTGCGTAGTTCCGCTCGTCGTCGTTACGGTTCGCATATCTCCCCAATTCGCATAACCTTCCGTCGATTTTTGCGAAACCGTGCAAACCTCCGCGGAATGTTGCTGCGCCGCAAAATGCGCCGTCAGTGCGCCGCTTTTTGCGCCGCCTTGCGCTGCCTGCCGGAAATGATCCTCGGTCGTCTGCGTGAAGTGGGCCGGGGCCGTCTTGGGGCTGTTGCCAAGCCACTCGGCAACGACGCGAATCGGGAACGCTTCGCACAACTCTGTTTCGCGCGATGCCCGCGAGTTTTGGAAGAGCCGGGGCCATGTCTTGACGCCGGCGCGTCGGCAGATTCGCGATAGGTGCGTGCGCAGGTTCGCATTTGTGTCCCTGTAGCGGGTGATGACGTGCACCGCGCCCAGTTCTGCCCGGTCGAATGCCTCGGCCAGGATGACGCGGAGTTCGGGGAACAGGGGGACCCATCTTTCCCCGCCGTCATCGTGTTTCGTCTTTGGCGCGACAACGCGGACTCGATCGCGCTCCCAGTTCACGTCGGGCCATTGCAGCGTCAACGGCACCGAGGGCGTGCGTAGGCCGCCGTAGCGGGCCAGGGCAATCAAGAGCCGCCATTCATCGTCGGGGCAAGCGTCCAGAACGCGCTGGATCGTCGTAGGGTCAACGAAGAAGGCGCGGGCCGTGTTCTCTTCGGACAGCGTGCGCAAATAGGCGAACGGGTTCACGGTCGCAATGCCGTCGCGGATCGCTTGCGCCCAAAACTGCCGGGCAACCTTGATCGACTTGGACACGGTCGGGCCAGCGTATTTTGTCTTGAAACACACAAGCCAATGGTCCGCGTCCCCTTCGACAATGTTCCGCATGGGGGTTGTGCCCGGGAAGAATGCCAAGAGCCGGGCCGCCACGATGCCGTAGTTCGTGCGTGTCCCTTGCAAAACATCCGCGCGATGCTGCGCGTAGCTTGCGACATACTCGGCCACCGTCGCCGCGCCGGTGATGCGCGGATCGGTCAAGCCGAGGGCCGCCAGCTTCGCATGAAGTTCGCCGCCGATCTTGCGAAGCCACTTCGCCGTGTCGTTGTCGATGGGATTGCCCGCGATTTTCGCCGCGTTCAGCGCTTCGACGTGGGTGCGGACCATCTCGGCGTCCTTCACCGGCATCTTGCCGAGGCGAATAACCTTGCCGTCGCCGTTGCCGTCGGTGAACAAGATGCGCTTGCGTCCGTTTGGGTCGCGGGAAGTACTTGCCATGTCTACTTATCCATTCGCCTGGGCGCGATAATTTTCAAATCGAGATAGTCCGCCAGGGTGTCCAGCGTTTTCATCGGCAAGCCACGGTTGCCGGACATGAACCGCGATAGCGTTGCCTCGGAAATGCCGGTCGCCTTGGCGATGCGATAGCGCGGCTGCCCGCACGTTTCGATCGCGTGCCGCAACTGGTCGCTCAGCTTGATGCGTTTCTTCGCCATGATGAAGATCATGACCATTGCTTGCCTTTTAGTCAGGTATCGCTTGGCGCATTTTTGCCCGGCGAGAATCTGCGTGGGTGGGGGACGGGAGTGCTTTTTTTGCAGCGTTCATAGGGTTATTTTCGTTCCTGAGGTGGGCCCATTCCCGAAACGGGGTCATGCAGCTGCGGCGTAACTCGCTGCCGGTGATTGAGGTTGCGGCTTGGGCGTAGTGATCTCTGTGCCTGCCTTCAATTCGGCAGGCATGTCTGGCGATTGCCACTCCCATTCCAACCGACGATCGTTGGCCACACTTTCCGTGATTTTCTCGAACGTAGTCTTCCATCGGCCGCGCGGCGCCGGGCCGCGCAAGCCGTTGAGGCGACGTGCGAAGGTTCGCGTGTCGGGATCGACCAGGTGGGTGATCTGTACGCCTTGCATGCCGTTGTAGGCGCTGACGTGCGAGCCGCCGCGGCCATTGAGCCCGGCGACCGCGACGCGGATCGTCTCGTTGGCGCCGCGGACCTGGCCGGAGGACTTCGTGCCGGCGACGGTGATGGTCGCCATGGCGGCGATCGAACCCTTGATGAACTGTCGTCTCGAAAGATTCTTCATGACGCGATCCCTTCGGGTGGACTCAGTAGGTCAGGCTTTCCAGCCTGACCGTCAGGCAGGAAAGCCTGACCTACGCAGAGAGAGAATGTGGGTCAGGCAGGTAAGCTGGTTATACCCAGGAGATGACCGGAATGCAACGAATTTCCGAGAGAGGAAACGACCATGAAACGCAAAGCCGCGGGTCTACGACCCGCGGCTAAACTTGTACTGTCGATGTGCCTCGGTCTCTCAGTTGGTCTTCCAGATCGAGTGGCTCTCGCGGGCCTTGCGCTGGATGAATCCGAGGTCGGAGCGGAACAGGTCGGGATTGGTCGCGAGCTTCAGACAGATCCGCTGATCTTCGGCACGATAGATGAAGGAGCACGGCGCGACAGCGTTGTTCGCTTCGAGGAGCTGCATCAGCTTGGCCGCCGGCAGGTCCTTCACTTGCTCGAGCCGCAAGACGAGGCAGAGTGCGCCGTTGGGGGCCACCGAAACCTCGACTTCGTAGTTCCAGTTCTGGTCGCTGATCTGCAGGAGGCAGTATGGCTCGCCGATTTCCGGGGTCATCATGATCGGCGTCAGCCCCTGCTGGCGGAGGAAGGCGGACAGGTTGGCGGGCGAGAGCTTGGCGTCGTTGGGTTGCGGGTTCACATTCGGCTGCGGGGCCGGGCCGGGCTGCGGCGCGGGGGCGGGCGTCGGCTGCGGGGCGTTGACGAGCGAGGCCTGCCATTCCCAGGTGTTGGGGCCGCTGCCGGCGACGCCCTTGAGCGTGTTGCCGAACAGCTCGCCGACGTAGATCGTCTTGCCGCCGTTGAAGCCGATGACGACCTTGTTGTTCTCGATCTTCCAGACGCCCTGGCTGGTCGCCTTGGCATCGATCATGGTCGCCTTGCCGCCGGCGTGGAACACGAAGACGAGTTTGCCAAAGCCGGGCAGGTTTTCGGAGCCGACCCACTGCGTGTTCGGCAAGTTGACCGTCTGGGCCGGGGCCTGATTGACGGCGAGCGTGACAAGAGCGATCAGAGCGAGCGTGGCGAGACGTTTCATGGTGATTCTCCCAAAGTGGTTTTGCGAGCAGGACCGGCATTTCGAGCAACCGTTGCCCGATTGCGTTGTTCGTCAAACCTCTGTGTCAGCAAATACAGGGGTTCGGGAGAGTTGTGACGGAAAGGCGAAAAAAAAAACGCGAAATGGTCCGAGGTAGCCATCTTGCTAGGCCACCACGGACCACGGTGTTTAGCCGGCGAGCTTGCTCGCCGGGCAAGCCCGGCGGCTAAACCTTTCACAATTA
>VGZI01000042.1 GCA_016872605.1 Planctomycetota bacterium
CGAGTTCGACGACGCCGAGCGCGTTTTCGATGCACTCATCGCGCGCATGCCGACCGAGATGAACTACCGCGTCAACGCAGCCGAAACGATGATCTCGGCCCGACAAGGCAAGAAGGCGGAGAAGTACGCGAAAGATGGCCTCGCCGCCGCCGTCAAAGCCAACAACCGCGACCTGGAAGGCCACTTCAAGGAGTTGCTTGCCGCGGCGCAGCGGAAGTGAGAGGCCAAGGACGAGCATCGCGATCGCTCAGAATCGGCGGCATCGCCATTTCTCCGCCGCCTCGGCTTCATTATGGTCGCCGTCAACTGCGCCTTCAGCTTTTCGTGCAGCGTAAAAAGAAACTCGACGCGCTCGCGGTCGCTTTCAAACGGCCTGACCCGGTAGCAGAGATCGACGGCCCGGTCCAGGTCGGCATGCGCTTTCGTCAAGTTCGCCGGCATCGTCAGCGGGTCGTACAGGTCCGCCAGGCCCGCCCCAAGAGGAGTGGCACGCGCATATGATCGATGAAACTCCAGTGCCTTCTTCACGGGCTTCGCTATTTCGCGCCAGCTCGTCGCAAGCTTGGAGGAACCGGTCAAGAATCAAAAAGGGCTCGATCCCGGGGATTCGTTGAGTTCGCCCCTGGGATTCCGCCTTCATTTACGCCTCGTCGCTGCGACTTCGGGATTCACCCACGCGGGCAGCGGTTGGCCGGTGACGCCGGCGATGAGGTTTTTGCCGCAGATCTCCGCCATCTGGTTGCGCGTCTGGACCGTGGCGCTGGCGATGTGCGGGGCGATCACGACGTTCGGCAGCTTGAGCAGCGGATCGTCCATGCTCGGCGGTTCGGGGTCGGTCACGTCCAGGCCGGCGGCGAAGATCGTGCCGCTCCTCAGTGCGTCGGCGAGCGCCTTCTGATCGACGAGCGGGCCGCGGGCGGTGTTGATCAGGATCGCCGTTCGCTTCATCATCCTGAATTGCTCGGCGCCGATCATGCCGCGGGTCGAGTCGTTGAGGTCGGTGTGCAGCGACACGAAGTCGGATTCTCACAACAGCGTTGGCAAATCGACCTGGGTCGCGCCGAACTCGGCCTCGGCCTTGGCGCTCTTGTAGACATCGTGATATAGGATGCGCATATCCCAGCCGCCGTGACAGCGCTTGGCCATCGCCTGGCCGATGCGGCCCATGCCGATGATGCCGAGCGTCTTTGCCGCGAGTTCCTGGCCGAGATGACCGAGCGGCTCCCACGTATTCCAACGGCCCGCGAGCGTGTACTGATGCCCTTCGACGATGCGCCGCACCGCCGCAATCAAGAGGCAGAACGCCATGTCGGCGGTGGCGTCGGTCAGCACGCCGGGCGTATTGCCGACGGCGATGCCGCGCTCCGTGCAGGCGGGGACGTCGATGTTGTTGAAGCCGACGGCGAAGTTGCTGACGACCTTGAGCGTTGGCGCGCGATTGAGAATGGCTGCGTCGACCTTGTCAGTCAAAAGCGAGACCAATCCGTCGATGTTTGCGATCTTCGCACCAAGGATCTCGGCCGGAGGAGGCAGGGGATCGGTCCAAACGTCCGCATCACAGGCGGCGCGGATCAACGCCAGGCCGGCGTCGGGGATGATGCGGGTGACGAAGACTTTGGGTTTGGTCGGCATCAACAATTCCGAAAGTGGGTTTATGCAACACCGAACGCAGGGCGGGCGCTAATCGAAGAGGGGATGGGGTCATCTCTCTGCCGTGACCGTTACGATCTTCGTTTGCGTTACGCCGGTGCTGGAGCGGATGCGGATCGGAAAAACGCCGGGCTCGCTGACGCGGCACTTCCAGAGCACCGTCGTCGATTCCTGATCCTCGGCCAGCGGCGCCACGGGTTGCACCGTCTTGGCTTCCAGGCGTTGGATGCCTGTCGGCAACTCGAGCGACAGCGTCTGTCCCGGTGGCGGGTCGGCGACGACGGCGGAGATCGTAAACGTCTTCCCCGGCTCGCACGAACCGCCCAGCGCCATCTGGAAGCGTCCTTCGCTCTCCGGCGCCACTGCGATGCCTTCGCCGTACGCATAGGCAAGCTCGCGCTTGCTGCCCGGCTTCATTTCCTTGGTCGCCCAGTAGAAGCTGATGGCCGAGTCGCCCATCGCTTGTGCGGGCACCATTTCCCAGTTGGTAAAGCCGACGCGCAGGCTCGACAACACGCACTTGGTGACCTTCTCGTATCGGCTGCCCATGTCGAGAGAGAGATGCGAGATGTAGCCGGGGTTGCGCAGATCGGGGCGTTGCAGCATCTGCACGTACGCGGGCAATGTCTTGTCTTTCAGGACGATGCCGTCGAGGAGCTTGTTCGGATGCGTCGGGGCCGCGAAGATACAGCCGTCGTTGTCGATGACATAGGTGTCCATGCAGATGCGTGCGCCGATGGTTTGCGACCGCTGGGCGGTGTTCTCGATGGTGTAGGCAACGAGCACGGTGTTCATGAGCCGTTTCTGCCCTGCGCCCTTCGCCTTGGCCGGATGCAGCGTGACCGTTTGGGTGATGCGAAGATCATTGATGATCCAGGTCGACGCATAGCCGTTGCGTGCTTTGCCGGTCGCAGCTTTCTTCAACGGAGCGTTAACGCCTTCGAAGCGTCCGCCCTGGCCGGGTTGCATGGGGACATTATTGATCAGGAACTGCGGAAAATGGCTCAGGTGGAGAGTCTGGCCTTGCAGCGTGCGGATGTTGACGTAAAAGGTGCCGCCCGAGGCGAAGCTGATGCGTTGCGTCGGATCGATGGCGCCGATGTCATCGTTCTCGGTGACGATGGCTTTTTCGTCGGCGATCTTGACGCGAAACTTAGGTTTGTCGGAAGATTGAGCCGCCCCGCCCGCCAGTCCGACGAGCACCAGCGACGCGAATGGGACCAAGAGTCTCGGAAGCATGATGTCCTCCCCTATCAGGCGCATCAGCAAGCAAGACTATTGTACCGAACCGCTCTCCTCGTAGGGCGCGTGATACGCACCTTTTCCCAATCGATGCCCTTAACGCACCCTGCAGTAGCGTGCCTAGCTATGAAAAAGCTACTATACCGTTCGCCGTTTGTAGAGTTGCTTGCCGAGGACCGGATCGCGGCTCGTAAAGTCGCCCGGCTCCTTGTCGTTCATCAGGCAGCGAACGTACATCTCCATCTTGGCATCGAGATCGTCCGCGTGGTGAATGATCAGCACCTCCGGAATCGCCGGCAACCGCGGCGAGCCCCATTCGGGCAGGCTCAGATGCGTCACGACGATGTGTTCTAGAAGCTGCAAAAGCTCCGGATTCACATCGCCAAGCTCCCGTGCCGTGTCGCGGACCAGATCGCGGCCCAGAAACAGGTGGCCGAGCAGCCGGCCTGGGACCGTCGGTTGCACGTTCAGGACATCGTCGGTCAATTCGAGTGTTCGCCCGATGTCATGGAGAATTGCCCCCGCGATGACGAGGTCGCGGTTGATCGGCGGCTGCAGGTCCGGGTAATGGGCCACGTACTTGTCGGCGAGGTGCAGGCACGTGTGCGTGACGCTCAAGAGATGTTCCAACAGCCCGCCGGCAAACGGATAGTAGTGCTTATGCGACGCCGGCGCTTGTTTCAGACGCGGTTTTTGGCGTTCGAGAATCGTCAGAACGAGCCGACGCAGCGGCACATCGCCGATGCTCGATTCGGCAAGGCTCCATAGTTCTTCGTACATGGCGTTGACATCGTAGCGGCTGTGCTCGACGAATTGCATCGGGTCGAAACCGTCGCTCGTATCCGCGTCGGTCACGGGGCGAATTTGCGCGATGTCGAGTTGTGGTCCGTACGTCTTGTGCTCATCGAGCATGGCGCGGATTTTGAAGAACTGTCCTTCGCGCCAGGTGTTCTCACACGCCTCGAAGAATGGCCCGTCGCTCCAAACCATGAAGGTGGCGACACGGCCCAGATCGCGAAAACGACACGTGAAAAACGGCTTGCCATCGCGGCGCGCGCCGCGCGTTCGCTCTGCCAGCAGGGCGAAAAAAATCGCCGATTGTCCCGAAGCCATCTCCGACAGACGCATAAGCGGCGGCTTGGTTGTAGCCATGCGTGCATTCCCGGGACGGGAGATGATACTCTCCGTAGTTTAGCACACCGAATTGCAAAAGAAAGCCCTCGCTCGCCGCACGGTTGCGGCACGACATCACGACGCGCTTGCGCGGCTGATGGGCCACGGCATCGCGCTCAGGCGAGCGGCAGGACTTGATTTACCCCCCACTCCCTCCGAGAGAGAGGTTGGGGGTGAGGGCAAATCAAGGGAAACTGAAAGTCTCACCCCCGGCCCCTCTCCCGGAGAGAGGGGCGAGGAAGAGACTTGCCGCTCGGCTTAGGCCACGCGCAAGGTCTGCGATTGCTGCCGTTCGGAGGTTTCCGGCAAGAGAATGGTCCACTCAGTTCCGACGCCTTCTTCGCTGGCAACTTCAATGGCGCCGCCAGTTTGCCGGACGATCCCATGCGCCGTCGCCAACGTCAGATCGCCTTTGTGCCCGTCAATCACGGGATGATACGGCTCGAAGACATGCGGGAGCGTTTCCTCGTCGATCCCGGCCCCAGTATCGCCGAGACGAATCTGAATGTATGCGCCCGGCCTCATGTCGGCGTGCGGCAGGTCGTTCGGGGAAAGTTGAACGCGCTGGGTGCGAATGGTCAGCGTGCCCTTCGTCGGCATGTGGGCTCGCGCATGGTTGGCCAAATGCAGAACGGCCTGCTCGAAGGGATGGGGATCGGTCTTGGCCCACAGATCGCCGACGCCGCGCTGCCACTGGAGCTGGACGTGCCCCAGGGCAACGCGAAGCCTCGGCTCGAGCGACGCCAGTTGTTCGTTGATGTCCGTTGGAACCAGCTGCAACAAGTGATTCCGACTGAACGCGACCAGCCGCTGCGACAATTCGGTTCCTTTGCCAGTGGCTTGGTGGATATCTTCCAGATAGTTCTGGGCAACATGGTCGCGCGGCAAGTTGTCGCGCAGCACCTCGGTATTGCCCAGAACGACGGAAAGGACATGGTTGAGGTCGTTGGCGACACCGCTGGCAAGCCGCCGCATCGCTTCCTGGGCAGCGTGGAGGTCGGTCTCGTGGCCGGCGTGTGACTCGTGCAACTGGTGCAACCGATCCTGTTGCTCGCGTGCGGCCGTCTCAAGTTCCTCGATGTGCCGATCGCGTTCGCGAAGCTGCTTTTCGAGCTGTTTGATCCGTTTCTCCGACTCGCACACGGCGGCCTCGTGCGATTGTTTCTGATCGCCGTGCTCGCTCAGTCGCTTCTCTAGTTCACGATTCTGCTCGCGATGTACTGACAATTGTGATTCGAGATTCTTGTGCCGAGTGACGTCACTGAACTGAACCTGCACCACCGAGCCGGCAAGCGGATGCGAAGCGGCCCGTGCTTGCACCGCATACGAACGCCCCCCCTCCAGATCCATCTCCCAAGCGGACTCGGCATGCGGAGACGCCTGGCCGACCGCACGCTGGAATTCGCGCCAACCCGACTGCACCTGCGATTCCATATGCGCGGCAATCGTTTGCCAGGTGTGTCCCGTCATCGTGTCGTTGGACAGCTTCCACATGCGAACGAAGGCGGCGTTCCACGAAACAGGCTCTCCTCGCGCCGACAGGATCAGCAGGCCGTCGGCGCTGGTGTCCGCATGCGACCCGGCAAGCCATTGCTGATGCTCTAACTCGCTGCGGGTTTTCGATTCACGTTCGCGCAGCTCAGCGTTTTCCTTTTCCAACTCGGCGAGGCGCGTCTCTTGGGCTTTCAGCTTTTCGTCGTGCAGCAGGTCGGCTTGTGGATGGATCGGCACATCGGAAGACTCACGCAGATCGCGGACGCGCACCACCATCGTGTTGGATTCGTCGCGCGACTGGCACTCCACTTCGACATCGTGCCAGATGCCGTAGTCGGCGCTCATTCGACAGACGATGACCGGATGCGCATTGGTTTTTTGGAGCGTGGCCTGCACCTTGGCTCGATCCTGCGGGTGAATGAGGTCAAGGAGGTTCTGGTTCTCCAAATCGCCAGGCTGGAATCCGAAGGCCGACTGCCAGGCCGGATTGACGTAATGAATGAATCCGCCGGCATCGAGCACGGCAATGGGATCGGACTGATTCTCGATGACCCATCGAAAGCGTGCTTCGCTATCTGCGAGGCGCAATTGTGCCTTCACGCTTCTGCGCAGCTCGTGGTCGAAGATGAGCCAAAAGAGCAGGCAACCCAAAAGGAGGAACACGCCGATGAGCGCCGCGGCGCCGATGCCATGCCACCGGGTGCGGTGCGTTGCTGCCAGCCCGCGTTCGGCCTGGCCAATGTCGTCGCGCAACTTTTCAGCCAGCACGACGGCGCGTTCGCGCGCATGGGCGAAGTCGGCCCGCCATTTGAGGCGCGTCTTGACGTCGTTCGGCGCCGTGAGCTGGACGAAGAGCTTCTCCATCTGCTGCACCTCGGCGTCGACGCTGGTCAGCTCTTTGTCCCAAGTGGAATCCGTTCGCAACGCGGCATGAAGTTGGCCGGCGTGAACGGCATAGGCATCGCGATTGTTCTTCCATGCCGCCGCATCCACCGTGAAGTCCTCGGCCGGCAGAACGGCATTCAAGTGGTGCAGGCTGCTTTCCAGAGACGCGACTTGCTTCAAGTATTCGCCATGCCGCAGCTGCTTATTGAGGACGCGATCAGCATCGTACAACAACGCCCCGATCCAGCCCAACAAACCCGCGACGACCACGATGCCCAGCACAATCCAACTTCCCGGCAACGCCTGCTCGTCGCGCAGCCGGCCACGCAGGAGGTATGCCAGCAAACCGAAGCATAGGAGAATATCCAGAGCGCCGACAACGAGCAGCAAGAGATTCGGCGCGTCGGCCGTCGGTTGAAACGTGTTGTGTATGAGCCAAGCGCCGAAAAAGATGCCCAGGACCGCAGCGATTTCGGCCAGCGGCAGTTGAAAGAGGGACCGACTCATATCCGTTCTCTCGCACGAGGTTCCGTCCATGGAATGTCCCGACGCTCGGCCGAGATTCTAACACAACGGTGAATTTTCGTGCAAGATAGATAAGTATCCGTATTCCGCGGCGGGTGCACGACATAGTTTGCAAACGGCACAGGAGGGCGAGGCTCCTGCCGAGCCGCGAGCCCGCAAATAATCTGAGTTGACATTACGATGCTGACGCTTCCGGCTCGGCAGGAGCCTCGCCTTCCCAAAAGGGGCCGCGCAGACCGTGTTGTGCACCCTTCCGCGGCAAGCGGTTGCTGGTCTATACCACGGTGAATTGTCGACCGGACGAGTTGTGAAAACGAAAACGGCTCGCTGATCTTGCAGCGAGCCGTTCGGAAGGAGCGCCAATCGCTACTTCGACAAATCCATCTCAAGCTGAGACAGGTCGACGTCGCGGGGCTCTTTCATTCGGGCTTCCGAATCGGACAGGTTTTCCCAGTCGACCCCGCGCGCGTTTCCATCCCAGTGTCCATAGTTCTCCATGTCGCGCTGGCACTGAATGCAGGTTGTGCTGAAAGGCAATGCGTTGAGGCGGGCCACCGGAATCTTCTTCTGGCAATTTTCGCACATGCCATAGGTGCCTTGCTTGAGTCGATGAAGGGCGCGCTCAATCTGCATGAGTTCGCGTGCTTCGATCTCGGCAAGCTGCGACGAAACGTCTCCGCCAGACGACTCGAAGGCTTGATCGGCTTCGTCCCCTGTGTCGCCCGCATTCTGCCGTAGGTCCTTCAGGTCGCCACCGAGCCGTCGAAGGAGCGTGTCGCGCCGCTCTACGAGTGCTTTATGGAGATGAACTAGAGCGTCTTTTCGTGCCATGGCACACCACCTTTCCGTTTGGGGCCTTGGAATGTTGAACTCTCTGGTGCAACTAACGTGCCGTCACGTTTTCTCAAACAGGACTGATATAGTTCCCTTTCTTAACATAAAACTAATTAAAGATTTATGTCGAGTTCTCCTTAGTCCTGCTCAAAGCATATACCACAAATAAGACGATTGATCTGCCTTATTGGGCACATTTTCTCAGCAAAATTGACCACTTTTCCATTACAAATAGACAATCTTGCTGTCAATTCGGCAGATCTCGGGCTACCAAGTCAAGGAAATCAAGCAGGTCACGGTGCATTCTGAGTTTTCGCCCGGTCCTGCCGATTCTGGCAGCGTCACCGAGAAAGGACGTTTCTTTTAGCAAAACTTGCGCCGGAAGCGGGCTTCATTCCTGCATGCTTTCCTGCAAGGCCAGCGGCAGGACATGATGTACCCGGCGGCAGACGGACAAAAATGTAGCGTAGACTCCAGTCCACGCGAAGGGGCGCGACGCGTGGACTGAAGTCCACGCTACGGCCGGTATTTTCGCTTCCTGCCTCTCGCCTAATGGGCAGCCCAGCTTATCACGGGCTCCCAGCCGAAGACGTTGACTCGTTCGATCGAGTCGGGTACGACCGGTTTCCTGCAGGTTGCCTGTGGTGAAAGGCTGCCGTTTGCCGACGATGCAAGGATATCGCAGGTCCGGCGTTCCAGCCTGATGTTCCGTGGGTTTCCGTCAAGCTGGAAAGCCTGACATACTGTGTCGCCGAGGCTAATTGCGAGGGTTGTTGCACCAGCCCGAAGCGGAAGCGCAAAAGCACTTGCAAAGCCAGCATCGCTTACGCTTCGGGTTAGTAGCTCACGATCTTTGACCGAACAACGCACGACATCAAGATGACCAGCGAACGATGTGGCGGCGTGGAACCAACGCGTGCTTTGCGATAATGACTGATTCCCGATGGCGAATGTGGTTGATTCTCCCCTTGGCTTTCGCGAGCCTTGCAGCGCCGGTGCGCGCGCAGTCGGCGACAAACCTGCCGCGCTATGACGTCGACGTCGTCTTGGATGTGTCCAACCGCCTTGTCCTGGTTCGCCAGAATGTGACCTGGACCAACGGGTCATCGGTCCCGGTTCAGCAAGTCGTGTTCAATGCCCATGCCCATTACAGCGTTCCGGACAAGGATATCGGGTTCCTTGCCAAGACGGCCGAGTTGCTGCGCATGTCGCCCAAGGAATCGATGAACCTCGATGGTCCGGTTCTGCATATGGAAGGGGTACGGCTGGGAACTCGGCCGGATGCCAGCGTCGAGGCGAGACATTTCTTTCCGCCCGACAATGCGACGGCGTTGACGGTCGTGTTGCCCGAGCCCGTAGGCCCAGGATCGTCGGTGACGGTGGAACTGGCATTTCATTTGAAGCTGCCTCAAAAGAAAGGTCGCTGGGGCCAATGGGAAGGCATCACGACGTTGGCCCAGTGGCTTCCCGTGGTGGCAGTTCACGATCAGGGCCGATGGCAACCGACGCCGTTCATACCCTGGCATCAGCCGTTCTACAACGAAGCTGGGCATTACCAGGTGAGGGTTCGGGTGCCAAGCGACCAGCGGTTGGCGGCGTCGGCTGCAGTGCGCCACGAAGTCGCGGTCAAGGACGGCTGGAAGGAAGTCGAATTTGAACCGATCTGCGCGCGCGATTTCGCGCTGGTGGCGAGTGCGCGTTTTCAGGAGTGGACCACGACTGCCGACGGCGTCAAGATTCGCTGCCTGGCGCCGGCGGAACATGAGTTTCATGCGCGGTCTCTGGTCGCCGCCGCCGCCGAGGCAATTCCGATCTACAACAAGTGGTTTGGCCGCTATCCGTACCCGCAGTTCACCATCGTAGAAGGCTCGCTCGGCTGGGCCGGCAACGAGTGCGGCGGGCTCGTGATCATCGACGATCGCATCTTCAATATGCCGACCATCGCCAAAAAATACCCGATTTATCTACTGCAGCACGAACTTGCGCACCAGTGGTGGTACAACGTCGTCGGCACCAACGGCTACGCCGAGACCTGGATGGACGAAGGACTCGCGACGTACTTCAGTCATCGCCTTGCCGACCGAACGCTCGGCAGAAACAACGAACTGCTCGATTATCCGGTCGGCCTGCGCTGGCTGCCGAACATCCATCGTGACGATTTTCGCAACGTTACCATGATCGGCGCCTGGGCGCGCGGTCAGGCGCATCCCGTCGTGCAGGAAATGCCCAAATACGAGCATCTC
Source organism: Planctomycetota bacterium (assembly GCA_016872605.1). Classification (GTDB taxonomy): domain Bacteria; phylum Planctomycetota; class Planctomycetia; order Gemmatales; family Gemmataceae; genus SIAQ01. Next base: position 10,047 of record VGZI01000042.1, read on the forward strand.
GCCAACCTGACGGCATCCACGTACGATCGCGGCAGCAAGGTCGTCGGGCTGATCGAGCAGCGTCTCGGCGAACCGGGCTTCGACGCGTTCATGCGCGGCATCTATCGCAAGTATCGATTCCGCATCCTGCGCGTCGCCGAGTTTCAGAAGGAACTCGAAGCTTACACGAAGTACTCGTGGGACGAATTCTTCCGCCACTGGGTCCACAGCACGGGGCAGTGCGATTGGGCCATCGATCGCGTCGAGATCAACGACCGGCTGCCCAGCGTGTTCCAGCGCAAATCAAGCCGATCCGCGGAGGCCGTGAAGGTCGCGATCTATCTCAAGCAACAAGGCGACTTCAACGAACCGACGGTGGTCGGCTTCCGCATGCTCGACGGCAACGATTACCAGATTCGCATCCCGATTCATCCGAACACGCCTGTCTTGCAAATTGACGAGCTATCGGCCATCGTCACGTGCATTAGCGACGATTCCGGGGGCAAGCAACGTTCGAGCGTGAAGGTCGAGATCACGCTGCCGCACGAGCCGGTACAGATCTCGGTTGATCCGGATCGCGTGTTGCTCGATAAGTGTCCGACGAATAACCACTGGAAGCGGCAATTCCGCTGGCGTTTGACGCCGTTCTACACGATGCTCGACGAAGTTGACGTGGCCAACGCGCACGATCGGTGGAACGTCAACGCGGGGACGTGGCTGTATTTCGCTTCGTACAACGATCCATGGTACACCAAGTCGCTCATGGGCGGCCTCCGCGCGGGCGTCTTTCGCACACAGGAGATCAACGCGGGCGTGTTCCTCGCGTATCGCGCCAACGATCGCAACATTGTCGCCGGCGCGGATTTCTTTTGGGATCACGTGCTGCATCCGCGCATGCAAGTCGGCATGTCTCTGGAGAAATCGCTGGCGACCATGGGCAACGCCGATATCCCGTGCAGCCGGGGCGTAGTTTTCGGCCGGTACGTTCTGATGCAAAGAAGCGCGCTCTACTTGCCTCCGTTCGAGTATGTCGAGTTGTTCGGCGTCGTGCAAAATCGCTGCATGCCCGACCCGAAAGTGCCGACTCCCGGCGCCGACCTATTCCGCGATCGCACGGCGTTCGGCTTGCATTACCACAAGAACCTGATGACCCCATATTGGGATGCTGAAGGTGGGTTCTCTGTCGATCTGACGTATCAGTACGGCGTGCCGATCTTCGGAAACGATCGCGATTTTCAGCAGGCGTATGGACAGGTTGCAACCGTCAAGGGGCTGGGATTCGTCAACGACTGGTTCAGTCATGGCCCCGTGCGTGATTGGCTGGCCGACACGCGCGTGGCCGCTCGCATCGGCGGAGCGGCGGCACTGCCGGATAACGGACAGTTCTTCGCACTCGGCGGCGGCGACAATTTCCGCGGCTTTGATCTTTACGAACGGCAAGGCAACATGCTGTGGATCGGCAGCGTCGAGTGGCGCGTGCCGATCCTGAGCAACACCCACTTCGACTTTCTCGACCATGTCGGCGGCGTGCGCAACGTCTATGTCGCTCCGTTCTACGACGTCGGCAACGCTTACCTCAATGGGCAACCGCTCGGCAACATCGCTCATGCCGTCGGCGCCGGCCTGCGCGTCGACGTCACCTGGCTCGGCCTCATCGAACGCACCTCCTTGCGTTTCGATATCGCCAAAACCGTCAACGGCAACTACCCCTGGCAGTTCTGGTTCGGCATTCAGCATCCGTTCTAACCGCTTGCGGCTTCGCGCTCGCACCGGGGCGCCCCGCGAGCGCGAAGCCGCAAGCGGCGCTGCCTCACTTCTTCTTGACATCGCTTTGAATCTGAGACGCCTCGACGCTGATGTCAAGCGTTGCCGATGCGCCCGGAGCATCGGGGATCGTGGCGTTGCCGGCCATGCGCATCTTCATCTGCATCTTTCCCGCCTCGGTGGCGCCGTCGATGCATGTGTCGAGCGTCAAGTCCAGAACAATCTTGACCCCGTCGCCGAACACAAGAGTTCCTTTGCCTTCGCCGATGCTAGTGATCGGTATCTCGATGCTGAACTTCAACTCGCCGTACTGTCGTCCGTCTCTCTTGTAGGCTTTCATCAGCTTTCCCTGCCCTGCAGATTTGGCGACATTGAGCTTCATTGGCCCTTGTTTAGCCAGCTCTTGGACAACTTTGGGCATGTCGATCTTCCACGATCCACCCACGGCGACAGCGCCGTTGGGAAGGAGAAGCCGCTCGAGCTCGGCATCCGTCTCAGATTTCTTGCTAAACTCCTTGGCTAGAGCGGCTGCCGTGGTCGCATCGATCGTGCCGCCGCCTTTGTACATGAAGGTGTATGACCCGTCTTTTTTCTCGATGAGGACGGTTTTGCCTTGAAGGGCGCTTTCTTGCAGGCGGTCGTCGGTGCTGCGTTCGGCTTTCGTGTATTGGCGTTGCAGTTTGGTCGGTGGTTTTCCCGGCTGGCGTTCAAGAACGGTCTCGACATAGATTTGATTGTCCTTGGTAACGTTGCGGTTGTCGACGACGACGTTGCCTCCGCCGTCCGTGACCGTAACTTTGGCGCTGGTGATCTCGGATTTCGTGACGGCGACCGTCGCGCCGGCGTCGCGTTCCTTGAGCTTGATGGTATAGGTCTCTTGCGCCTGGCCTACGTTTACCCAGAACAACGAACCGAGGACTGCCAACAGGACGGCATTCATGGTTTTCCCCAAAAGAGTGTGACGAGCGAGAAATAATCGCAGCGTATGCACAAGATTAGTATCTGGGCATGGCGAGCCTCAGTCAACAAAGATCGAAGATAAACGGATGTTCCAATCCTAACGACTTCTCTTGTTTTGGCGGCTGCATGCGAACGACAAATAGCGCGGCAGTTTTCGATGCCAAACCAGCCTTTGGCTGGCAATTCGTGATAGAATTGCCAGAGAATAGTGCGATAACGAAAAGGAGGTCGACCCGTTGAAGTAGTGTCGCGCTCCTTGTTTAGCGCCCGGCGGGCGCGACGGGAACGCCGATCGTGTTGGCTTGGAATCGGAGAGAAGAGATGCAGTCGTTCTTTCGCCGGGTGTGGAACGCATTGGTGTCCGGCAGCCAGAAGCGCAAGACAAATCCGACGCAACGGCTGATGGTCGAGGCCCTCGAGGATCGCTGCACGCCGGCGGGCACCGTCAGCGGCGTGGTGTACCTCAATGAGCCGGACAACGGGCTCATCGGCGCATCGATTCACTTGAGCGGCACCCCCACTGCGGCGCCGATCATTCCAGTCAACCTGACTGCGCTAACCGACGCTAACGGAGCGTTCAGCTTCACCGGTCTCCCTGCCGGCAGTTACCACATCAGCACCGGGCCGTTTACCGGCCTCGTCGGCACCGTCAAGATCGGCAGCGTCACGTCGTCACCAGATGTCGTGATCGACTCGCCGGTCGTGGTGGGCGGCGTGACTTCGGTCGTCGCGCAAGGCGGCATGGATCCGAACCTGATCACGCTGCAGATGTTCTTGAACACCTCGCCAGAGAATAACTTCCCGTTCCAGTCCGCGGTCGGCGCCGGCACGCCCAACAACACGCCATTCGTCAAGGTCGCCATTCCGGATCAGGTGCTCGGCAAGAGCGTCGCGATCTCCAGCGCCGTGCAGTCGGGCCGCATCGCCACCATCACCACGTCGGCGGCGCATGGATTCGACGTTGGGCAATCCGTGACGATCGCCGGTGTCAGTCAGGCCGGCTACAACGGAACTTTCATCATTCGATCCGTGACAAGCACGACCTTCAAGTATCTTGCCAACTCGGCTGGCCTAGGCGCGTCCAGCGGCGGAACGGCTAGCGTCGGCGCGACGCGCACCATCGACCTCGCCGGGTATTTCGCCGATCCCACGATCACCGAGAGCTCGGTGACCATGAACATCAGTGACCGCGGCGTTGCCAAGCAGATCAACCTCACGCTCACCGACGCGGCAACGCCCCAGGCCGTCGCCAACTTCTACGACTATGTCAACGCCGGCGCTTACGACAACAACTTCTTCTTCCGCAACACCAGCACCGCCGGCGACGGCATCGACATCATTCAGGCCGGGCGAGCGATCATGACGAACGGCAATCGGCCCACCGTCGGATCGACAAGCTTTCCGACGATTCCGGACGAGATCGCCGCGCTCAACCTCAAGGGGACGATCGCCACGGCAAACAACGGGTCGGCCAATAGTGCCAGCGACCAGTTCTTCTTCAACACGTCAAACAATCCGGGGCTCGACCACTTGCCGTCCGCAACGCAGGATCAGCAGGGCTACACTGTGTTCGGCAGGGTCGCCGATACTGCGTCGCAGGCCGTACTCGACAGCTTGACCGCGGTCGCCACCAGCAATTTCAGCGGATCGTCCACGATCGCGGCGGTGAGCGGCGCGACCGAGTCGGGCAACACCGTCACCATCACAACAACAAGCGCTCATCGCTTGATGGTGGGCCAGAGTGTCACGATCAGCTCCGTCAACGTCGCGGGCTACAACGGCTCGTTCACCATCACCAGCGTGCCCAGCGCGACAACCTTTACCTACACCAACACGGTCGCGGGCCTGGCCAACTCAGGCAACGGAACCGCGACCGGCACCGGGTTCCTCATCAACCAGCTTCCGCTCGACGGCAGTCCGCTCACCGATTTCCCGACCGACGCGTCCAAGTATTTGATCATCAACAACGTCGTCATCAACAAGCGCGACGATTTCCTGACCTATTCGATCGAAAGCAACAGCAATGCCGCCGTCGCCACGGCGACGTTAACCAACGAGCATCTGAAACTGACTGCGCTCACCGCCGGGACAACGCAGATCACCGTCAAGGCAACCGATCGATTCGGCAACAGCACCGTCGAGACCTTCACCGTCACCGTCCCCAACGATCACGACCCGGTCATCAGCAGCAATGGCGGCGGAGCGACGGCGTCGATCGGTATCAGCGAGAACTCCATCGCTGTCACCACCGTCACCGCAACGGACGCCGACGCCGTCTCGACGCTGACGTATGGCATCTCGGGCGGGGCCGATGCGGCCAAGTTCAGCATCAATCCCGCCAGCGGCTCGTTGACGTTCATCACAGCCCCGGACTTCGAGGCGCCGACCGATGCCAATTCAAACAACGTCTACGAAGTGACGGTCCAGGTCTCCGACGGCACGCGCAGCGACACGCAAGCCATCAGCGTCAATATCTTCGGGGTCAACGACAATAACCCGGTCATCACCAGCAACGGCGGCGGCGCCACCGCGGCGGTCACGATTCCGGAAGGCACTACAGCCGTAACCACCGTCACCGCCACCGACGCCGACCTCCCCGGCGACACATTGGCGTATAGCATCAATGGAGGCGACGATGCCATTGCGTTCACCATCGGCTCCTCGTCCGGCGCCCTGGCATTCATCAGCGCGCCGTTCGTGGCGTCGCCGGGCGATCTCAACGGCGACAATGTCTACGAAGTCATCGTGCAAGTCTCCGACGGGGCCCACACCACGACCCAGGCAATCAGCGTTACCGTGATGTGATTCCGTTTCCTGTTTACGTTTAGCCCTCGCACAGCGCCACCCGAGCGCTAAACGTAAACGCAACGCATGTCAAACCAGGCAAGATATGCCGGCCCCCGGCATAATCCATTTTTCCCGAATAATCGGAAAGTTCGGCAAAGCATCTCGCCGAAGATAATCCCAGCGATTCAGGTCGTTTTCATCGCGAAGATTCCACGCCAGAGGATTTGGGAATGATGCGTCGAATGGCGATCACGCTGGCCGTGTTGTGCATCGGGATCGGATCGGCACGTGCCCAAGCGCCCGAGGATGGCCCGCCGGTGCTCGGCCCCGTACGCGAACCCGGGCCTTTGGCGTCGTTTCTGCGCACGCCGTCAGGTCCTGTTCTTCCGAGCGATGGCCGATTTTGGATCGCCGGCGACTATCTGGTGGCGTTCCTGCGCGGCACAAACTTGCCCGCGCTAGTGACGACGAGTGAACCGGGCACGACCAAGCTCAACGCCGGCGTCATCGGTCTCGGCAGCACCAGCACGCTCTTCGGCCCCGGCTGGGTCAACGACGACATTCGTTCGGGCGTTCGCCTACAGACGGGCTATTGGTTTAACTCCTCTCAGACGCTCGGCATCGAAGCCGGCTTCATGGTCATCGAAGGCCAGTCCGCGTCGTTCGTCGGCAACTCCGACGCTTTTCCGATTCTCGCTCGCCCCTTCTTCAACACAGAGACCGGTGTCCAGGGATCCCACGTGATCGCCTTTCCTGGATTCTCGAACGGCTCCATCGATATTCGCGTCGTCTCGGCCAACTTTTGGGAGACACACGTCGATCTCAGCGAAAAAGCCATCGACACGGGCTGGTTCCGCCTCTATTCGCTCTTCGGCTATCGCTACTTCCGCTACGACGAATACCTCCGCGCCACCGAGATCATCAACCCGACTAATCGGAACTTCATCGCCGGCACGCAGATCGTCTCGACCGACAACTTCAACACACGCAATGAGTTTCACGGCATCGATCTGGGATTTCGCTCACAGTTCATCTGGGATCGCCTGACGATCGACGTGCTCACCAAGCTCGCCGTGGGCCGAATCAATCGCACGATCGACATCAACGGCCAGCAGACCATCTCAACGCCCGGCTTCGGCACAATCACCCGCGACGGCGGCGTGTTGGCGCTCGGCTCCAACAGTGGCCTGTCCTCCAGCGGCGACTGGAAAGTTCTGCCCGAAGCGGGCGTGAACCTCAACTGGCAGGTCGGCTCCAACCTCAACATGCGCTTCGGCTATACCTTCATGCTGCTCAACGGTATCGCCAGAGTCGTCGACAAAGTCGACACGACGATCAACCCCAACTTCTTCCCCGGCGGCTCCAGCGCCGGCGTCGTGCGTCCTGCCAATAACAACGTCCGGTCCGACATGTGGATCCAATCCCTCAACGTCGGCCTCATCTGGACGTACTAGATCGTAGGCATCACGCTCCGAGCATGTGACTTTTTTTCGTGGAATACGATTCCAATATCACCACGGCAGCTTGTCGAGGTTGACGTTACCGCCGCTCAGGACGATGCCGACGTTTTTCATGCCCGCCAAGTCGTGAAACCTGGGCGTCAGCACGGCAGCGACGGCGACAGCGGAACTGGGCTCGATCAAGAGCTTGGCGCGCTCCCACGTCAGCCGCATCGCTTGCACGATTTCATCTTCGGTCACAGTGACCACCGCTTCGACCAGATCGCGTACGACGGGCCAGGTCAGATCGCCTAGGCTGGTCAACAAGCCGTCGGCGATCGTGTGCGGGCGTGTCTGCAGAATCAACTCGCCCTTGGCCTTCGATCGTGCCGCGTCGTCCGCGCCCAACGGCTCGGCGGCGAACAAGCGGATCGACGGCTTGATCGCCTTGGCCGCGATCGAAACGCCGGCCATCAACCCGCCGCCGCCGATCGGCGCGACGATGGCGTCAAGATCGGGACGCTCCTCCAGCATCTCCAGGGCGGTCGTGCCTTGGCCGGCGATCACGTCGGGATGATTGTACGGCGGAATCAGAACCGCGCCGGTCTTTTTTTGTACCTCGGCAACCGTCGTTTCTCTCGCGATCAGCGTCGGCTCGCATTCGACGACGATGGCGCCGTAACCCTCGACGGCCCGGCGCTTCACCGGCGTCGCGTTGCTCGGCATGACGATGTGAGCCGATATGCCGCGCAACTTCGCTGCCAGGGCCAACGCCTGAGCGTGGTTGCCGGAACTGTGTGTGACGACGCCTTTCCTGGCGTCTCGTTCGTCGAGCTTATTGACGGCATTGCAAGCGCCGCGAAACTTGAACGCCCCGACCTTCTGCCATTGCTCGCACTTGAAGAACAACCGCCGTCCCGCGAGCCGATCGAGTGTCGCGCACGTCACGATCGGCGTACGATGCGCGATCCCCGCGATGCGCCGAGCCGCGGCTTGGATGTCGGAGAGCGACGGCTGAACTGTCGACGCCATGGCGGTTGTCTCTTTCGTTTGCCCCGTAGGCACAAGCTGTCAGCTTGTGCCACGAACCCGGCAAGCTAGCAGCTTGCCGCTACGTGGTGCAGAATCACCCGTGCGCATTTAGCCTACTTTGAGTTGAACACAAAACAACGTCATTCCGCGATTGCACGAAACTGCGCCGACTTCTGCTTGGAGTGCGTACTGATTCATAATACACTCGCTGGTAACGAACTAGCCGTGATTGAGGATCCCGACATGCGGCTCGCCATCGTGCTGCTCTTCGCACTTTCGTCTGCCGTTTCGCTCAAGGCTGAAGCGCAATCGACTCCGTCGGACATCGACCGCCTCATCAATCAACTCGGCGACGAAGACTTCGCCGCTCGGGAAGCAGCGATCACACGGCTCGTGAAGATCGGCGAGCCCGCGCTCGCTGCGCTCAAGAAGGCGACGCAACACGCCGACCCGGAGATTCGCCGGCGCGCCCGCGAGACGATCGTGCGCATTGAAGATCGTGCCGGGCGGGAACTGCGCACGATTCGGCCTGGCCCGAATGCGCAGGGCGACGATTACCGCATTCACGCACTCTTCAGCGGCGATGGCAGGCACGCGATTGCCCTGGGCGGCGACGTCGTCTGGATCGACCTCGAAACCGGCAAGCAGGTCAAGCGCTTGCTGCAAACGCATTGGCCCCGCCTCGCGCAAGGATTGTCCCGCGACGGCCGATTTCTCGCCACGAGCCACCAGACCAGCGATCGGCTCCACGTTCTCGATACTTTGAAGATGGATCTCGTCGGCTCCTGCCACAATCCGGATCGATTCGATCGGGAGAAGCTCTGGCGGCCCGAAATACGCGCGGCTGCATTCTCGCACGACGGCGACAGCATCGCTCTGGGAGGCGGCGGCAAGACGATCCGCATCTACGACGCCAAGACCTTCAAAGAGCTCGTCACGATCGACCATGGCGAGCACGAACTGTCCGCCCTCGCTTTCTCGCCGGATGGTCAACATCTGGCATCCGCGGCCGTCACCGTCGGCTATCAGGATCGGCCGGTGTATCTCTGGGATCTCAAGACGAAGAAGGTGGTCAAGACGTTCACCGCCCATGATCGCTATATCTGCACCGTCCTGTTTACCCCGGACGGAAAAAAGCTGCTGACGGCGGGCAACGATGGGTGGATGATTCTCTGGGACGTCGCCACCGGCAAGGAACTGAAACGCATGACCCATAGCCAAACCGATCCGGACAGCGTGATTGTCCGTGCCGCCATCTCGCCCGACGGCAAGCGCGCCTTGACGGCGGGCGGACCGAATCGCACCTTGCGCGTCTGGGATCTCGACACGGGCAAGACGATTCGCGTGTTCGACACGCATACTGCGCCGGTCGGCAGCGTCGCGTTCTCGCCCGACGGCCGGCGGGCCCTGTCGTGTGATGCCCGCGAGATCAAGCTGTGGAAGCTGCCGGAGTAGGGCCGCGCCAGCGTGGGACAAAGGGGGGTGCACGACACGGTCTGCGCGGCCCCTTTTGGGAGGGCGAGGCTCCTGCCGAGCCGGAAGCGTCAGCATCGTAATGTCAACTCAGATTATTTGCGTGCTCGCGGCTCGGCAGGAGCCTCGCCCTCCCGTGCCGTTTGCAAACCATGTCGTGCACCCGACAAAGGGAGAAGGGGAGAATCGCATGGCGAGCGACTATTTCAAGCGAGAGGTGAAGGATTTTCAAGAAATCCGGTGGATCGCTTTGCATCGGACGGCTTCTCGGAGAGATCACAAAATGATAGTGATTCTGTGTGAGACTTGGCGGCAATGAGCAACATTCGAGGATTTCATGCGAAGCCTCTCTTTTCTTCTCATCTTGGTTGTTTCAGGTTCGGCCTTAACGCAGCCGCCGCTGCCCACGCCCGGCAATCGGCTCGCCTACCTGGGCGACCTCGATCCCTATTACCCGCACGCCAAGTTTCCGAAGTTCATCACGCCGCAGTGGGTGGGCGAACGCGATGTGGACGCCGTCGTTATCCTCGCCATCGACGACATGCGCGATCCCAAGAAGTACGAGACGTTCTTGCGGCCGATTCTCAATCGGCTCAAGAAGATCGATGGCCGGGCGCCGGTGAGCATCATGACGTGCGATGTCGAGCCGAAGGACGCCCAGGTTCAAGCGTGGCTCAAGGAAGGGCTGAGCATCGAGGTGCACACGGTCGATCATCCTTGCCCGTACTTCAAACCGGGCTTCGAGAAGGCCAAGGATACGTACGACCGCTGCGTCGATCGCATGAATGAGATCGCCGAGAATTACCCGGTGGCGTTTCGCATGCCGTGCTGCGATTCGCTGAACACGCCCAGCCCGCGACATTGGGCGGAGATCTTCAATAAAACCACCGCCAAGGGCAATTTTCTCACGCTCGATTCGTCAGCCTTTCAAGTGTTCACGTCGGCCGACCCGGAGTTGCCAAGGGAGTTGGTGCTCGACGACGGCAAGGAACGCTTCTACAAGTACTTGCCGATGGATCGCTCGTTTGTCAATTGGATAGAGAATTATCCGTATCCCTACGTGATCGGCCGGTATTGCTGGCAGTTCCCGTGCATGACGCCTAGCGATTGGCAGGCCCAGCATCTGCACAAGCCGAACAATCCGCTCACCGTGCGCGACTGGAAGGCGGCGCTCGATTGCTCCGTCATCAAGAAGGGTGTCTTCAACATGGTCTTCCATCCGCACGGATGGATCAAGGCCGAACAGGTGGTCGACTTCATCGACTACGCCGTCGCCAAGCATGGCAAGAAAGTCAAGTTCCTCACCTTCAAGGAGGCCCATGACCGCTTGCGAAAAACCGTCCTTGCCCGCGGACAGTGGCGCGGCGCCGCCAACAACGTCTTCCTGCTCGATGTCAACAACGACGGCTACATCGACATCGTCGACCTAAGGCCGCAGTTCAACAAGACGTATCTGTGGAATCCCGAGTCGTCGCACTGGCGCATCGTCAAGATGCCGGAGCACTCGCTGGGCAACATCTTTGTCGACAGCGAGTACGCGTTCGGGGTCTTGCAGAAAAATGGCTTCGCATCGCTGGCTTATCGGCATCAGAGTTTGCCGATGAGCTCCGAGGGTTTTACCGATCAAGGCGTGCTGCACTTCGACGGCGAAAAGTGGTTGGCCGACAAGGCGCTGCGCAGCACCTTTCGCGATACGCAGGCGGGCAAGCACGTGCTGTTCCACCGCTTCCTCGACCTCGATGGCGACGGCCTATGCGAAGTCGTTGCGAACAACGGCAAAGTCTATCGCCACGAGTCCGGGAAGGACTGGCAGCCGTTGCCTTTCGCGGTTCCCGGAGGCGAGGGCACGCTGCAAAACGGCATGCGCTTTCTCGACCTCGACGGCGACGCCAAACTCGACATCGTCCACTCTAACGAGCGCGAGTTCGGCATCTACCGGTTCAGCGATATAAAGAAAGGCTGGACGAAAATCCGCGCCGGCAAAGCGCAGGATAAGAACGCCTTGCCACCGATCGTTCGCAACGGAACCAACAACGGCTGCTGGGCCCACTCCGGCCATCTCTGGTGGGCCAACGAGGACACGCACTTACTAAAGAACCACGTCGATCGGCGATCTTACAAGGAACTGCTGAAAAAAGAGTAACGTGATCTCGAAAAAAAAGCGATACGGCTATTGATTTCGTGTAGTGTGTAGTATATACTACACACATGAACGTTTTCGGCGACTACGTTCGGCAAAGACGCCTTGAACTCCAGGAAACGGATGCCGCGTTCTCGCTGCGCAAAGTCGCGGCGGCCATCGATGTCGAGCCGTCGTATCTGTCCAAGATCGAGCGCGGCGAGCAGCCGCCTCCGGGCGAGAAGACGATCATCGCCCTAGCCAAGGAGCTCGGCGAGGATCCCGATGCGCTGCTCGCCTTGGCCGGCAAGGTGTCGGAAGAGTTGTTGGCCATCATTCGCAAACGGCCCAAGCTGTTCGCCCAGCTCATTCGCGACTTGAAAAACATGCCCGATCACGCTGTCTTGCGCTTGGTGCGCGAGGTGCGTGACGGGAACTGGTAATAATTGCTACGGAGGTTGTCATGTCGGAAGCCGACGTTAAATCGCTGGTTGGCCTGAGTATTAAGGAAGCGGAGACGACTGTTCACGAGGCCGGATTCAATTTCCGCATTTCATGTCAGGACGGTGTGCCGATACCGGTCACCGCCGACTACCGACGCGACCGGGTCGACGTCACGACGATCGCGGGAAAGGTCACGCATGCCGAGATCGGTTGAAAGATTAGATTACCACCAAGCCCAAAGGAGAGTCCCATGATTGAGCTGAAGCACGATTCCCTCGCGTTCTCGTTTCCCGATGTTCACCCGAGCGCCACGCTGAACATCACGTTCCAGCGCACGCTGCGAATTCCCGATGACGACAAGACGTATCCGCTGCCGCCCGGTCTCGGCGCCTTTCCGCTCCGGCACGTCGACGATTTCGCCGACAACGTTCCCGGCATGTGGCTCGAGCACGGCGGCGTCATGATGCCGATGTACCAGGCCGAGGCGCTTTGGTTGCGCTTCAGCGCCGGCATGGATCAGGAACGTTATGCGAACTATCCGTTCGCCATCAAGGTCGCGACCGGCAAGATCGACGCCGTCACCGGCAAAGACTGGTCACCAGGCATCCATCGCGATCCACAGGACTACATGGTCGCTCCGGAACAGCCGTGGCTTGACGGGTATTGCGTCGAACGAGGCACGATCCGCCAATTCGTCGCCATGCCGCTCGGCGAAGGCTACACGGCCGAGGAGCAAATCACCGGCAAGGCCGAGCACGGAGGGTTGCAGATCATCGTCTACCCGATGAAACGCGACGTGTTCGAACGCCGGTTTCCAAAACTACCGCGCAGCGAGATGCGATACGCGTCCAAGGCGCTGGCCGGCGAGTCATACTTCTGCTGCTCCATGCCCGAAGCCGAAATGGGCTTGGCGCCGGGCGGGCGTATGAAGCAAGAAATCTACGACGATCCGTTCAACTTGGACGACTGGGACCTGACGAAGTCGAGCCGCTGCTTCATCCACCTGGCGAACTCGCTGGTCTGGCAAGCGATCACGGGCAAAGCGCCGCCGTACCCGCCGCCGACCGCCGCCGAGTACACGCGGGTCGGCTTTCCATGGTTCGACTACTACGACGAGAAGCAAACGGCCGTCGACGGGTCAAGCATCCTGGCCAGGCTTCTGTCGGTGTTCGGCATGGGCAAGGAAAAACGCCGCAATCCGCTTCCCGAGAACGAATCGTGCGAGCCAGTCAACGTCAAGAGACTTCGCCCCCAACGTGTCGGCGACGCGGTGCGCGAAGGCACGTTCTGACGATCGGATGTTCGGTTCGTATATCAGCGATGTCCCCTGCCGCTTGCGGCTTTGCGTTCGCATGGCGCCCTGCGAACGCGAAGCCGCAAGCGGCAAACAGGAGTCATCGCATGGCCATCATTCAAATTGGCAAACCCGAAACAATCGGCATCGATCCTTCAGCGCTGCGCCGGGCTGACGATCTCGTGCAGCGCTGGTTGTCCGAGGATCGCATCCCCGCCGCGGGATGGACTATCGGCCGGCGCGGGCGCATGATCGAACCGCGGCTGGTCGGTCGGCAGCGCGCCGCCAGGGATGCGCCAGCGCTGCGGCGAGATGCCCTCTTCCTCGTCGCATCGATCACCAAACCGGTGACCGCCACGGCGATCATGATGCTCGTCGAACGCGGCCAGCTGGCGCTCGATGATCGCGTGGCCGACTATGTGCCCGCATTCGCGGCCAACGGCAAGCGCGATGTGCTCATCCGCCATCTTTTGACGCACACCTCCGGCCTGCCCGACATGTTGCCCAGCAACGAGAAGTTACGCCGAGCTCATGAACCGCTCTCGGCGTTTGTTCGCGAAACGTGTCGCTTGCCGCTGTTGTTCCCGCCGGGAACGCGCGTCAATTACCAGAGCATGGGCATCTTGATGCTTGCGGAAATCGTGCATCAAGTCTCTGGCGTAGCGCTCCCGGAGTTCTTGGCCCGCGAGGTCTTTGCTCCGTTGGAAATGCGCGACACCGCGCTGGGCGTGACGGGCGCTCGCCGTGAGCGCATCGCCGGCATTCGCGTGCCGGCGGCATTGGAACGTGCCGACTGGAATTGGAATAGCGCCTACTGGCATGGCATGGGCGTGCCGTGGGGCGGATTGATCACATCGCCGGCGGACTTCGCGCGATTCTGCCTGATGATGCTCGGCGGCGGCACGTTGGGCCGCGTGCGCATTCTGAGCCCGGCGTCGGTGCGGGCAATGACGATGAACCAACTCGCCGCCATGCCTGTCGTGCCGGAAGAGGATCGCCGCTGCAAGCCGTGGGGCCTCGGTTGGCGGCTGAACTGGCCAAGCCATTCTGCAAACTTCGGCGATCTGTTGGGTCCACGCACGTTCGGCCACTGGGGCTCGACCGGGACCTTATGCTGGATCGACCCCGACGCCGACGCGTATTTCATTTTGTTCACGACGCAGCCGCAAGAGCCGGAGGGGCGATTCCTGGCGCGGTTGTCGAACGTCGTCGCGTCGGCGCTCGTATAGTCGGAGCCTGAAGCGTAAGCGAAGGAAAGCGTTTCCATCGCTTACGCTTCAGGCTCTGACGTGTTTTGCGTACAATCAACGTTATGGACCCGCAACGAACCGTCGAGGAGCTGTGTCTGCAGCACGGCATCGACATCGAGACGCTGGCGGACAAAGCCACGCTTGATGAAAAGCGTGTGCGTGCGATCGTCGAAGGCCGGTGGACGCCGAGCCCGGCGGAGCGCGATCGCATTGCCGCGGTATTCGGGCTGACGCGTGACGACATCGCCTGGGGCCACAAGGCGCAAGTGTCGCACGTCTACGGCCACGGCCCGCAGTTTGGCCGGAGTCCGTAGGGACAAGCTGCCAGCTTGTCCCCTTGGCACTGGGGATGCCGCACAAATGGGACAAACTGGCAGCTTGTCCTACGGTGAAAGCAATGGAAACGTTGAAAACAGTCGACGAACTGTGCGTCGAGCACAAGATCGACGTGAAGTCGTTGGCGGAGCGCTCGGGGCTTGATGAGACGCGCGTGCTGGCGATCGTGTTGGGCCGCTGGACGCCGAGCCCGCCGGAGCGCGACAAGATCGCCGGCGTTTTCGGGCTGACGCGCGATCAGATTGCCTGGGGGCACAAGACGCCGATTCAGCACATCTACGGACACGGACCGGGGTAGATCGGAATACGCTTGGCGTTCGCTCGGCGCCACGCAAACCCTAAGCGAGGAATCCGTTACATCACCCGATCCTCGGCCCAACAGTGCCGCCTTCCCGTGTCAAACTCCTTGTATTCGAGCGACGTCGGCTCGTGAATCTTCGCTGGGTCGAAGGCGGTGTTGATCATTTTCAAGAGCGGAACGATGTCGGCGTCCGGATAGCCGATGCCGCGCACTTCGAAGTAATCCTTATTGACATCGATGACGTGAAGCTTGTCGGTCCAGACGCGGACCTTGCGCAGGTTACGCAGCTCGGCGCGCGTGCGTTTGAGAAACTCGCACGCGGCGTCGATCGTGGCGAAGTCGTGAGTGGCAAGGGCAGCGGTCATGTTGTATCTGCCGCTTGCGGCGTAGCAAAACCGGCGTCCCTGGTTTTGCTACGCCGCAAGCGGCTATTCGGGGTACATTCCGAGTTCGCGCCGTCGTTTCGCGTACGGGGAATTTGGGCTGTGTCCTTCGTGGAGCGGCCAATTGTCGTAGGGTTTGATGAAGGGCCATGCTTGTTTGGGCGACCCGATCTTCTCAGGATTTCGTTCGATGTAGGGGATAGTACGGCGAATTTCCTTGGGATGATCGAGAAACACCGACCAACCGTCGCCGCCGGTCCAGGTCGGATGATCGCCGTCACGGAAGCCGGCGGCGCAGACGCGCAGGCGGCTGGCGTCCTTGAGTTTTTTCATTATTTCTTCGGCGGCGTGCGTGTGTTTGCGGATCAAAATGTGGACGTGATCCGGCATGACGGCGCATGCGTAACACGTGTATCGCTTTTCTTCGACGACTTGACCGAAGGCTTCGCCGATCGACGCACGTGCGGGCTCATCGAATGTCAACAATGGGAACTTCAAGACGGGGGCAGCGCGTTCGTAGAATTCGCGCACAACTTTGCCCGACGGCTGCACCCTTTTTCGGCCATAGTGCAGGTCGCCCAACTCGGCGATGACGTCGCTGGCGACTTGCTCGGAGCCGCTGCCGCGCGGGTCGTTGGGGAGCCACCAGCCATAGACGGTCCAGATCAGGTGATACGCAATGACGATCGGATGCGCCATTGTGCGATCTCCCAATTGCCGCTTGCGGTGTAGCAAAGGCATCTGCTACGCCGCGAGCGGCGGTTTTTGCCACGCCGCAAGCGGCGTTTCTAGCGCAGCCCCGCCAATTCTTGCAGCAAGTGCCAATTCTCCAGGCGATCCTGCTTGGCGTGTAGCAAGAGTTGCGACGGATTGCCGTCCTTGTCGAAGTGTTTGGCGAATCGGCCCTCGCTGCGAGCGAAGTCGATGAAGGTGACTTCCTCGTTGGTCTTGGGATTCTTGAACCAATCCTCCTTGACCGCGGGATTGCCTTGCAGCGACAGCTTTTCCTTGACCCTGTCGCCCTTGCGGGGATCGAAGATCAGAAGCGGGAACGCACGACTATCGACGGCGAGGCGTGCTTGTTCGCCGGCCATGTTGTCGGCGACGCCATGTTCGGGCTGGCAGGTCGTGTAGCAGACAACCATCGCTGGGCCGTCGAACTCGAGGGCGCCAAGAACCGCCTTGTAGAAATGGTTGACGTGAGCGCACGTGGTTTGTGCGACATACGTGCGCGGGTGCATCATAGCGATCTGGGCGATTTCCTTGCGGCGTTCTTGCTTGCCGCCGAACGCGTTGCCGTGCACGCTCATCTTGGTGTTTTGGCCTGTGTAGGTCGAAGTCGAGGCCTGGCCGCCCGTGTTGGAATAAACCTGTGTGTCAAGCACGAAGACTTTGATGTTGTGGCCGGACGCAAACATGCGGCTCAGGGCCTGGAAGCCGATGTCGAACATGGCGCCGTCGCCGCCGATGCACCAGATCGGTTTGCCCTGCCAGCCCATTTGATCCCAACGCATGCGGACGCCGATGGCGTCGGCCGGCGCGTTTTCGAAGAGCGAGTTGGTCCACGGCACGAGGTACGGATTGTACGGATACGTCGAGGTATACACCGTGTTGCAGCCGGTGGCGGCGACGATGGCCCACTGATCGCCATACTTGGCGCCGGTGGCGGCGCACATCATGCGAAGAGCAGTTCCTTCGCCGCAACCGGCACACGAACCGGCGCCGCCAACATACAGATGCGTCTTTTCCTTGAGCATCATGTCGATGAGCAGGTTGTCGTTGATGTACTTGTCGTTGGATGGCCCGATGTTCTTGAAGTAACGATGCGCCTTGCGCGACCAGGTCATGACGTCGTCATTTTTCTGAATCATCTTCAGCGCGTCATCGTCGCAAACGGTCACGCACTCGGCGCAGCCCTTGCATTTGGACGGATCGATGATGATGTTGAACATGCCGCCGTCGCCGAGCTTCTTCTTGAATCCGTCATAGTACTTCTTGGTGCGCGACCATTCCCTGGAGAAGCGTTCGCGGTCGGCTTCGGGGATTGTCTTGAGCTTCTCGTTCCATTCGGTCTCGGACAGCACTTTGCCGAGGATGGCGGTGTCGGGGCACTCGGTGACGCAGTCCATGCAGCCGGTGCAGTGCGCGGGAATGTACTCAGGGATTTCAGGCGCGATGTTGCTGAAGTCGCGCAACGTCGCGGTTCCGGCCGGGACCAGCGAACGAGCCGTGGACAGGTCGGCGGGAAGATCGCGTTCGCCCCAGCCTTCTTCGTAGCCGCGAATGATGCGTTCGTTAAAGTCGTTCACATCGAGCACGGGGAGATTGATCAGCTTGTAACCTGAATCGACCAGCGTGCCGTAGCTGTTGTTGTTGTACGGGTCGCGTTCGGTGGCCTCGTTCATCGACGAGGCAGCGGTGGTGGACATCAAACATGCTCCTATTCATGGGAGCCCAGGGGTGAGGTACTGCGAACCCCTGGGCTTGCGATTACGCATTGATCAAAGACGCAGGTATTTCCTTGGTTTCCTGGTATCCGCGCTTGACGCAGTTCAGGTTGTCTAAAACGACGCGGTCGCCGCGCTTGCCGAAGTACTTCTGCAGCGCCTTTTCGACCCCTTGATAAACTTGCTCGTCGCTCATGTTGCTGTTCTTGGCGTACGGCGTGAGCTTCAGGAACGCGCCCAAGAGCACGATGCCTTGCATACGCATTTGCAAGTCGGCCTCGGATGCCATCTCGCGGGCAATCTTGACCATATCGCAGAAGTGGACGTGGTATTTCTTCTCCCGAATAATCTTTTGCACCGGCGCCGGGATGTGGTCCCACACTTCCTTGGCATCCACGTACGGCGACTGCATGAAGATCGACCCGCCCGCCTGTAAGCCATCGAGCGTGAGCGGGTTCATGATGGCAGTCGGATCGTTCACGCACAAGAGATCGATGTGCTCGAGTTCGCTGTGCATGTAGATGTGCGAATCGCCGATCGTGAGGTAGTAGGTGGTCGGCAATCCCTTCTTTTCAGAGCCGTACTTCGGATACGCCTGAACGTCTTTGCCGAAGACATTGCCGGCAATAGTTGCGATGATCTTGTTGGTGGTGACGGAGCCGAATCCGCCGACCGAATGGCCGCGCATCGAGAAGCCGTTCTTGGGACGCAAATCGGGGTCTTCGGCACGCTTCAATGCGAGGGCATGATCGATGCCGACGCAGAAGAAGTGCTGGCCGTTGGGCTTTCGCATGTTGTTGAAGGCGGCGATGATGTCGCCGGGGCGGACATCGCGGCTGCCCAGGCCGGCGGCGGCGTGGTAGATGCGGGGAATCTTGTTGATTTTTTCCTGCCCGTTGACGCCGTTCATCGCGTCGCAAAACGCTGCCTTGATCTCGCGCGTCAGGTGGTTGCCGGTCGTCGACATGGGATCGTCGAGCCGTTCGAATACGCTGAACGCCGTGCAGTTCTTCAGTGCGTCGACGATGTGACGAGCCGGGAACGGACGGAAGACGCAGACGTTGAGGCACCCAGCGGGGATGCCCTTCTTGCGGAGGTAATCGACCGTGACCTTGGCCGTCTCCATGTAGCTGCCCATGCCGACCAGAATAAACTCCGCGTCATCGCACAGGTACGGTTCGACGAAGTCGTAGCGCCGGCCGGTCTTCTGATGAAAGAGGGCAAAACACTCTTCCAGGATGCCGTCGATGCGATCGTAATACCAGCGTTGCGCGAGCTTACCCTTCATGTAGGAGTCTTGATTCTGCACGACACCGGACATGACCGGATTGGCGGGATCCATCAGGTTGATGAGCTTTTCCTTGGGATCGCCGATGTATTCCTTCATGAAGGCGGGTTCGGGCAGACGCACGGTTTCAACGGTATGCGTGGTGAGGAATCCATCCTGAATGTTGAAGAACGGCGTCTGGCTGGCCTCGGCGGCGCGACGTGCGATCAAACACAGGTCGCCGGCTTCCTGGGCATTCCGGCCAAACATCATGCCCCAGCCGCAATCGGCGACGGAGACGACGTCGTCGTGGCCGGCGTGCACATTCAGGCCTTGGCTTGTCAATGCGCGAGCGCCGATGTTCATCAGCACCGGCAGACGTTTTCCCGCAATCGTGTAGAGCACTTCCTTCATCAAGACGAGGCCCTGCCCTGACGTGAAGTTCGTGACGCGCCCGCCCGCCACGGCGAAGCCTTCGCAAACCGTGGCCGCCGAGTGTTCGCTCTCCGGTTCGAAGAAGAGCAGAGTGTCGCCCCACAGGTTCTTCTTGCCGTTCATGACGGCTGCGTTGAACCCGCCGCCCATGGTCGTGGAGCTGGTGATCGGGTAGGCGCCGGCGGCTTGAGCGACGTTGATTTCAACGTGGACGACGGCTTCCGCGCCGTCGCAGGTTGTCGGAATTCCGGGATATTCAAATTTCTGTTCGGTAGATTCGTCGGACGGTTTTTGTTTGGGAGGGGATTTTGGGACAATACCAGTGCTCATTTCGTTCCTCGCTGCGAAGGACGGTCGCCGCAACTACATGTCGCGGGTTCGTTCGTGCACTTATGTTATATCGCAAACAGCCTTTGCGTCCAACCCAGCTTTGCGATTGCCGTCAGCGCGTTTGACAGCGCCGCACTCGCTACAGCTCGACGTCGACCGCGTACAAACGCGGCTACGCGGACCGCACGCATCGGCTCAATGTAAACACGATTACACCTATGGCGACCAGGCTTGCAATCAGGATCAGACTTGCGGCGGCCAGGCTGTTGTCGACGCCATAGTGGATGCGGTTCAGGAACGTTTTGGCAAAGGACTCCCAGCCCGGTGTCTCGACGCGTGTGCTGGCCCCGACTTCGCCGAGGCACAGCGCCGTTGACGCGAACGCCGTAACCACGGTCGCTCGCCAGGTCGTCGGCAGCACGATATGTACGAACTGGCTCAGCGCACTCGCCCCGGCCAACTTCGCCTCATCGAATGTCTGGTTCGGAATCAAACGCACTACAGGCCATAAGCAAACGGCGGCTATCGGCAGCGCGCGTATCGTTTGTACCCAGATCAAGGGCGCCGGCGAAGGACCGTGATGCAATACCTGTTTCCATGGTCCGGGCGGCAAGAGCAGGATCAGGCGATGCAGCCCGATTCCAACGACCGGGCCAGGTAGAATCCAGACGGCTGTCAGCAGCAGAAGCAAGAGCCAACGCAGCTGAACCGAATCGCGCGCCAACCAGCAGCCGACCAGGGCGATCATGGCCGTCAAAGACCCAGCGGCAAACGACGTGGCGAGGCTTGCGAACAACTCGCCTCCAAGTAATCGCATTTCCGATTGAATGAAATGCCCGGCGGTCGAATCGCTCCACTGCGGAGGATGCCCGGCAATCCCAAGTTTCCAGATGAGGCTCGCCAGAGACGCGACCATGATGGCCAGCAACAGTGCCGCCGTGCTGAGTCGCGAACCAGGCGTGCCGATCTCGAGATCGCGCAAAGGCCGGGCTGTCGCCGTCAGCGGAGGCAGCCTATCCGTCAAGTAAGCGACCATGCCGGCGAGGACGACCGTGGCGCACACCCACACCGGGATCGACAACGCCAGCGTTCGGGCCAGGCCGTCCCTGTCGGAGGCGGCGAACAGCGCTCGCGTCGTCTCGGCAAACGTCGGCACGAGCGCCATCTCGGCGATGCTGACTTCGGTCGCCGTTTGAATGAGCACGAACACTGCGGCGGCCAGGATACTGGCGCGTGCGCGTGGCAGCGTCACAAAGAGTATGACCCGCCAGGGAGCGACCACCAGACCTGCTTCATCTTCGCTCTCCGAGTCAATCCAGGTCACGCCGACGCCAACGATGAAGGTGACCCAGGGAATCGCCGCAAGCGCGTGCATGGCGATCGCCGGCGCCAGGCCAGTGCACATCGATGTGCCTTCGCCGAAGATCGCTCGCCAGATCACGACGAGGATCGGCACTGGCACGAACAGAGCAACAGCGAGAGTGAACCACAGCAGCGTCTGACCAACGAATGCTGTCCGCAGGAGGAGGACAGCCAATGCGATTCCGATTGGCAGTGCAAACGCCGCGGCGCAGAAACTCAACGCAGTTGTGTTGAGCGCAAGGTGGACAAGCTCAGGCGCGTCTCCGCTTGTCCAGTGCCAGGCTGCCGGGCGCCATAGATCCTGTGCCAAGAGTGAGAGCGGTAGGGCGACCAGCACCATCAGCATGATGCCGAAACCGACGCACAGCGCGTTCATCGCAGCGTCCGAAGTTGACGATGATCCGTTGCGCCCGTCGTGATGGCCCGTGCGTGGATCGATGGTGTGCGATTCCATGCGAGCTGCTGAGTTCCACGCCGTCCCAGGGCGTCGTCGCTCATCGCCTTGTCCTTCTCCTTGTCCTTCTCCTTGTCCTTCTCCTTGTCCTTCTCCTTGTCCTTCTCCTTGTCCTCTTTGTTGTCCGGGTCTTTTTTCTTTTCTTCCATCGGCGGCGGCTTCTTTTCTTCTTTGGGCTTGGGAGGCGCTACGCCGGTGACCTTCAACGCCAAGGGTCGCACCAGGTCGCGGTTTCTCAGGCAAAGGATCTGGCCGTCGTGCGCAGCGAGATAAACGCGGTCGGTCCATTCGTTCGGCAACGTGAGCATCCAGTCGGCCATGTCGAGCTTGGCAAGCGTGGTGCCGCGCTCGGCGTCGAGAACGAAGAACTTGCCGATGTTGTCGAGGGCATAAACGTATTTGAGGTTGGCTGCGAGAAAACGTGTAGCGTCGCGGTTCGTCCAGCGTTCACGGCCGGTCTCGCGGTCGAGTCGGCGCAGGCCGATGCGGTCGGGCGCAATGTAGACGTCGCGGTCGTTGACGTAGGGCTGCATTCGCACCGGGGCGCCGGAAACATGCCGCCATTTGATCGTGCCGCCAAGCAGACTCACGGCGTAAACATTGGAGTCATCCGAGGCGATGAAAGCGGTAGCGAGATGTTGTCCTGGAGCAGCCGGGGCCTGGCCAATTGTCTTGAACTCGAACTTTTCGATGCGTTGCCCTCTCTCGAACCGCGTGATCGACGACAACGTTCCGTCGTTGGCCAGGAGCCCGAGAAAATCGTCGGCGATGAGCGGCGACGATGTCATGATCTTGTCCGCGAGCTTGTAGCCCCAGTAGAAGTCGGGCTGCGGCGAATCCGGTCCGTCATCGTCATCGGGAAGATCCTTTTCCTTTGGACCGCCTTTTTTTTCTTCGCGGCCTTTTGCCTTGCGCAGCTCACGGGCGCGCTTGATGCGGTCGTGTTCAGCGAAATCGGGCATCAGAATCGAATGCACGCGGTCGCCCATCGGCAGATACAGGAAATCCTCGTCGGCGACAGGCACCGATTGCGGAGCGAATTGAAGCTCGTAACCAAACGAAAACAGCTTGGTCGCGCGATCGTAGGTGTAGACGCGTTGGGAGCCGTCCTGGCGATTGAGGACGTGCAGCATGTTGCGCCGTGTGACGTAGATGCTGTGCGAGCAGAACGCGGCCGCCTGGACCGACCAGAAGGGGACGCCGACGTCGGTCTTCCAGATCATGTCGCCGCGGTTGGCGTCGAAAAGGTAGACGGAGCCCTTAAACGTCTGCACAACGATCTGGGTCGGCGTACCGGGAATGATCTGAAAACTGGCGATACCGTCACGATTCCCTTCGACGCGCACGCGAGTCGTCCATGCGACGGTCAAATTCATGCGGTCCAGCGAATCGCGCGGCGGCATCTTGGGACTGGTGTAAACCTTGTACGGCGCTTGTGCCGACGCCGGCGCCACCCACGTGCCCAGGAGTGTGATGGCCAACAGCCCGAGTCTCATGATGACGTGCCCTCGTTAGGCCTCGCATTGCCGCTTGGGTTGGTCGCGCGAGGACAACACCCCTCAGTGTATCACGACGGCCTTTTCCAATTGAAGGTCGGTAGCAGAATTCTCAATGTTCCGCGCGAAAAATGCGCTCGCACGTCCGCATAGGCCACAAATCCGATACGAACCGCACGCATGGGTGGCAGCCCGATGGAACCGTCGCAGACCGGGTGCACGACATGGTTTGCAAACGGCACGGGAGGGCACGCAGACCATGTCGTACACCCTCGCAGACCTTGAACCCAACGCGAGTTCGCTACTCCATGCTCTGTAGCAACTCCGCCATCTCGCCGGCAGCGTGCTGATCCCCCTTTTTCTGGGCGATCGGAATCCCTTGGGTGAGCACGTCGCGTGCTTCGGCGATTTGGCCCAATCGCTGCAAGGCCCGGCCCGCCTGATGGTAGGCCGGCGGATAATTCGGCGCCACTGCGATCAACTCCCGGAAGCAGCGCACCGCCTCGGCATCGTCGCCGCCGCTCACGTATTCCATGGCCAGCATGTAACGCAATTCCGGATCGTTCGGCTCGTCCGCAAGCATGGCTTCGATCTTCTGGCGGCGTGACGCTGAGTCCATTTGTTCTTCCACAGATTGCGGGCGTAGGAGTCAGGGATCAGGAGTCAGGAGTCGGAAGTCAAACAGCAGGTCTGGTGATAGCCCGCTGACTCCAGACTCCTGATTCCTGCGAAGGCATTGTAAGAGAATCGCTACAATCGTCAGGCTCGAGGCAGTCCGTCATTTCGGCAAAGCAATCGCCGTCGGCATCCCTTGCTCGCAGTGCGCGCGACGACTTGCGAATGGGCGAATCCTCGCGCGGGAAACTGAGGCAACTTTGCGGGGTTGCCGATTGGATAAAGAGCCGACGCCGGGCTCTCCCGTGCTTCGGCCCCGCGCAGCCCTTCCCACTCAGACGAAGAATCCAGGATCCGAGGACATCATGAGTTTGCACCAACGTTGGCCGATCGCCTTGGGGTTCCTCTGTTGCATTGCAGTTTTTTTCTCCGTTCACGCTCAAGAAGCCGGTCTCGGTCCCAATTTGTTTACGAATGAGACTCGCGGCAAAGACAACGCCCCCTTGACACGAACGATGGCCCGGCGCACCGCAATCGTGACGGCGGTCGACCGCGTCAAGGCCGCCGTCGTCAACATCCACAGCGAACGGCTGGCCGGCGGCCCGGGCGACGCGTTTTCGGCGCCGGTCGCCCGCAAGCCGATGAACGGCATGGGCACCGGCATCGTCATCGATCCGCGCGGCTACATCGTCACCAACCAGCACGTGGTCGATGACGTCACGGCGCTGCGCATCCGCCTGGCCGACGGCGCTACGCACAATGCGGTCATCGTCGCACGCCACCCCGAACTCGACCTCGCCCTCATCAAGATCGACCCGACGAATGCGCTGCCGGTTATGCCGATCGGCACCGCCAACGATCTCATGGTCGGCGAAACCGTCATCGCACTCGGCAACGCCTATGGCTACGAGCACACCGTCAGCGTCGGCATCGTCAGCGCCATCAAACGCGATGTCAGCCTGAACGAGAGCATGTCGTACAAGTCGCTCATCCAAACCGACGCCAGCATCAACCCGGGCAACTCGGGCGGACCGCTCGTCAACGTCAACGGGGAACTTGTCGGCGTCAACGTCGCCATTCGCGCCGGGGCCCAGGGCATCGGCTTCGCGATCCCGGTCGATCACATGGTCAAATCAGTCAGCGACATGTTCAAGGCGCGCCGACGGTCCAGCACCTACGACGGCCTGATCTGCCGCGATGTGCTGCAACCGTCCAACGACGGCCTGGTGCGCAAGGTGATTGTCGATCGCGTCGATTCGTCCAGTCCCGCGGCGACGAGCGGACTGCTGTCGGGCGACGTCGTTGTTCAGATCGGCGAAGTCAAAATCGCGTCGGGCATTGATGTCGAACGCGGCTTGATGGACCGAAAAGCGGGCGACAGCGTGGCCATTGTTGTCCGGCGGGGAACTCAGGAAAAGAGCGTGCGGCTTGCGCTGGCGTCAGGCGATCGGCAGGTTCGGCCCGTGTCGTTGTCGGACATCGTTTGGCAGAAACTGGGCATCCAGTTGACGCCGATCGCCGGGGATGCCGTTGCCAAGGCGAACAATCAACTGCACGGCGGCCTGGAGATCACGGCGGTGAACGCCAACAGCGCCGCCGCCAAGGCCGGTCTGAAAAAGGGCGATGTGCTCGTCGGCCTGCACACTTGGGAAACGGTTAGCCTGGACAACATCAACTACGTGCTCAATCACCCGGATCTCCCGACGTTTAACCCAGTTTCGTTCTTCATCGTCCGCGGCGGCCAAATCCGCAAAGGCGCCATCGCCGTGCTGCCATAGATCCTGTTCACGTTTAGCGCTTGCATGGCGCCATGCGGGCGCTAAACGAAATTCACACGGCATATCGCCGCGGGTCGCTCATTTGATTTTCCGCAAAACCCTTCAATCGCAACAAGCACGCGTCGCACCGGCCGCACGCCAAGCCCGCTGGCGTTGGATCGTAGCAGGAGGTCGTCAACCCGAAATCCACGCCTAGTTCGATGCCCCGGCGAATGATCTCCGCTTTCGAGAGTGCAATCAACGGCGTGTGAATCTTGAACGTTCGGCCCTCGACACCGGCCTTGGTCGCCAGGTTTGCCAGCGTCTCAAATACCGCAATATACTCGGGCCGACAGTCGGGATAGCCCGAGTAGTCGAGCGCATTGACTCCCAGGCAGATGTCGGAAGCGCCAAGCACCTCGGCCCAGGCCAGCGCGAAAGAGAGGAAGATCGTATTGCGAGCCGGGACGTACGTCGACGGAATGCCGTGGCTCATCTCATCGAGCGGACGGTCTTTCGGCACGGGAAGGTCGCTGGTGAGTGCCGAGCCGCCGAACTGACGCAAATCGATGGGCACGATAGTGTGCTCGACGACCGCCATCGCTTGGGCGATTCGGCGTGCAGCGTCGATCTCGATGGCGTGCCGTTGCCCGTACTGAAGAGTGAGCGCGTAACAGGCGAAACCCGCGTACTTGGCGATGGCCAAGGTCGTCGTGGAATCGAGGCCGCCGCTCAAAAGGACGACCGCTTTCGGTGCAAGTGTCATGGCACTGGGATTGTATCGCGCAGCCTTGACGTGTTCCGCGTTATCGCGCGGGGTCGGCCGGCATCGAGAGGGATGCGCCGGAGCCAAGAGGCGAAAGGCCGCGAAGACGCGGATCGACCTGTTTTTGCGTGCTGTCCATCGTTTCACGCGGCGATGAGAATCGTATCAGATACTGCAGCAGTGGACGCGACGGCGCGCGGGCCGTCGGTGTCTTGGCGCCGGTGCTGATCGTTTCCGCCAGATGACGTTCCTTGTCGCTGACCGGCGCCATGGCGGGCACCGCCATCGGCACCTGATGATAAGTCGGCTGAATCAGGACCG